>JBMNOI010000123.1:0-11583 GCA_050942995.1 Anaerolineae bacterium
CGGCAGATCGCGTTGCTGCCTTATACGTCGGAACATACCCGGTTCCTTCGTTCCTGAGCGCTTGCCGGCGCCGTGGGATAACCCTGCTCCGGACGGTGGTCTGGCGCAATGATGTAATTGCATTACTCGGGGGTATAGGATGGCCTATCCTATACCCCCTGCGTTGTTTAGGGTGTATGTTGAGGAGTGATCGATGGCCAAGAAAAGACGACCCGTTCAGGGTCAGGAAACCCCGCTGAACCGCAAACAGATCTCTCGCCGTGAGCGCGAGCAACGCAACACGCGCTGGATCGTCAGAGGCACCGCGGCAGTTGTGGGGTTGATGGTGCTTCTGCTGGGGTGGGGGCTGCTGGATCAGTACGTGCTTCGCCCCCGTCAGCCCGTCGCCACCGTCGCCGGAACCCCCATTCGATTGGACACCTATCAGAAATGGGTGAACTATCGCCGTTGGGAATATCGGAACTATCTCGCTCAACTGGAATCACAACGTATGCAGTTCGACACGGGCGATGAAGAGCAGGCTTTCCTGTCGCAGTATTTCGATCAGCAGATCCAGCAGATTCAGGCCCAGATAACCAATCTGCCCGTCACCGTCCTGGAAGAGTTGATCGACGATCAACTGGTGCGCCAGGAGGCGGCCCGTCAGGGCATCACAGTCTCGGATGATGAGGTGCAGGTGGCGCTGGAGGAGCGCTTTGGCTACTACCGCAATCCGCCCACTCCCGAGCCGACCCCTACGTCGGCAGCCGAGGCCGCGGCAGAGGATGCGGGATCTCAGGATGAGGGGACAGAAGAGGTCGAGCCGCTGCCGACCCAGCCGCCCATGACGGAGGAAGAGTTCACCGAGCTCTCCACCCAGTGGGTCCAGGCCGCAGAGAAGAATACCGGCTTTGGCGAGAGCGATCTACGCGCCATGATCGAGGGTGAATTACTGCGTGCCAGAGTGGCAGAGACGATCACGGCCACGGTGCCGACCCGCGCCGAACAGATTCAGGCGCAGCATATTCTGCTCAGCGAGCGCGAAGAGGCCGAACAGGTACTGGCCGAGTTGAACGACGGCGCCGACTGGGATGAGCTGGCCGCCGAACGCTCTGAGGACGAGGCGAATCGCGATCGTGGCGGCGATCTGGGCTGGTTCGCCAGAGGCCAGATGGACGAGGAATTCGAAAAAGCCGCGTTCTCCATGGAGCCGGGGCAGATCAGTGACGTGGTGGAGACGTCCTTTGGATTCCACATCATCCGCGTACTGGATCACGACCCCGACCGCGAGCTGGATTCCTTCGCCCTGCAGATGGCGCAGGACCGGGCCGTCAATGAGTGGTTCAGCGAACAGCGCGCATCGGAGCAGGTGGTTCGCCACTGGGATTCCAGTATGATCCCGCCCGATCGTTTTGCTACATCCTTTTAGCGCCACGCGGCGTTTCGGAGAGGGTCTCTCCCTCTAGGGAGAGACCCTTTTTCATTTTCCAAGTCGGGGCGAACGATGTCTGCTCGAGCGTTGCCGTCACCCCGAGCATCGTCAGATCATACCCCCTTCGTTTGACTTATCCCCTGCCTCGTGCCATGCTTGCCCCGGAACATGCCGGCCGCCGATATGCCGATATATCGCCCGACGCGGGCGCGCCGGAATGGGAGGGACTGTTTTGGATCATCTGTGGGTAGAGCAAGAGACGCTGGCTCCAAAGATCGGCGTGGTGATACCGGCCTATTTCTCGGCCACACCGTCGGACGAGATGGTTCGCCGGCTGCTATGGATGACATTGAGCGACGGCCATCATTACTCACCCCCGGAGAACGTCTGGGTGGTGGTGGATGGGGACGCCCGCACGGCCCGAATCGTAGAGGAGATACGCGAGCAACTGACGCTCAGGCAGGGCGCGGCGTTCAACGTGCTTCCGCTGGCCGAAAACCAGGGCAAGCTTGGAGCCATTCGCCGGGGCATCGCCGCCCTGCTGGCCGAGCGGCCCGATATCGAGTATGTCATCATTCGCGACGGCGATGGCGATCATGCCGCAGCCGATATCCCCGCCCTGGCCCGCGCCGCCGGGCAGCTCGTCGCAGCTTATGGTCACTCGCGCCTCATCGTGATCGGCGCGCGCAACAGTCGCCACCGCCCCATGGGCTGGATTCGTGGTGAACTGGAGACGCTGCTGGATGGGGTAACCGTCGATGCGCTGGCCTATCATCTGGCCCGGCAGGGGCGCGCCCTGAACCTGAGTCACTGTCGGGGCGATGCCGTGCCCGACCTGAGCTCGGGGTACAAAGTGTATGGCCGACAGGCGGCCGTGGAGCTGTTTGTCGAACACGAGCCGCAACTCGCCTGCCTGGAGCCCGCCCACTACTGGCGATATGGCCCCGAGACCGTCACCGTGATCGAGGGGTTGCTGAAGGGCGCCGTCATCGCCGAATTGCGTCGGTTGACGTGGGATGGACAGCCCGCCACCTCGTTTGGCGAGTTTCGCCATGTGTCCCTCTATGGCGATCTGCTGGCCTGGGTGTACACCCGCCTCGAGATCCCGATAGAGGTGGCCGCCCGCCTTTACGACAACCGCGTCCCCTCCATGCCCCTGCGCACGACCACCGAAGGGCGTGATCTGCTGGATGCCGTACGTCGTCACGCCCTGGAGCGCACACGAGACTATCGTGGCGAAGGGGGCGCCATCCCTCCGCCTCCGCCAACGGTACCCTTTTTGTAGCTTACGACGGGAACCCTGCACGCCGAGACGGCGTCATGAATGCGCTGATGCGGGTGGATCGGATTCCACAGACGGCAGGCCGGCAGGTGCATCATTGACACGGCAGGGGCCTGTGCTATAATGGCCTCGATTTGGGGGGTATACACCACAGTTGAACGGCGTGCGACGCGGGCCGTGGCATCGGCCCATGCAAACATGCAGGGTGGTCTTGCTCACCGTGATGACGATGACGGTCATTGCGGCGGCGTTGCGGCTGGTGGCGCTCGATCGCTGGCCCCCCGGCCTCTACCACGATGAGGCGTTCAACGGCCTGGACGCCCTCCGGGTCCTTCAGGGCGACACGCCCATCTTTTTCACGGCCAACAACGGCCGCGAGCCCCTTTTCATCTATCTGCAGGCGCTCTCCGTCGCTCTATTCGGCCGCTCTCCCGGAGCCCTGCGCCTGGTATCGGCGATCGTGGGCACGCTGACGATCCCCACCCTCTATTTGATAGGGCGCGCTCTGTTCGACCGGCGCACGGGTGTGCTGGCGGCGGCGCTGGCGGTCGGCAGTGTGTGGATGGTCAACCTGAGCCGGGTGGGGTTTCGCGCCGTCACGCTACCTCCCATCATGGCGCTCGCCCTGGCGGCGCTGTGGCATGGCCTGCGTCACCGCCGCCCCTGGGCCATGCTCGCCTCCGGCGCGTTATTCGGGCTGAGCCTTTACACCTACCTCGCCGCGCGGTTCGGCCCGGTGGCCCTGCTTTTTTTCGTCATCTATATCGCTCTGTATCATCGCCAGATGCTGTGGCTCCGGGGATGGGCGCTGTTGATCGTCGCCGCGCTGCTGGTGGCCGCTCCATTGGGCATCTACCTGGTCACCCACTGGGAGAGCACGCTGGGTCGCGCCGGACAGGTGTCGATCATGAACCCGGCCATTCACGGCGGGAACCCCTGGAGCACGCTGGCCCGACACGTCGTTGCAACCGCCGGATTGTTCTTTATCCGCGGGGACTTTAATCCGCGGCACAACATCCCCCTTCAGCCGGTGTACGACCCGCTCATGGGAGCGGCGTTCGTCGTCGGATTGGGGATCGTTCTGCGGCGGGCGCGACGCGATCCGGCATCGGGGCTGATCGCCATCTGGCTGGGCACCATGCTGCTGCCGACGATCCTGGCCGAGGACGCCCCACACATGCTACGCGCCGTGGGTATTCTGCCGGTGCTCTTGCTCTTTCCCTCTCTGGGCCTGAGGGCGTTGTGGGATGAAATGGCGCGCCGTGGATGGGGCCGGGTTGCTCCGGCGCTGGTCGCGGGGCTGCTCATTCTGAGCGGCTCGGCGGGGATGGTTCGCTACACCCGCCACCTGCGTAGCGAGGCCGCCTATTATCAGTTCGAGAGCGGCGCCACCGAGCTGGCCGCACAGATCAACCGGCATCTTGGATCGGGATGGCCCGGCCACGGACTGGTCGCAAAGGATTCCGACGTCACGTCGGAGCGAATCGTCTGGCTGGACCCGCGCCTGTGGCGTGACTGGGAGAGCATCCGCTACCTGACGCCTGAATCTGAAGGGCTGTACATTTTGCCCGACGATGGAGCGCCGCCCGCTCTGCCCGCCGGAGACGATCTGCTGGTCGTCATGTGGGCCTATGGCGATATGGACGCTCTGTGGGCGGCGCTGCCGCCCGAGCGCATCATCACCGTCAGAGAGGGCGCGCAAGAGCGCGGCGATCTGGATGCCGAGTCTCGCCTGCTATACGTGACGGTGCGCAGCCGGGAGCGAGGGACGACGTGGCACGAGGTCGGTGCGGCCGACATCGCCCGCCCGGCCGGGGCGGTTTGGGCGGGAGATATCCGATTGGAGCAGTATGCTCTAGAGCCCTTGACGGTCGGCGGGCAGCCCGCCCTGCAGGTCAGCCTTTACTGGGCTGCCGGGGGCGCGGTGAGCGCCGACTATTCAGTATTCCGCCACGTAGTATGCGGTGAGCAGATCATCGGCCAGAGCGACGGCCCACCGGCGCAGGGATACTACTCCGCCGACCGCTGGCGCGCCGGAGACATCATCGAGGATGTGCGCATCGCGCCGCTATCAGAGCCGTACGACCCGACCGCGTGCCAGGTGCGCGTAGGATTCTATCGCTGGGACACCGGCGAGCGGCTGGAGATTCTCGACGGAGCCGGCTACATGGTAGCCGATGCTGCCCTCACATTGCCATGATTAAATCAAGGAGAATGCCATGCTGAATCGACGACCGGTACGTTTTTGCGCCGCAGGCATGCTTTGTGCGCTGATACTCTGGCTCCTGCCCGCCCTGGTTGTAAGCGCCGACTGCCCGGGGCAGATCGCAGCCAACCCCAACTTTGAGGAGGGCTTTTCGTTTCGTGGAGCCCCAGAGGTCGAGGTAGCGAACGGGTGGCATCCCTGGTGGCAGGATGGCCCCGGCCAGGAGGAGGGATTCTACCGGCGGCCCGAGTACAAGCCCGAGGATGCCCATCGTCATGGACAACGCCGTATCCTCGAGGGCAATTTCGCCCAAAAGTGGTTCTCCACCTTTTCGACTCATCGGGGCGGTGTCTATCAGCAGGTGGGCGTACCGGCAGGGAGCACCGTCACCCTCAGCGCCATGGCTCAGGCCTGGAGCTCTGAGGAGAGCGACCCGAGTTACTCCAAAGGCGGCGAATACCGCCTGTTCATCGGCATCGATCCCACCGGTGGAACCGATCCCCATTCGCCCCATATCGTCTGGTCGGCGCCAAACGGCACACCGGATCAATGGGTGCAGCTTTCGGTACAGGCTCAGGCGCAGGGCGGCACCATCACCGTGTACCTGGGCGGCGAGGCCACCTATCGCACCAAACACAACGATGCCTACTATGACGCCATCTGTGTGAACATCTCGGCGCCGCCCACCGCGACACCGGTACCTCCCACGGCCACGCCCGAGGTCACACCGACAGACGAGCCTACGGCGACTCCCGAGGCGACACCCACACCTGAGGCGACGCCGACGGATGAACCCACGGAGACCCCCGAAACCACGCCGACGGAAGAGCCTGCGGCTACGACCGAGGCGACGGCAACATCCGAGCCCACCGCGACGGCCGAGCCCGAGCCGGAAGAGGTCGAGCCCACGGCCACGGTGGCCGAGGCCACCGAGCCGACTCTTGCCCCCCAGCCGGTAGCGGATACGGAGGATTCGGATAGCGACGGTTCTTCCGGTGGCTTTCGTCTGGCCGACTATTCCGGCATCATCATCGCCCTCGTCGCCGTGGGCATCTTTTTCGGCGCACGGGCACTGGGCTCACGCTCGTAACCGATGATCGGACAACAGCCCGCTAAAGCAACTCGTATCGAATCCCGAGCCGCCGGGAGAGGGGGGCAATATGCCCCCCTCCTCCTGGCGTTCGCGCTGTCGATGCTGGCGGCGCTGCCGCTCCTCATCGGCCCCGGTATCATCAACACACGCGCCGGGGGCGATTCGCCTTTTCTCATCCAGCGCGTGCAGGCCGTCATGGTCAACCTGGAAGCGGGCACATTGCCGGCGCGCTGGATGCCCGATGCCGCCCATGGGTTGGGGTATCCGGCCCTCAATTTCTACGCCGCCCTGCCCTACTATGTGGCCGCGCTGCTGGCCCGCGCGGGGTTGGGCATTCTGTGGGGCATCAAGATCACCCAGGCCCTGGGGTTCGTGCTGGCCGGCGTCATGACCTATCGTCTGGCCCGTGCCATGGGCGCCGGTCCATGGGGCGCCCTGCCGGCTTCGGCGTTCTATACCTTTGCCCCTTTCCATATGGTGAACGTCTATGTGCGGGGAGACGCCCTCTCCGAGTTCTATGCCATGGCGCTGTATCCGGTCGTCATCTGGGCTGTGCTGCGCCTGGTGCGTCGCCCCTCTGCCGCATCCATCGCCCTGCTGGCGGGAAGCTATGCCCTGCTGGTGCTCAGCCACAATATCTCGGCGTTGATTTTCAGCCCCCTGGTCGGTCTCTGGCTGCTGGCCGAGGCGTTGTGGGGCCGCCGTAAAGACGAACGCCCGACATGGCGCATACCGGCCGCCGGAGTCGGCGCGCTGGCGCTGGGCCTGCTGCTGAGCGCCTGGTTTTGGGCGCCTGCCCTGCGTGAACAGTCCCTGGTGCAACTGGGCGACCAGACAACCGGCTACTTTCACTTTGCCGGGCACTTTCGCACGACCGATCTGATCCAGCGGACTCTGATCCACGACTATGCGATCGAGGCGGAGCGTGACCCGTTCAACATGGGGTTGGTGCAAGCGTTGCTGGCCGGGATGGGCCTCGTCGCGCTGGCGGTCCGCGTCGTGCGACGCCACCCCGTCGGGCCGTCAGCGGCGATGGCCGCGCTGACCCTGCTGGGGAGCACCTGGCTGATCACGCCATGGTCGCGTCCGGTATGGGAGCATCTGCCTCTGCTGCCCTACGTCCAGTTCCCCTGGCGATTTCTCGCCCCGCAAGCGTTCGCCGCCGCCCTGGTGATGACAAATCTGGACGGGATCGGCGGTCGCCGTGAATACCTGAAAGCGGTGGCGGTGGCGCCGGCTCTTCTGGTGACGGTGGTCGGCATGGCCGGGCTGCGTATCGACCGCCTGCCCATCACAGAGGCCGACATCACGCCGGAGCGCCTGATGCTGTACGAGACCTACTCGGGGAATATTGGCTCGACCGTCCGATACGAGTATCTCCCCCGCGACATGGTGCCCCGCCCCCATCTCTCAGCCGTGCAGCTGGCCGGGGAGCGACCGGCGCCGCTCGCCCTCGAGGGACGCCTGGATCACGCCGCGCTGCTACACCAGACGCCGCACCGACAAGAGTGGGATCTGGTGGTGGCCGAACCCACGCTGCTGGCCTTTCACACCACCTTTTACCCCGGATGGGAGGCCTCGGTGGATGGCCGGGCACAGGGAGTGGAACCGCTGGCCGGATCGGGATTGGTGGGGCTGCGCCTGTCGTCCGGCGCCCATCGTGTCGTATTCACATTCAACCCCACACCGGTGCGTCGCTACGCCGAATGGGCGGCGGCCGCCGGGCTGGCGGTTCTGTTCGCGCTGATTGCGCTGGCCCTGAGGCAACGACCGCGAACGGCTCCACCACGCCGGAGCGAGATAGTCGCTCTGGCGGCGGGCGCCCTGGTCATCGTCTGGCCGGTCGTCGCCCCGATGGCGCTGCGCCCGGGGACGGCCGCCGCATCGGCAAAGGATGGCCCGCTGGTGATGGACTTTGCCCGAGCACCCTATCTGCATCCCCAGCCCGACGGCGTGCTGTTCGGCGATAGCCTGCTGCTCGATTACGAACTGGATCCCACCGAGGTCTCGCCGGGAGAGGTTTTGACCCTCTCCACTCGATGGGCCTCTCCGGACGCCGCCACAGTTTCCGTCCAGTTGCGCGCTGCCACCGCCCATCTGTATCATCCGTCACCTACCTGGGCCGGGGCATCGGCCCCGCTGAAAGAAGAGACCGAGCTGGCCCTGCGCCTGCCCGACGATCTGCCGCCCGGCCTGTATGTATTGCGCCTGGAGGTGCTGCGCGACGGGCACGCAGAACCCATCCATACGATCGATGGAGTGGGTATGCACGAGCTGGCGCTGGAGCCGCTCAAGGTGGTGGCCGAGCGACCGGCCACGGGAGAGGAAGAGATACTGGGCTCTTTCGGCCCGGAGCAACGGCCATCGGCCGTGTCTCTGGTGGATGCGCAGGTAGAGACAGAGGGCGGGGAGGCCGAGGTGCGGCTGACCTGGCGCAGCGAGTCTCAGGCGCCGCTCAACTATATGCTCTCGGTGCGGCTGCGTCGCGCGGACGGGGAGATGGTGGCCGGTCGCGATCTGCCGCCCCTGCTGGGCGTCTATCCCACCATGCTCTGGCAGCCCGGCAACCTGTACACCGATCGCGTGCTACTTCCCCTGCCGGAGGGGACGACCATCGGCTCCGACCATCTTTTAGAGGTCGTGCTCTATGATCGGCTCACCCTGCAGGCTGTCGGCACCGTCGAGGTGCCGCTGCCCTGAACGGGGGCATATCGCCACGCCCTCACCGCAATAAAAAGGGCGATGGGGCCGGCCACCGCAACGAACGGGAAGGACGAGCCCCACCGCCTCCTCGAGTCGATCGAAACGATCTCATAAGGCGCGAAATATCCTGCGACATCAGCGGATCGTCACCGGCGCCAGTTCCAGATGAGTGCCCTGGCCGCGCTGAACCAGCCGCTCGTCCAGCACCTGGAGTGGCTGCAAAGTAAAGGCATCGTACACCACCAGCGTCGGCAGCGCCTCCCCCGGCTCTGCCTCGGCCGGTACTTCGACCGTTCGATAATCCGTCACCTGCCAGCCGCGCACCCATTTGAGGGTAGGGATCATGCCCAGCGCCGGGGTGCCGTCGGTGCGACGTTCCCAGCCGCTCTCGCGCGCCAGCAAGCCCGCCGACACGGTATAATCGGCGGTAAGGGGACGCAACGCGAGAAAGCGCGCGTTCAAGAGCGCCGGCTGCCCCGGCGATACGACATCAGAGACACCGACCGACCCGCAATAGATCATCTCGCCGCCCAGCGGCACGTAACGCTCCGCGCCAACCGGCAGGATCAGGCGAGGCGACGAGGCCGGTCGATGCCAGGGGCCCAGGAAGGGGATAGACCGCCCCTCGCCGTCCAGCAGATCTACCTTCACCTCCCCGATCCCGTCGGGCAGATCCATCGCTACGGTGGCCGCATCTCCCGGCGCCAGCGCCGGCAGGTAGGCCTCCTCCCCCACGACATGGTCGCCATCCCGCAGGCGGATCAGCGCCCCCTGAAGATCGGCCATCGCCCAGGGACCACGGCTCAACGGAGGACATCCGGCGCGACGCCAGTGCAGATAGACACGCGTCTGCCCGGGCACCCCTCGATCGTAATCCACCCCCACCCATTGCAGTCCCCCTGCATAGGTATACCGCAACGGGTGCAACGTGGCCGCCGGCTGCGTGGCATGATGGACCCGCACCTCGCTCAGCGTCACATGATCGCCCCCGTCATCGGCCGGCATGCGCTGCCAACCGTCGGCCGTAGTGTAGTAAAAGCCGGCGATGAGGCGATAGTCTGCCGGCTGGGCGTGTAGCAGCAGGGGGAACCGGTACGAATCCACCACAATCTCGCCGACGGCATAGTCGGTGGCGCGATGGGGACGGTCGCCCTGCCCCACGACCCCCGCCGGCCCCAGCAACTGCACGAACGCCGAATGATCTCGATCCAGCGGCCGCTCGACCTGCCAGTAGACGCGAACCACCACCTCCTGCCCCGGCAAGAGGTCCGCCTCCTCCAGTTCATAGCCCAGCAGGCGCACCCCACCGCCAAATTCCACCTCGTGAGGCGTCGCCGTCGACGGCAACGCGTCCGGCGCCTCACGGCTCATCTGCCACGCGCCGTGTAACGGCAGCCGCCGATAATCCGTCCCCTCATAGGCATGAAAGTGGTTGGTCACCAGCACCGGTCTCTCATCTACAGCCCGGTCGATGCGCCGCAGCCATACCTCCTCGTTGGGCGTATCCCCCTCCGGGTAAACATAGACCACCTCTACATCGGGGCGCATCCCTTCCACCATCTGCAGATACCAGAGGGGAGTGGCGTGGTGCCAGCTCGACAGGATCTGCGCATTCGGCTGCGCGTCGCGCAACAGCGAGACCGCCCAATCACGGGTGCTCGTATCCCGATGCAGAGCGCGAAACGAGGGCCAGCCGGCGGCGCCATTCCAGACTACCGCCACCGCCAGCGCGGCCACCAGCAGATGGGCTGCGACATCCAGCGGCCATGGGCGTCCCTCACCGCGCACGCGCAGGATGAGTCCGAGGCCCAGCCCCAACGCCACCGTCATGGCCACATAAGAGGGTAACAGGTACTCCACCGTCTGCGGCGCGCGATAGGTAATGGCCGCAGCGGTGTTGACCGCCCACACACCGACCAGCAGGAGCAAAGCCCGTCGATCGTGGCGCCCTATCGGGATCAGCGCCGCCGTCGCCGCCCAGGGCAACAACGGCCCGAACTGCAGCCGCACGATCTCGAGCCAGACGCGCCCACGGGCGAGCACTTCCGGCACGCTGCGATAGTAGAGCATGTCACCGCGAAATCCCAAAGCCAGCACATGCTCCAGGAAATCGTCGAGCGTACGCAACGGGCTGGGATCGAACGGCGCGCCCATTCGGCTGCGTAGCGGCAGATAGAGCAACACCAGCAGCGAGGCGATGAATGCGCCCAGCGCCGGCAGCCACTGGCGCGGCTGCAGCGCCATACGCGGCGACACCGCCAGCACATAGAGGGCAAAGGGAATGCCGAGTAGCCCCAGGGACGCGTGGTGCCCCACCGCCAGACCAAAGACAAAGGCGAATGCGGCCAATCGGCCGGGGGAGGGAGCCCGACCCCAGCGCAACAAGAGCGCCAGACAGGCCATCGTCAGCAACGTCGTCAGGCTCCGGATGTTGGCCGTTGTCGCCTGCGCCCAAAAGGTGGTGCTCAGGCCCAGCGCACCGGCGGCCACCAGCGCCGCGGCGGTCGATCCGGTGAGGTGGCGAACGGTCCAGACGAGCAGCGTCAACGTGAGGGCGGCACACACCGCGCTCAAGAGGTTCACGCCATAGGCCGCATGAGACGGTGTGAACAGAGTGAACAACCTGCCCAGCATGGTATAGAGCGGATACCCCGGCGGGTGGGCGATACCCAGCACGGCGCTCACCAGCTGGAATTCGCCGCTATCCGCCGGCAACACCGAGGGCGCCAGCGTCGCCCCATACAGC
Source organism: Anaerolineae bacterium (assembly GCA_050942995.1). Taxonomy (GTDB): domain Bacteria; phylum Chloroflexota; class Anaerolineae; order UBA1429; family UBA1429; genus JBMNOI01. The sequence continues at coordinate 11,442 of JBMNOI010000123.1, forward strand.
GCCAATCCCGCCAGCAACACCAACCCCTCGGGCCAGGGACGGCGTCCGGCCGCGGGCAGGTTCAGCCGCATCCAGATCAACGCCGCGGCCAATCCCAGAGCCCCCGCCACAGCGGGCGCCGTCTGGGGCCAGAGCAGATATC
>JBMNOI010000124.1:0-11374 GCA_050942995.1 Anaerolineae bacterium
CGCTGTGTCCGCCGGCGTGGGCATCGTTCTGCGTCAGGGCTTCGAAAATCGTCGTCTTGCCCGATAGGGGCAGGCCGATAATGGCAACTTGCATTTCTTCTATCTACTCCCTCTCGATCTCTTCCGAGCTTGAGCCCCAACGAATCATTATAGGCCTTAGCGCAGCACGCTCCAAAGCACCCGGGATACCCATTGGGCGCTCGGTTCGGATGGCCCGGGCGGTGGGCGATGCAGTGGACGGAACCGGCCTCAGCGCGACATCCCCGGTCGGCCGCTGTTTGACAAAAGCCGTACCGTATGATAACATTCGAAACAATTACAACTAGATACGTTATTGCACAATGAGCGAGTCGGAAATGGATCCGTGCGAGGTCTCCGGCAGGCCCGTTCGGGTTTCTTTTTTTCCGATTCCACCGGGGTGATGGTTGCCCCCGCCAAGCACTGTCAAAACGTTGTAGAGAGAAGGAGGACGGCGTTCATGCCTGAGCGCACTACGGGCAGGGTAAAGTGGTTCAGCCGTGTAAAAGGGTATGGGTTCATTACTCCCGATGATGATCCCACGGCCAAGGATGTGTTTGTCCACTATTCGTCTATCCGCGGCGAGGGTTTCCGCAACCTTCGTGAGGGCGAACTGGTCGAGTATACCCTCGAAGATTCGCCCAAGGGGCCGCAGGCCTCTGATGTGGTGAGCCTGGGACAGGGGGAGGACGAGGAAGACGCTTATTCCGGGTCTGGCCCGAGCTCTTGACGGCAGTAGCGTCGTTCTCTGCCGCTGACATCTGTTGAAACGAATAATGCGGGACCCCGCCTTTGACGGGGTCCTTTTTGTTGCCCGCCGATCTCTGTTCCGGGTTGCCCGCGGCGGACGCCGTTGAGTATACTGCCCCTACCACCTCAAGGAGAGCCCGATATGAGCCAGTCGACCCTGATCGAGATGCCCTATGGCGACGAAACCATCCGCTTTCATGTGCCGTCGAGCCGCCTCATGGGCGTGTATGCCCCGCACGACATGCCCCCCGTCGATGATATCGTCGCCGAGGTGCGACGCGCTCTGGCCGAGCCCATCGGCGGACCCTCGCTGGTCGACCTGGCCCGTGGCGCCGGGCGAGTGGTGCTGGTGGCCGATGACAACACCCGGCCCACACCGGCCCATGTCATCATTCCCGAGATGTTGAACGCGTTGAACAAAGCCGGGGTGTCCGATGCGGCCGTCCAGATACTCATCGCCCTGGGGACGCATCGCCCCATGACGGCCGCCGAAATCGAGGCCAAATTTGGCCTCGAGGTCATGGCGCGGGTCGAGATCGTCAACCATGATGCGTTCGATCCCGCCGTATTACTGGACCTGGGCACCACGCCCGGTGGCGTATCGGTCCAGGTGAACCGCGCCGTCATGGAGGCCGATCTGGTACTGGGGGTGGGCAGCATCGTCCCCCATCATATTCCCGGTTATTCCGGCGGCGCCAAGATCATCCAGCCCGGAGTGTGCGGTGAGACGACCACCGGCCAGGTGCACCTGCTCTCGGTGCGCCAGGGCAGCCTGCTGGGCATTCTGGAGAACACCGTTCGGGCCGAGATGGAGGCCATCGCCGACCGCGCCGGACTGCGGGCGATCGTCAATACGATCCTGGATCGACACGGCCGCATGGTGGGTGTCGTATACGGCGATCCATGGCAGGCCTTTAGACAGGGGGCGGCTCTCTCGCGGCGAGTGTATGGCGTCGAGATGCCCGCACGGGCCGATATCGTCATCGCCGGCTCGCATCCCTGCGATATCGAGTTCTGGCAGGCGCACAAGACGCTCTACGCGGCCGAACGCTGCGTCAAAGAGGGCGGCACTATTATCGTGGTGACACCCTGCCCCGAGGGGGTGTCGGTGATGCACGGCGAGATGGTCGAATTCACCGCCCGGTCGGTGGCCGAGATCGATGCCGCCGTGCGTAGCGGCGAGATCACCGATCTGACGGCGGGGGCTCTGGCCATCGCCATCGCCGGGGCGCGGCAGCATGCCCCGGTATCGATCGTGTCCGACGGTATTTGCGATGCCGATGCCCGCGGGCTGGGCTTTACGTCGTTTCGCTCGGTGGATGCGGCGCTGGAAGATGCGCTGGCGCGTCACGGCGCCGATGCGACCATTGCCGTGCTGCCCTATGCGCCCGACACGCTGCCCATCGTCCCGTAGGACGGGGGGCGCCCACGGATTGCCGAAGCAATCGCATTTGAAACTCGCACACAACGTCATGGCTGCTTTTGGGCCCTCACCCGGGAGTCGGGCGGTGATGTACTCAGGCGGTGAGTACACCGCTGGCGGACGCTACGAAGCGGCGGATCGCCGGGTGAGGGCGGTTTAGCCGCTTAGTGGCACGATCGAGCCGCTTCAAAGCTAAATGAGAGCGCTCACGGATTGCCCGAGGGCGGGCACAGGCGTATAATATTTATATAACAGCGTAAAGATCGATACGGGTCGCCGCCTCTCCGGGGGCGGGGCGGCTCGTCGATGATAGATGAGATGATCGCATTATGGACGTAAACGCACACCTCAAAGCGCGCCTGGCCGGTCTACCGGACAAGCCCGGCGTCTATATCATGCGCGATGCCCGCCGGCGGGTGATCTATGTCGGCAAGGCCAACGTGCTGCGCAATCGGGTGCGCTCTTATTTTCACCAATCGGCGGGGCATACCCCCAAGACCGAACGGCTGGTGGCCGAGATCGCCGATCTGGAGTGGATCGTTACCGAGTCCGAGCTGGAGGCGCTGATCCTCGAATGCGAGTTGATCAAGCGCTACCGTCCGCGGTACAACGTTCGTTTCAAGGATGACAAGCGCTACCCCTATATCAAGGTGACTCTGAACGAGGATTTCCCACGCATCATGATGTCGCGCAACATGGTGCGTGACGGCTCGCGCTATTTTGGCCCCTTTTCTTCGGCACAGGTGGTGTACCAGAGCCTGGAGGCGCTACGACGCCTGTTTCCTTATCGCACCTGCAATATCCCGGTGGACGGCAAGCCCAGACGACCCTGTCTGTACTATCACATCGGGCGCTGCATGGGGCCGTGCATCGGCGCCGTGACCAGGGAAGAATATCGGGCCATGATCGATCGGGCTTGTCTGTTCCTGGAGGGCAAGCAGGAGCAGGTGATGGAGCAGCTCTATGACGAGATGGAGCGTGAGGCCGAGTCGTTGAACTTTGAAAAGGCCGCCAAGTTGCGCGACCAGATCAACGCCATCAACCAGATTATCGAGCGGCAGCGCATCGTCTCCGAGCACCTGAACGATCACGACTTTATCGCCATGGCCCGCGACGACACCCAGGCCTGTGTGCAGGTGTTCTTTGTGCGTGTGGGCAAGCTCATCGGCCGCGAGTACTTTTTGCTCACCGGCACCTCGGACGAGAGCGAGTCGCAGGTGATGACCTCGTTCCTCACTCAGTTCTATGACGAGGCCGCCTCTATTCCGCCCGAGATTCTGGTGCAGCACGATCTGGACGAACTCGCCGTGATCGAGGAGTGGATGCGGCGCAAGCGGGGCAAAAAAGTGCTCATTCGCGTGCCGCGCCGGGGTGAAAAGCGGGCCATATTGAATATGGCCATCGAGAACGCCGTCGAGACGCTGAACCGCCTTCGCGCCGAGTGGGAGGTGGATACCAACAAGCACACCCAGGCTCTGGCCGAACTGCAGGAGGCATTGGGACTGGAGGAGCCCCCCTCTCGCATCGAGTGCTACGACATCTCGACCACTCAAGGCACCGCCGTTACCGCCAGCATGGTGGTGTTTTCCAAAGGGGTACCCAGCAAGAGCGATTATCGGCGTTTTCGCATCCGCTCGGTAGAGGGGCAGGACGATTACGCTTCTATGGCCGAGGTATTGCGCCGCCGGTTTGCCCGCGCCCGCGAGGCTCAGGAACAGCGCGCCGTGGGGGCTAAAGAGAGTCGCTGGGCGATCATGCCCGATCTGATCATCATCGATGGGGGCAAGGGGCAGCTTCGCGCCGCCCGCGAGGTGATGGAAGAGATGGGGGTGGGGCACCTGGCCACGGCCGCGCTGGCCAAGCAGGAAGAGGAGCTTTTCGTACCGGGAAAGCCCGATCCCATCGTGCTACCGCGCGATTCGCAAGGGCTGTACCTGCTGCAACGTATCCGCGACGAGGCGCATCGCTTTGCCATCACCTACCATCGCAAACTCCGCGACAAGCAGGGGCTGCACTCGGTGCTGGAGGATATCCCCGGCATCGGCCCGCGGCGCCGTCGCGCATTGCTGGAGCGGTTCGGTTCCCTGGAGGGTATTCGCCAGGCCAGCCTGGAGGAACTGCTCGATGTGCCGGGGATGAATCGCCGAGCCGCCGATCAGGTGCGGACGTATCTCTAGAGGTTGACTCCAAACAACTGTGCGGAGTTATGATAGATTGACACGGACGCCCCCTGTCCATCGCGCCACTGAGATGGACAGGGGGCGCCTATCTAAGGAGGAGAAGAGTGCGGTTTCCTTGTGCCGGGTTCAAGGATTCGCCGAGCCGTTTGTGCTTGCTCTCTCGCCGATCTATCCTCATTATAGCATCTATCTTTATCAGCTTCATCAGTCAAACGCAGCAAACGCTTCCGATTCCCGATAAGCGAATATGCTTAGGCTTTGTCTGAAAGTGGATCGAATATATCGGAGTGGAGGCTACATTCCGATTAAAACGCCCTATTCAGGCCTGATTTATTTGAGCCGAATAATCAGGCTCGATTTCTGCACTCGGGGCCGATGAGCCGGGGGACGATCGAGAGATGATGAATGGCCGCTTGTTCTCTGCTCCATGCTTGATATAATGGCCCCGCTGTTCGCCGGACATCTTGACGAGAAAGGAGCCCGTCATGCCCGAGGCCCTGTATCTGGTTGGTCCCAGAACGCTGGAGTGGCGTGCCTACGATGATCCGCCACTCGGACCGCGCGACGTGAGGTTGCAGAGTGTGATGAGCGGTATCAGCCACGGTACCGAGTTGAACCTCTATCGTGGCTCTTCGCCATTTGCGGAAAAGTATTTCGACGGCGAGCATCGCCTGTTTCGGCCCCATCCCGAGCCGGGATTCAAGCCCACTCGTTTGGGTTACGAGATGGTAAGCCGCGTGGTGGAAGTGGGTGACGAGGTGACATCCGTCAAGGTGGGAGACCTGGTGCATACGGCCACCCCGCATCAACCCACTACCCTCGTCAACGTCGATCTGGACGCTCAGGCACAGATCCCGATGCAGGTGCTGCCCCGGGGCGTCTCGCCGGAGGAGGGCGTGTTCGCTTCTCTGATCGGGGTGGCGCTGGTGGGCGTTCACGACGCGCAGATCAAGCTGGGCGATCATGTGACGGTGTTTGGCCTGGGCGCTATCGGTCTCATCGTCGTGCAGCTGGCGCGGCTGAGCGGCGCCATGCGTGTGACGGCGGTGGACCCCATCTCGTCGCGGCGGGATGCGGCCGCGCGATTGGGCGCCGACGAGGTGATCGATCCGACGCAACAGGACCCGGCCGAGTTCATCAAGCTGAGTGAGGAGTCGTTGGGAGGGGCCGATATCGTCATCGAGGCCAGCGGCCACTATGGGGCGCTACAGGGCGCCCTGCGCTGTGCTCATATGGGCGGCACGGTGGTTACGCTGGGCTACTATCAGGGAGGCGCCACGCCGGTGTATCTGGGGGAGGAATGGCACCATAACCGCCTCAATCTCGTCTCCAGTATGGGCGTGTGGAACTGCCCCAGCCGCTACTATCCCATGTGGGATCGGCGACGGGCGGCGGATACCGTGCTCGATCTGCTTTATCGGGGCATGGTCGACGTGGCCTCGCTGGTCACGCAGCGCTTTCCGTACGAGCAGGCGCCCGACGCTTACCACTTTATCGACGCGCATCCCGCAGAAACCATCAAGGCGGTGCTGACGTACGAGTAAAAGTAGATCGGGCGGGCAGGGATCGATCCCTGCCCGCCCGATCTCAGGGGGAGTCAAGATGTGCCATGGATATCGTTGTGGCGGCCTCTTGCGCTCCTCAGCCCATCCTCTACAGCGTCTCGTTATCCCGCGAATCGACCAGTTTCACGGCGCGGGCGATAAACTCGTCGACCTTTAGGGCGCCCAGGTTCTCGTTGGTGCGCAGCCGCACGGCCACGGCATCATCCTCGGCCTCGCGGTCACCCACGACCAGCATGTAGGGGATCTTGAGCAACTGAGCGGCGCGAATTTTGGCGTTCATACGTTCCGAGCCGTCGTCCAGGTCGATGCGCAACCCGGCCTCGCGCAGGCGGGCCTCGACGCTGCGGGCATATTCCACATGGCGGTCGGCGATGGGGATGATCCGCGCCTGGACCGGTGCCAGCCACAGGGGAAATGCGCCGCCATAGTTCTCGATGAGCAACCCGAAAAAGCGCTCCAGAGAGCCCAGCAACGCCCGGTGCACCATATAGGGGCGATGCTCCTGCCCGTCGGCGCCCACATATACCATGTCGAACCGTTCGGGCTCGTTAAAGTCGAACTGGATCGTCGTCATCTGCCATTCGCGGCCCAGCACATCGTTGATCTTGAGATCGATTTTGGGGCCGTAAAAGGCGCCGCCTCCTTCGTCCACCTCATAGGGTAGCCCCTCGGCCTCGATGGCCCGGCGCAGCGACTCGGTGGCCTGATCCCAACGGGCCGGCTCACCCACCGCCTTTTCGGGGCGCGTGGAGAGATAGGCCTTGATCTCGTGAAAGCCAAAGGCCCGCCACAGATCCAGCGAAAAGCGCAGCACCCTGAGGATCTCTTCCTCGATCTGCTCCGGCGTGCATATGATATGGGCGTCGTCCTGAGTAAAGCCGCGCACCCGCAACGCACCGTGCAGCACGCCGCTGCGTTCGTACCGGTACACCGTGCCCAGTTCGGCCCAGCGTAGCGGCAGTTCACGATACGAGCGCCGCCGCGTCTGATAGATGAGGATGTGGAACGGGCAGTTCATCGGCTTGAGATAGTACTCTTGCCCGTCGATGTCCATGGGCGCGTACATGTTCTCGCTATAGAAATCGAGATGCCCCGATGTCTCCCACAGCCATGAGCGGCCGATGTGCGGCGTATACAGCACCTCGTAACCGCCCTGACGATGCCGAAGGCGCCAAAAATCCTCGATCACCGAGCGGATGCGGGCGCCGTTGGGGTGCCAGTACACCAGGCCGGCGCCGGCCTCTTCATGTGTGCTGAACAGGTCCAGTTCGCGGGCCAGGCGACGATGGTCGCGTCGCTCCATCTCTTCGAGCCGATCCAGGTAGGCCTGTAACTCTTCTTTGCTGGGCCAGATGGTGCCGTAAATGCGTTGCAACATGGGGCGCTGTTCATCGCCCCGCCAGTAGGCGCCGGCTGTGTTGAGCAGGCGAAAGGCGTTGGCGCGTAACTCTCCCGTGTGGGCTACGTGGGGACCACGGCACAGATCCGTGAACCCGTTGTGACGATAGATCGAGATGGTCTCCCCTTCGGGCAGGTCGCGAATCAGTTCCAGTTTGTAGGGTTGGTCGGCAAAGAGCGCCTCGGCCTCTTCTTGCGAAATCTCTTCCCGCTCAAAGCGGGCGCGGGCGCGGATGCTCTCTTTCATCAGTTGAGAGATCTGTTCCAGATCCTCGGGCGTCAGTGACCGGGGTAGGTCGAAATCATAGTAAAACCCGTTCTCAATCGCCGGGCCGATGCCGAGCTTGGCGTCGGGAAATAGTTTGAGCACCGCTTCGGCCATGACGTGCGCGGCCGAATGCCTCAAAACCTCCAGATCATAGTTTGCCATGTTATCCAGTCCCTCCTGACTGTGCAGGTTATCGAAATCGCAAGACGGTGCGCACCCGTAAACGGTGGCGCCGGATCCTCAACTTCCCCGGCTCTGGCCGGGGCCGGTAGTAGTGGTCATTTGTCTCATGTTAACCCCTCTCTGAAACCCCATCTCGAGCGCCTGTTGCGCGACACCCCTGCGCGGCTCGAGCTATCGCGAGACAATAAAAAAACGCCCCTCACCCTCATGGGGCGAGAGGCTCTATACCTTCGCGGTTCCACCCAAATTCCGTGAAGGGCCGCCCGGGGCGGCGCACATCACGCTCATTATCGCCAATAACGGGGCGACCGGGACTCTTTAATAGGCGGTCCACCGGAGGTGGGCGCGCCGTTCCAGAGCCGGCTTGCAGGGGGTTTTCGCCGCGGTCCGGTCGAGGGAGGTTTCAATCTATGCCTCCCACTCCCTGTCGCCATTCCGACGGTTACTCGTCCTGGTCTACGCCTTGTATTCTATCCTTTGTGTTTATTTATAGCACAAACTCTGCGCCGCGGCAAAGTGGGGGCGGGGCAAGCGCATTTTGTTTTCGAGCGGATCGATCGCGTCATCAGCGGCCAAATCGCCCCCTCATCCCCCGACGGACGACGGATATGTTGGCGGCAAGCACGCCGCGGCGATGCACCCGTCGTCCGCCACCCGTCTCCCGGCTCCCGGGTGAGGGCCAAGAGCCGATCCACCTCTCCAACAGCCGGTGTGCTAGCAGGGGAACCCATCCTTCTGCTCTGCCTTTGCTTCCGTCGGTATTTTCACCGGCTGTCGATAAGTATGCAGGCAGTTACGTATGGCATTGATCAGGGCGTCCGATGGGCCGCCTTTGGTCACATACGCTGTGGCGCCGGCCTCGCGCATGGCACCGGCCACGGCGCTGCTCTCATGCATCGAGAGCCCGATGACGCGGATGTCGGGCATCTCGGAGATGATGCGCCGTGTGGCCTCGATGCCACCCAGCTTGGGCATACTCACATCCATAAGGATGATATCGGGCTTGAGCCGGCGCGCCAGATCGACGGCCATCTCGCCGTCTGAAGCCTCACCCACCACCTTGACGTCGAGCACATGCTGAAGCAGGCCGACCAGTCCCTCGCGCATCATGCGATGATCGTCGGCGATCAGCACGCGAATGTGCTCTTTGTCATCGTGGTCCACATCGGCGTCGTCGTCCGCCTCTTCTCTGAGCGGTATATACTCGGCGGGCGCAGCGGTTCGTCCTTTCTGGACGGCCACTCCGGCTCCCGCCTCGCCCGGCTTGCGTCCTGTTCTGGGGCGGGCGATCGAGGCAGACAGGGTGACGCAGGTGCCTTCGCCGGGGGCGCTGACCACCTGCATCGAGCCGCCGTATAGCTGCAATCGCTCGCGAACGCTGAACAGGCCAAACGTCTCTTCCCGGCCGGGGCTCTCGGGATCGAATCCCGCCCCATCATCCTGTACGGTGATCTGCAACCGGTTGTCACTGAGGCGCGCCATATATAGCCGCGCCTCCTGAACGTGGGCATGTTTGATGATATTGAACAACAGCTCACGCACCGACTGGAAAAGCAGGATGCGCAGATCCTCTGCCTCGGGCTCGGCAGAGGGGTCGAGCATGGTATGCACCTTCAGCCCGTAGTCGGCCATGCGTCCGGCGAACCAGCGCAGAGCGGCAACCAGGCCGCTCTCGTACAGCACGGGAGGGGCCAGCTCCATCGCCAGCGAGCGAGACGATTGGATGCTCTCGTCCAGCAGCGCCTCGACGCGGCGCAACCCCTCGGCCATGTTACCCTGAGCGTTGTTCTGCAGGATGTTGACGTGTAGTTTTGCTCCGGTGAGCAGTTGTTGCAGGTGATCGTGCAATAGCTGGGCCAGGCGCCGGCGCTCGCGCTGCTCGGTATAGGCCAGCTCTCGGGTCAACCGGCGCAGTTGGGCGGTCTGATGCTCCAGCGAGCGATGCAACTCCTGCATCTTTTCATCGGCCTGTCGGCGTCGAACTCTCCGCTCTGCCTCGCGTAGCTCCCGATATACGGTCGCCGGTAGATGGGTCAGCGAATCTTTCAGGACGCAATCATGAACACCGGCGCGAACGGTGCGAACGGCCGTCTCCTCATCGAGTGTGTCGAATACGATGATGAACGGGATGTCCTCATCCACTTCTCGGACGATGTCAAAGGGCGACAGATCGTTGAATTGAGGTAGATGATAATCCGAGATGATGACATCCCACGGCTCTTGAGCCAGAGCCTTTCGTAAGGCATCGGGTGTCGTCACGCACAGGTGCACGGGATCGAATCCCCCGCGCTTCAGTACATGCAGGATCTGCGAGGCATCGTCTTGACAGTCGGTGATCATTAATGTGCGGAGTGTTGTGGTGTCCAAGGGGTCGATCATCCTTTCGACTCGTGATTTGTACGGTCCTACCATGACCCGACAATGTGCCTGATGCAGGATAGTCGCAGGATTGTGGTGGCAATGACACCAGGTTGCGGCCACAAAATGGATATGAGATCGGACAACAAGCCGATCGTTAGCGGTTATGATAATACGTCAATAGATCGATTGTGACAAGAGCGTGCTACTCGCTCCTTTCCTCTCGAATGGCGGTGCAGATCAGATGCGTCAGCACCATGTGCACATCCTCGATCATCTCCATAACCTGACAGGGCGCCACCAGACAGATATCGCAACGCGAGAACATTTCACCGCCGTCGCGGGCGGTAAATCCGATGGTCGACAGACCTCGTTCTCGGGCGGTATCCAGAGCGCAGATGATGTTGGGCGAGCGTCCGCTGCCGGAAAAAGCCACCAGCAGATCGCCCGGCTCGGCCAGAGCGTCCAGTTGCTCGCTAAAGATGCAATCATAGCCGTTATCGTTGGCATAGGCCAGCATGACGGGAACGCTGTCGGTGAGGGCGATGGCCTTGAATCGCGGCTTGCCCGGCACCGTCGCCCCTTTGAGCAGATCGTTGGCGAAATGAGAGGCGGTGGCGGCGCTACCGCCGTTCCCGATGATGAACACCTGCCGACGTTCGGCGCGGGCTTGATACAGCGAGTCGATGATCTCGTCGATCTGATCCTGTGGCAGGCGCTGCAAAATACCGCTTACCTCATGCAGATATCGGCGTACATACGACATATGAATTCCCCCATCCTTTATCCAGTATGGCGGCGGGGGTTTTGATCGTGAGGTTCAGTGGGCCGCCCGGCGTCCCAGTATCTCGTTCAGGCGCTCGAGCTGCTGTCGTAGCGCCTCAGGCTTGCGATAATACTCTAGCGACACGGCGCGCGGCGTCGCGCGGGCCAGCGTCCACTCGAGTATCCGATAATCCTCTTCACGCATCGGCTCGTGCGCATCGATCAGGTGATCGTCGCTAAAGGGGAGAATGTGGGCAATCTCGGCGGCCTCGCGCCGTACCTGGGTCTGTCGATCCGCGTCGACCTCGACCAGCTTTCGCGGGCCGCTGAGATGGAGCTCGACCACGCGATCCAGCGGCAACTGCGAGAGGTAATCGTACACGTCGTATCCCAGCACATGGGCGCTCACCCGGGCGTGAGCCAGATCCAGCAGCATGTCACTGCCCGTTTCGCGGATGACGACAGA
>JBMNOI010000125.1:0-11360 GCA_050942995.1 Anaerolineae bacterium
ATACGGCCCGTCACCGGCCCGGGGCGCAGAGAAAAGAGTTGCATGATCAACCCGAGAAGCAATGAGACGACAAAGACCAGCGCCATGGCGAGCTGCACCAGAATATATATCGCCCACCGGATCACTGTGAGGACGCTTTCGAGGATGCCCACACTGTACCCCACCGGCAGCAGCGCCGACACCAACCCCACCAGCAACAGGAACGTCACCGCCATCAACGCCCAGCGCCGCCCGGGGTGCTCCAGCACGGGGATCCCTTGCAGCGCCCATTGCGCGCGCAGGACGGTACATTGCGCCTGACTGGTCAGCAGCAGCCCGATGAGGAAATAGACCGGCACATTGAGGATGATGCCGGAAACAGCGCCGCGCGGAGGCAGTGGCTGGCCGATATCGGCCTGCGCCATGCCGGCGAACACCAGCAGCAACGCGCCGCCGCCCCAGAACACCGCCGCCACCCGTTGTAACAGAGCCTGCCGATCGACCTGCCCGTGGTGCGGCATGGTCGATCGAAGATAGTAGCCGGGATCGGTAACCCTGGGCAGGCGCTCCAGAGGCGTGGCCTCCATCTCGCGAAGCGAGCCCGCCAGGATACTCGCCAGGCCCCAGGCGAGGGCCACACTCAACGCCCCGCCCACAAAAAGCCCGTCGAACATGCTGTCGATCCGCATCGTCCAGCGAGCGGCATCGGCGGCCAGCCGCTCCATGCCCAGCTCGATATAGACCCCCAGGCGGATGAACAACAGGATGACGACCCACTCGACAAAGTGGAACTGCAGCCGATCCTGCCCCTCCGGCCCGTGACGCGCCAGCACGCGGTCCGCGTGAACCGCCTCGAACGACACCAGCAGAGCGGCGAACACAAAAAAGCCCGTCGGCCAATCGGGCACAAAGCGTTCCATCATCTGTCCCAGCGAAAGCACGATGCAGCCCATCATGACGGCGATGGCCGCCGGGCAAATCGTCGCCTCTACAGCCTCGGAGGATGGGCCGCGACGGCCTTTTCCCTCAGCGATTGGCGTATCGGGTTCGCCAGACATCCAGATCCCTCTCCTGCCACACCTGATAGGCCACGATGCCGGCTGCTCTCGCCCGCCGGCGGATGAGATCGAACGGCGTGCGTGGATCCACCACAATGAGGACGATATAAAAGCCCCGCCGCTTAAAGGCCAGCAGACGGTCGAACAGATCGTCGTCGACATGAGGCGCGATGACGATCGTCGTGCCACCCCAGGTCAGCCGGGGCCCGACCTCATGCAACATCGCGCCGAACGGTGTCCCCTCCCCCACCTGCGCCCGCGCCAGCACATCCAGCAGGCGCATCAGGTGAGCGCGCCCCTTGCGTGCGGGCAGCGAGAGCGGCATTTGAGCGCCGCTCTGCAGTGGATCGAGGCCGTTGGTGATGAGGCCGACCGCCTGCCGCCCCTCGACGAGGTAATGGGCGATCGATGCCGCCGTTACAACGGCCAGCTCACTGGCGGTGATGGCCCGGGCCGTGCTATAGTCGCGCCGATCCAGATTCAGCAGAATCTGCGCCTCGATCGAGATGGCCGGCTCGAACCGTTTGACCTGTAGCGCGCCGGTGGCGGCAGTCGCCTTCCAGTGCATGTGGCGCAGGCTATCGCCACTCTGATACTCGCGCACGCCCAGCAATCGGCTGGGGTCCTCATAGATGCGCTGCTTGACGGGCACGGCCCCAAAGGGCGTCTGGGCCGGCAGGCCCAGATCGGCTAGCGGCACGATCCGGGGATACACCGTCAGCGCATCGTCGCGCTCCAGTCGCCGATCGGAAGACCGTACGCCAAAGAGGTCGCCGGCGCTGACCAGCAACGGCCCCAGAGGGTAATATCCGCGCCGACGGCACTCCAGGTCGTAACGCTGCACCGTCTCCTCTCGTGGCCACAGAGACAGCACGCATCGGAAAAAGTTGGGCGTGTGCAGCTCGATGGGCAGGCTCTCGTGCACGCGCAACCAGGGTAGCGGCAACCAGCCACGGTGACGAATACGCAGCGTCACCGTGACATGCTCGCCGGGAAAAGCCCGATCGGTATAGTTGCGCTCGAAAACCAGCCCTCGCAACGCCCTTTCGGCCCAGAGGCGCGAGAAAAAGTAGACACCGAAAAAGGCATAGAGCAGGTAGAAATAGAAATCGAGCCGCAGTACGGCCGAAATGACAAAAAGCAACAGAATCAGGGCGAGCGTGTATTGCATGCCCTCTCTCCTAAAGAACCCTCCAGGGGTTCTCGCCCGCTACACCGAATTCGCGTCCCCCAGATCCAGCCGCGTCTCATCCAACAGACTCTGCAACACGGCGGTGATATCGCGCCCGCGCAGGGCGCTCTCGGATCGCACGATGAGCCGATGCCCCAGCACATAGGGCGCCAGATACTTGACATCATCGGGCAGCACATAATCACGGCCCCGCACGGCGGCCAGCGCCTGGGACGCTTTATAGAGGGCCAGGCTGCCCCGTGGGCTGGCGCCTAACGCCAGATCATGATGGCTGCGGGTGGCGTGAACCAGCCGCACGATATAGGCCCGCACCGTCTCGTCTACGGTTACATCCCACACCAGGGGCTGAAGGTCGAGCAGGCGCTCACCCTCCATCACCTGCCCGATGCTCTCGATCGGATGCCGACGGCGCAGATTCAGCAGAATCTGTTCCTCCTCCCCGGCCGTGGGATAGCCCAGGTGGATGCGCATGAAAAAGCGGTCGAGTTGCGCCTCGGGCAGGGGAAAGGTGCCCTCGTACTCGATGGGGTTCTGGGTCGCCAGCACCAAAAAGGGACGAGGCAACGGGCGCGTCACGCCGTCCACCGTGATCTGGTATTCGCCCATAGACTCCAGCAGCGCCGACTGGGTGCGGGGAGTGGCCCGATTGACCTCGTCGGCCAGAAGGATATTGACAAAAACCGGCCCCGGCCTGAACTCGAATTCGCCCGTCTTTTGGTTATACACCGACACACCGGTCACATCGTTGGGCAACAGATCGGGCGTGCATTGTAACCGCTTGAAGAAAAGGCCTAACGAGGCCGCCACCGACCGCGCCAGCATGGTTTTGCCCACGCCCGGCACATCTTCGATCAACACATGCCCCTCGCAGAGCAGCGCAACCACCAGCAACTCGATGGCCTCGCGCTTGCCCACAATGACCCGTTCCACGTTCTCGATCACGGCACGCGCATATCCGGCGATCTCGTTTATTGCCATGCTGTATCGCCTCTTCTCACTTGTTTGTGCATTTATTCTACGTCTTTTCTAACGGATTGACAAGGGTTTCGCGGCTATATATCACCTTTCGAAGGTGGTCATTTTGGCATTGCCCCCCTCCGCGATGCGGGTATAATGGGATCATGCATCGACCGCCGCGCCATCGAACTCGTGGCATAGACTCGACGTTTGACCGGGATCAAGGGGATCGATTTGCCTGTCGTGCGGTTTCTGCTGGGCGGCGTATGCCACCAGTTTGCCGATCACTCATTACACTATGGCGGCGAGCCATTGCCGCTCTGTTCGCGCTGCATGGGCACCTATCTCGCCATCGCGCTGGCATTCGTGGTGTTGCGCCTGATCGGCCGGCGTCGCAGTGCCAGGCTGCCCACCTGGAGCACGGCCTGGGTTGTGGCCGTGTTGGTGGGGATGTGGGCGCTGGACGGTGTAAACTCGTTGGCCCACTTTGTCAACGGTAGCCCCTGGCTCTATATGCCGTCCAATACGCTGCGCCTCATCACCGGCGCCGGATGCGGACTTGCCATGGGCGTGATGCTCTATCCGGCGTGGCATTATGTCCTGTGGCACGATATAGACCCGCGCCCGGTGCTGGAACATCCCGCACAATGGTTACCGCTTCTCGCCGCAGGAGGGGCACTGGTGGGAGGCCTCCTGCTCTGGCCGGGGGCCCCTTACCCGCTCTGGGGAGGCGCCATCATCCTGGCGTCGTTCGGCGTACTGGCGGGAGTGAACGGCATGCTGGTGGCGCTGCTCTGGCGACGAGAGGGCACCGTACGCAGCAGCCGCGAAGTCGCGCTCTATCTGGGGTTAGGACTTGGCGCCGCCACCGTCGAAATGGGGTTGATGCGACTGCTCCAATGGGCGGTGCTTGGCTGATGAAATATCGCAGCAAATCTCTGCGCTGTCGCTACTTTTGCCGGGTATATGGCGTATAGATACCGGGCATCAGTCCGGACATGGTTATACACAAGACCTTGTGTTAGGTCCGCGGCTTTTGTATAATTCGTCCGGTCGATAACCTGCCCTCCAGTGTGGTAGTATGCTTTACGCTGCCCGTCAGCTTGTAATTCAATTGGGGAGGAAGCGATGGATATCGGAAGAGCGTTCGTATACATGTTTGATGACGATCAATGGGTGAAAAAGCTGGCCATCGGTGGCCTGCTGGTCCTGGCCAGTATCATCCCGATCGTCAATCTCTTTACCGGCCTGGTCGTCACGGGCTATACCGTACGAATCATCCGCAATGTCGCCGAGGGCCGCTCTCTGCCGCTGCCCGAGTGGGACGATTGGGGCGGCGACTGGATGCGTGGCCTGCTGGTCGTCGTGGCGGCCTTTTTGTACTCATTGCCCATCCTGTTCGCCAGCGGCTTTGGCGCCATTCTCGACACGCTGACCCGCAACACCGAGGCGATGCAGGTGGCTCAGGTTTGCTTCGGGCTTATCTCCTGCCTCTCGTCGATCTGGGGGCTGGTGGTCGCTGTTGTGTTGCCCGCTGCAACCATCAGGTTCGCCATGGAGGAAGAGTTCGCCAGCTTTTTCCGGTTCCGTAACATATTCCGACTGATCGGCGACAACCTGGGCAACTATGTGATCGCCGTTCTGCTGGGCATCGTCGCGCAGATCATCGCAGCGTTTGGCCTGATTCTCTGCGTCGTGGGCGTCTTTTTCACCGGGTTCTGGGCGTCTCTGGTCAGCTCGCACCTCTACGGTCAGGTGGCCGCTGAGGGAGGGATCCGCCCCACATCGCCTCCGTCCACCGGTGGATTCGTGGGCACCTACGAAAGCCCTGAGCAGCTCTGATGGCGCAACGTCCGAACATTGGCGCCTGACATACCTCGAAGGGAGGGCGGATATCGCCGCCCTCCTCTCTACTCTATGCCATATCCCCTCATCGCCTACCCACTCAATGTCCTGACCATTGCCCTCATTCCTTCTCTCGACCACCGAATTCCGCATCGGGCGAGATCATCTGCCCGCGGAAACACCCTTCATCCGCTCATTGACAGGTTTTGGGGACAAAATGGGAGATTTTGACAGTTAGCCTATATTATAATGTTGGGGAATCGCTGCCGGGAACGGCAGTCAGGACATGAACCGACCGGGGAAGAGGCTTTGGAACCCAACTCGCGTTTGCCCAATTTCCATCGGCTGTCCCGCGACGAGCGGATCGGCCGCATGGTCGAGCAGGTGCCGCTACAAGATGCCGATCTGGCCGCGCTGGCCGATGGAGGATTGAGCATCGAACAGGCCGACCGCATGATCGAGAATGTGGTGGGCCGGTACAATCTGCCGCTGGGCATCGGTACCAACCTGCGCGTGAACGGGCGCGACTATCTGGTACCGATGGTCATCGAAGAGCCCTCGGTGGTGGCCGGAATGAGCTATGCGGCCCGCCTGGTGCGCGAGGGCGGCGGATTCCACGCCTCCACTGACGACCCGCTCATGATCGGGCAGATCCAGGTGCTGGATGTGGCCGATCCCGAAGCAGCCCGCACGCGCCTGCTGGCATCGCGGGATGAACTGCTGGCCCTGGCGAACGCCGAACACCCCACCACCGTGAGTTTGGGCGGCGGCGCGCGAGATATCGAGGTGCGCGTCATGGATAGCCCGGCCGGGCCCATGATGGTGGTGCACCTCATCTATGATGTGCGCGACGCCATGGGCGCCAATATGGTCAACACGGCGACCGAAGCGCTGCGACCGGCCGTCGAACGTATCACCGGAGGGCGCGTGGGATTGCGCATCCTCTCCAATCTGGCCGACCGGCGCTTGGCACGTGCCTGGTGCGTGGTGCCCGTCGAGTCGCTGGCCATGGGCGGATTGACCGCCGATAAAGGGGTGCAGCGTCTGCTGGAAGCCCACACCCTGGCCGTCGTCGATCCATATCGCGCGGCCACGCATAACAAGGGGATCATGAACGGCATAGATGCCGTCGTCATGGCAACCGGGAACGACTGGCGGGCCGTCGAAGCCGGCGCCCACGCCTACGCCACCCGTTCAGGGCGTTACGAGCCGCTATCGCGCTGGGAGCGCAATGAGAAGGGCGATCTGATGGGATCCATCGAGCTGCCGCTGGCCGTGGGCACGGTAGGCGGCGCGACGCGGGTGCATCCCGTGGCCGGTGTCGCTCTCAAGATTCTGGGCGCATCGGACTCGCGCGAACTGGCTCAGGTGATCGCCGCCGTGGGCCTGGCCCAGAATCTGGCCGCCCTGCGCGCACTGGCGATGGAGGGCATTCAGCGCGGACACATGAAGTTGCACGCCCGGCAGATCGCCATGGCCGCGGGGGCAACCACCGACGAGGTTGCGCCGGTGGTAGAGCAGCTGGTGCAAGAGGGCGCCATCCGCATCGATCGGGCCCGAGAGATTCTGAATACGTTGCGTCGGAACGACACTCCCGACGCATCCGGAGGATGACGAGTTGAGCATGATGAAGCCGATTCGTGAGGTCGGCATTATGGGGTACGGGGCCTATGTGCCGCGCTATCGCCTCGCGGCCACAGAGGTAAACCGGGTGTGGCACGGTGGCGAGGGAGAGGCCCCCATCCGGGAAAAGTCGGTACCCGGACCGGATGAGGACACCGTCACCATGTCCATCGAGGCGGCACGCAACGCCCTGGCCCGTGCTGGCATACCCGCCACGGCCCTGCGCGCCGTGTGGGTGGGTAGCGAATCGCACCCTTATGCCGTCAAGCCGACATCGAGCATCGTGGCCGAGGCCATCGGGGCGGGCCCCGAGACCCAGGCCGCAGACTGGCAGTTCGCATGCAAGGCGGGCACCGAGGCCATGCAGGCCGCCATCGCCCTGGTGGGATCGGGTATGGCGGACTATGCGCTGGCCATCGGTATGGATACCGCTCAGGGTCGCCCCGGCGACGCGCTCGAGTTTACGGCGGCCGCCGGCGGCGCGGCATATATCCTGGGCCCCGGTGACGAGGCGATCGCCGTGCTGGAGGGGTCGTACTCTTATGTGACCGATACGCCCGATTTCTGGCGGCGGCCGTACGAGCATTACCCCCGTCATGGGGGGCGCTTTACCGGCGAGCCGGCCTACTTTCACCATTCACGCTCGGCGGGCGAGCGGCTGATGGCCGATCTGGGCTACGAAGCGGCCGATTTCGATTATGCGGTGTTTCACCAGCCCAACGTGCGGTTCCCTACACGGCTGGCCGGTGAACTGGGCTTTGAGCGGGAACAGGTCAAGATCGGGCTGCTGGCGGGCGAGATCGGCAACACCTATGCCGGCGCGTCACTGCTGGGTCTAAGTGCTATTCTGGATGTCGCCGGCCCGGGTCAGCGTATCCTGCAGATATCATTCGGTTCGGGAGCAGGCAGCGACGCCTTTGTGTGGCGTACGACAGAGCGCATCGAAGAGCGGCGCGGTTACGCGCCGGTAACGCGAGATTATATCGCGCGCCGTCAAGAGATCGACTATGCCCTGTACGCCCGCTACCGACAAAAGCTCCACATGCATTGATAGAGGACGGATGAATCCGTGAGAGAAGTGTGCATCGTCGGCATCGGGCAGACGCCCATCGCCGAACACTGGGAAAAATCGCTGCGCATTCTCGGCGCCGAGGCCATCCTCGCCGCCCTGGAGGATGTACAGATCGAGACGCCCGAGGCGCTTTACGTGGGCAACATGCTGTCGGGCCAGCTCTCCCGGCAGGAGAACCTGGGCGCCCTCGTCGCCGACCACGCCGGCCTGCGCGGCATCGAGGCGCTCAAGGTAGAGGGCGCCTGTGCATCGGGCTCGGCCGCGTTACGTATGGCCTATATCGCGGTGGCCGGAGGCGTGCACGATATTGTGGTGGCCTGCGGTGTAGAAAAGATGACCGACTCGCTGGTGGAGGATGCCACCGCCGCGCTGGCCGCCGCCGCCGACGCCGTCTATGAGAGCGAGCATGGCATCTCGTTCGTGGCGTTGAACGCCCTGCTCATGCAGCGCTACATGTACGAGTATGGCTATCAACGTGAGGATTTCGCCGAATTCGCCATCAACGCCCACCGCAACGCGGTGAACAATCCGAACGCCATGTTTCGCCGTGCCATCGACGCCGACGCCTTTGCCCGGGCCAAGATGATCGCCGAGCCCATCAGTCTGCTGGATTCGTCGGGCATCGCCGACGGCGCCGCGGCCGTGGTGCTGGCCTCGACCGATTTCGCCCGCGCTCACGGCCTCAAGGCGATACGCATCGCCGGCTCGGCCGTCGCCACCGATTCGGTGGCCATCCATGACCGTGACGATCCGCTGGCGCTAGAGGCCGCCCGTATCTCTGCCGAACGAGCCTACACCCAGTCGGGTATGCGCCCCGAGAATATGGATCTGTTCGAGTTGCATGACGCCTTTACCATCATGGCGGCTCTCTCGCTCGAAGCCACCGGCTTTGCACCGCGCGGACAGGGCGTTCGGCTGGCTATGGAGAATCAGATCTCGCTGAACGGCTGCATTCCGATCTCTACCATGGGCGGGCTCAAGGCCCGTGGCCACCCCGTCGGCGCCACCGGCATCTATCAGGTGGTCGATGCGGCCACGCAGCTTCGGAATGAGGCGGGGGCGAACCAGATCCCGGGCTGTACCGTGGCCATGACGCAAAATATCGGCGGGAGCGGTTCCACCGTAATCACACACATTCTGGAACGAGTCTTGTAGTATGCCATCGTTGTTGCATCATGCAGACAATCGTCTGCCGTTACCCATAGGGAGGATCATCCAATGAGTCTCGCATCCGGCTGGCGCACCAGAAAAGAGCGCCTGAGTCTTGTCGGAGAGGTATGCCCGCATTGCGGAGCCAAGTTGTTCCCACCGCGAGATGTATGTCCTAAATGCAAGGGCCCGGCCAAAACGACCTTTTCGTTCAGCGGCAAGGGTGTCATCTATTCATTCTCGACGATCTATAGCGCGCCCTCGGGCTTTGAGGCGTATGCGCCCTATCTGGTGGCGCTCGTCAAGCTGGACGAGGGACCGTTGGTGACCGCACAGCTTACCGATGTAGATCCCGGACAGGTCTATATCGGCATGCCCGTCGAGATGGTCACCCGCAAAATGCGCGAGGATGGCGACAGCGGATTGATTCTATACAACTATAAATTCCGCCCCGCCCTGCAGCCGGTGCCCGCCTGATTCAGAGTCCACAATCTGCCCGCCACCGACCTCAAGGGAGCCGAGGCCTTCATGCTCACCACTGATGGCCCCGGCCCCTTCTGTCGGAGTAAATCCCCGTTTTGCGCATCATCAGTCGAGCCGCCCCCGCCCGGCCCGGACGTGTCAGCCCCTTGACAGTGCCTGCCCTTTGGGCTATAGTCGGGCCGTCGATTCGGCAGTGGCTAGAGAGGATAGATCGGGTTGGTTACATCGTCTGCTGCAGGCAAGACGATTCTTCTGGGAGAGCATGCCGTCGTATACGGCAGGCCCGCCATTGCCGTCCCTGTCAGCGACCTGCGGGCCACCGTGCAGATCACGCCCCTCTCCCCGGGAGAGGGCGTACAGATCGATGCCGCCGATCTGGGACATGTCTATCGGCTGGACGAATCGTATGATGATGACGACGCCCTGCCACTGCAAACCACCGTGCGCAACGCGCTTTATGCCGTAGGCGCCGATCCCGACAAACAGGCGCTGCGCATCACGATCCGATCGCGGATTCCCATCGCCAGCGGCATGGGCAGCGGCACAGCCGTGGCCACGGCTTTGGTGCGAGGCATCAGCCGACACTACAGGCAACCAATGGCCCCCGACGTCGTATCGGAGCTGGTCTATCGCACCGAAATCCTACTTCATGGCACCCCCAGCGGCATCGATAATACGGTGGTCGCCTTTGAGGAGCCGGTCTATTTCGTGCGCGGATCCGGTGTCGAGACGTTTCCCGTCGGGCGGCCGTTCACCCTCATCATCGGCGACAGCGGCGTGCCGGCGCGCACCCGGTATGCGGTGGACGGTGTGCGGCGCCGTCGAGAGTCCGATCCGGCTCGTTACGACAAGCTTTTCGACGAGATTGGAGCCATCGTAGAGCGGGGCCGTGAGGCCATCATTCAGGGTGAACTCGCCGACCTGGGACAGACGATGACCGAAAACCACGCCCTGCTACGGGCGATCCAGGTGTCGGGTGAGATGTTGGAACGCCTGGTGTGCGCCGCGCTGGAGGCGGGCGCCCCGGGGGCCAAGCTCTCAGGCGGCGGCATCGGGGGGTGTATGATCGCCCTGACAGACGAAGCCGGAGCAAAGGATGTCACCGAAGCACTGTATCGAGTTGGCGCTCGTCGGGTCATGGTTACCGTCGTTCGCTGAGCGGCGTCTGTTCCCGTTTTCTGTTCACCCACTCGGTTTTGGGAGAGAACTATGAACACGCGACAGCGTATTTTGCCGGGGCTGATCCTGATCCTCATCGGTATCTGGGCGTTATTGCAGACGCTGGGTGTCCGCTGGCTGCGTATGGAGCAGTTCTGGCCGGCGATCCTCGTAATCGTAGGACTCATCTCGCTCTATACCGCTCTCACCTCCGATCCACGCAGCCCCGACGGCGTCTGGTTCGGGTTGGCCACCCTGCTATCCGGAGGGCTGTTTCTTTACATCACCGTCGGTCCGGCGCAATGGGCCGATATGGCCTGGCTGTGGCCCGTATTTCCGACCATCGCCGGTTTATCCTGGCTGGCCGCCTGGCTGATCAACACGCGCCAGATATCGACTCTGGTTGTCGGACTGATCGCTCTGGCCGTAGGGGGAGCGGGCTATCTGTACACATCGGGGATGCTGGATCCCGAGCGCGCCCGACAGTTGCTCTCTCTGTGGCCGCTGATCTTTATCATCATCGGATTGGGGTTCATCATCCAGTTTGTATTGACAAGACGATAACATGCTCATCGGCATCGACGCCAGTCGGGCGACCCGGTCGCGCCCTACCGGCACCGAGAACTATTCATTATATCTGATACGCGCCCTGCTCGACCTGAACGGGTCACATCGATATCGGCTGTACTTTAACGAGGCGCCTGCAGAGGGGTTTTTCCCTCAGGGAAATCGAGTCGAATGGCGCGTCATCCCTTTTCCCCGCATGTGGACGCATCTGCGCCTGGCCTGGGAGGTGACCACCCATCCGCCCGACGTGCTTTTTGTGCCGGCTCATGTGTTGCCG
>JBMNOI010000005.1:0-51813 GCA_050942995.1 Anaerolineae bacterium
ATCCCCAGATCTCCGCTTCGTGGCACTTGTAGCCAAAGGAGGTTGTTGCCTTTGCCCACCGTTTCCAGGCGCGAAAGAATCTCGTCATACTCGCGGGCATTGATCAGGCGCTCGAATTCGTCCTGACTCAATAACTCCTGCGCCTTGTGTACCGTTTCATGCTTGTAGGTGACCTCATCCTCGACAAATCGGGGGTTATCAAAGCCTGCCCAGTCGGGATAGTAGATCCTTAACAGCGCGAGTAATTCCTGTGTGTGGCCGGGAGCGATGATCATCAGTGCCTCCGTATCGTGCTCTTGGACGGGCTATGGAGATTGGGTTCGATCATGTTCGAGGCGAAATACCCGACATCAGCGCGTTGCAGCGCTGATGAGCAGGATCAAGAGGTATAGTACGCGAAGAACAAAGGACGCGCAAGCCGGTATATCCCGGCTAGGGCGGCAGCGGGGCATGAAAAAACCCCCGGCCCATCAGAGTCGATGGCGTCGGAGGTTCCATTGAGTATTACATCTGGCTCCTCGGGCTGGACTCGAACCAACAACCAACCGGTTAACAGCCGGTCGCTCTACCATTGAGCTACCGAGGAATGAACGAGTCGAATTATACATTGATTCCGCCGCGCCGTCAAAATCGGAAAATAGGCCGTGTGACGCGCGCGGCGGGTCTGTTAACTCAGATAGTCGCGCAGCTTGCGGCTGCGGGTGGGGTGGCGCAGTTTCCGCAGCGCCTTGGCCTCGATCTGCCGGATACGCTCGCGGGTGACGCCGAACCTTTGCCCCACCTCCTCCAGGGTATGGCTCTCGCCGTCCTTCAGCCCAAAGCGTAGCGCCAGTACCTCGCGCTCGCGCTCGCTGAGGGATGAGAGGATATCCTCCATCTGCTCGCGCAGCAACTCGCGGTTGGTCTCTTCGACGGGGTTGGCCACGCTTTCATCGGGGATGAAATCCACCAGGGAGCTATTTTCTTCGTCTCCCACCGGCGTCTCCAGCGACATGGGCTCCTGCGAGACGCTCATGATCTGGCGCACCTTTTCGGCGGCACGCTTGAGCCGGCGGCGCACCTCGATCGAGGGCTCTTCGCCCTCGGCGGCCGAATCCTCGATGGCCCGCTTGTCCTTATCCGACAGGTAATCCAGCCCGACGGCGATCTCTTCGGCGGTGGGATCGCGGCCCAGCTCCTGCTGAAGCTCTCGCGCGGCCCGGGTGAGCCGGTTGATCGATTCGATCATATGCACCGGGATGCGGATGGTGCGGGCCTGGTCGGCGATGGCCCGATTGATGGCCTGCTTGATCCACCATGTGGCATAGGTGCTGAATTTGTAGCCTTTGCGATAGTCGAACTTTTCCACCGCGCGTAGCAGGCCCAGGTTGCCCTCCTGAATCAAATCGAGGAAGGACATACCGCGGCCCATGTAGCGCTTGGCCACACTGACCACCAGACGCAGATTGGCCTCGGCCAGTCGTCGACGGGCGATATCGCCCTGCATGATCTTGAGCGAGAGGATGTGCTGCTCGAGGGTGCTCAGGCTATCACCCTGTTCTTCGCGCTGGGCTGCCGCCTCGATACCGGTGTAGATGGCCTTGGCCAGGCGCACCTCTTCTTCGGCATCCAGCAGGGGCACCCGCCCAATCTCGCGCAGATACATGTGCACCGGATCGTTGACCGGCTCGGAGCGTGAGGCGTCCTCGGCCTCGGGCTGCCTCTCTTCTTCCTCCTCCGGGATGGTCTCGTCCTCGACTTCTTCTTCGAGGTCGAGCACCGGAATACCCATCTCATCAAAAGCCGCCGTCAGCGCCTCGAGCTCTTCGTTCGGGTTGTCTTCTTTGGCGACGACGGCCAGGATATCCTGTTTGGTGACATGTTCATCCCGGATCCCTTTGGCCAGCAGTTGATCTATTAGCTTGTTTTGGTCGCTCTCGTTTCCCATCTCAGAGTCCATGATTCGTCACCAGGCTTTCTCTGGCCTGCTTTCGCCCCACGAGGGTTGCGGCGTAGTAGCGTTGATCAACTTGCAGGTAGTCGCGTCGAAGGTGTTCGATGGTCTCGTTGAGCTCTCTTACTTGATCGTCCAAACCCTGCTCTTGAGCGTCTTGCTGCACAAAGCGTAACTCACGGATGAGCCGCGAAATGTGGCTCTTGCGCAAACGCATAGCCGATTTGTAGAGGTCTTCCCGCACCATGTCGGGAGAAAGCGGAGGGCCGGACTGCAATATGGTTAAAAGCGATTCTACACGAGGCCGCGATTCGGTGTCAAGTTGGGCCAGGAATTCGCTTTCAATATTCGGGTCGTCGACCGACAGAGCGTCGGTTGAGGCTCTGTCGATGTACGCCTCTAATGCGGTATAGATGAGTCGATGATAGGTATCGGTAAAGGTCTCGACGGAGAGGTCTATAGTCTCGCGCAACACCGCCAGATGCTCCGGGGCGTGCAACAGCAGCGCCAGACAGCGTGCCTCCAGCGCCTGTGCCGGATCGGGCCGGGCGTGCGATTCTTCTCGTGGAGACGGTGGCGTCGGCCGGGGACGCGGCGGCTCCCGATGAGCCGGCCGGTGAACAAGGCCGGCCGTGCCTCCACGGCGGCGTTCGACTTCGTCGGCAAGCTGTCGCTCGTCCACACGAATCCAACGGGCTAATCGCTGAATGTAGTGGGTGCGCTCGGCCAGGTTATCCATGGCTACAATGACGGGCACCAGTCG
The DNA here is from genome assembly GCA_050942995.1 of Anaerolineae bacterium. Lineage (GTDB taxonomy): Bacteria > Chloroflexota > Anaerolineae > UBA1429 > UBA1429 > JBMNOI01. The sequence goes on from JBMNOI010000005.1 coordinate 2,697, forward strand.
GTCCATGGCCTGCCGCTTGCCCCGGGCGGTCGAGATATCGATCTCGTCCATCGCCAGGCCAAAGAAATAATCGGCCACGGGCAATGCCCCGGCCACCAGTTGATCCCATCGATCACGGTCGGTCTGAATCAGTTCGTCGGGATCCAGCCCATCGGGCAGGACCATGATGCGAATCTCGGTATCCAGGCGAGATTCCCACCGGATCAATCCCGTGGCGGTGGGCACCGGCACCGAGCGGCGCGGCAGGGCCTGCTGGGCCGTCTCGATGCCCCGCTCTACGGCGCGCATTCCGGCCGCATCGGGGTCCAGCGCCAGGATGAGCACGCCGGCCAGCCGCTTGAGCACATCCAGATGGGCCTCGGTGAGGGCCGTGCCCATGCAGGCGACCATGTTCCGAACGCCATGCTGATACGGCACGACGACGTCCATATAACCCTCGACGATGATGGCCGTCTCGCTTTCGCGGATGGCGTCGCGGGCCAGGTCGATGCCGTACAGCACGCTGCTCTTATCGAACAACGGTGTTTGAGGCGAGTTCAGGTATTTCGGCTGATTTTCGTCGTCCAGGCTGCGCCCGCCAAAGCCGATGACGTGCCCCCGCACATCCCGAATGGGGAACATGATCCGGCCGCGGAACCGATCGTATATATTTCCGCTCTCGTTCTCGCTGAGCAGTCCGGCAGTCAACAGATCGTCCCGGGCGATCTTTTCCCGGGTCAGGGTCTCTTCCAGGGCATGCCAGGCGGGCAGGGCATATCCCAGTTGAAAGGCGGCCATGGTCTCGCGGGTGACGCCGCGCCGTTCGAGATAGCGTCGCGCGCCCTCTCCCTGGGGCGATTCCATCAACACGCGATGGTAGTAATCGGCCGCGGCGGCGTTTGCGGCGCGCAACCGTTCCAATTCATTGCGTTGTTCGATCTCGACGTCGTCCAGCGGACGAAGATCTACGCCGGCGCGCTCGGCCAGGAAGCGGAGCGCCTCGGGGAAATCCATGTTCTCGCGGCGCATGACGAACGAAAAGATGTCACCGCCGGTAGAACAGGCGCCAAAGCAGTGCCAGCCCTGATTTTCGGGAAAGACGATGAACGAGGGCGTCTTTTCCGAATGGAACGGGCACAACCCCTTATAGTTGCGACCCGCTTTTTGCAGGGGCACATAAGAGCCGATGAATTCGACAATATCGAGGCGTTGCTTGATCTCATCGACGACGCTCATGATGGCGCTCATTCTCCGCAGGCAATACGGCGGTCCATATCTGGCCGCTCTGCCCGGCGACGTACAACGTGGAATCGAGAGGATCGAAGGTCATGGTGCGGTTCCACGCCGATCGCGGCAGGCGGGTTAATTCCTGAACCGCCAGGGTTTCGGCGTCGAGGGTCAGATATCCTTCGGCCACTCCCAGGATCACGGTGCCACGCTCGGAATCCACCGAAATGGCATCGGCGCCGACCAGGGGTTGTTCCAGATCGCCCCAACGGGTCACGGTGACAACCATTTGATCGGTGTCGATCCGCGATATGGCGCCATACCTTGGCGACAGCATATGGGCGACGTACAGAACGCCATGTTGGGCATCCAGCGCCATATCCAGGATATAGCCCAGGCCGCCCAGCGTCACCTCACCCACCGTCTCCAGGGTTTCGGTATCCACGGCCAGCACCTTCCCTTCCCCCAACTGGCCGATATAGAGCCGCGAACCATCGGAATCCAGCATCAGGGGGTGAGGGGCCACCGGATATTCGGACGCCAACATTATACCATAGCTGGCGGGATCTAGCATATACAGGTGGTTTTGTTCCACATCGGACAGATAGATACGATCTCGATCGGCGAAGACATCGGCCGGGCGTCCCAATCCGGACACGCGCTCGCGCAGCGACCCGTCGGCGTTCAACACATACAGTTCGCCCAGGTCGGGCAGGACGGCGTGGATGCTCCCTGATGCATCGTCCACCGCCAGTGCATGAATATCGGCGGGGAGTTCGCGCCGGAAGAACACCCGGCCGGTGACGGAATCGGCCACGGTGATCCATCCATCGGTGGCGGTGATCAACCGTCGGCGCGTCGAGTCCAGCGTCATCGCATGGACGGCCTCCTGCTCCGGCGAGCGACCGGGAAGCGCCGAGATGCCCACCGGGCGCTCGGGCAGATCGTCGCCCACGGCCGGCTCTACCTGTGGCTCGACGGGCTCATCGTTCTCCCCTGTTCCTTCATCAGGAGGTGGTGTCTCCGACGACCCGAAGGTTGCCCCGATCGAGTTTTTCGATGTGCCGGCCTTGAGGATGAGCGGCAGGCGCGCGCGGACCTGAACGGCCTGTAACGAGGGCCCGCATGCGCGAATATCGACATCGTCCACATACATACCTGTGGAGCCTTCGGCCTCGTCCACATTCTTGACGCCCAGATAGAGCCATAGCGTTTGTCCGGCGCGGCCGGTTATTTCATATTCATAATACGTCCATTTTGCGGCGTTGGATGCCGTTCGCAAGATCGTCTCCAGGTAAGCCTTGTCGGCGTCCATGAGCATAACGTTCTGCTGGCCGGCGGAGGTATCGCCTGAAAGCGGATAGTACCAGAATCCGATGCGCACTGATGTGGCGCCTGACGGCACGGTGAATTGTTGCCACGCGCTGGAAAAGCTATGTCGGGGCGGGGCGTTTATGATGCCCACCTGCAGCGAACGCCGGCCCGAACGCACCATATTGGTGGTATAGCGCGCAGGATCCGCCGTATTGGGCATCTCCCACGCTTCGTCGGTCTCGAATCCGCCGTTGCGGACAATGGAATGACAGATGGGCGTGGGCGACGGCGTGGGAATCGGCGTCGGCGTGGACGGAGTGGGCGACAGTGTGGGTGTCGGCGTCGGACGCGCGGTGACCTGCACCGCCGCGACGTTGTTTGCCGAGGACGATCCCAGATTGCCCGATGTGACGTCGACGCGGCCGGTGAATTTGCCGGTCTTGTCCACGGCGATGGCCCGAAATCGGATCTGCACCCGGCTGCGTGTCAGCGAGGGCGCCTTGTCCAATCCTTTGACGGCGTCATACTGGGGGCGGGCGGCGCCGCTGGTGTGCAGCCAATCCCACACATACCAGACGCCATGCGGGTCGACCAGTTGGTAGGGACACACGCCCATCACCTCAGGCCACTGGCTCCAATAGTCGCGAAAGGCGCGCATGATATAGTCGGCGCGATTGTGGTCGTCGATGGCGGGCAGCGATGGAAAGTTGTGCTGCCCCAGGGCATAGCCGGTCTCGGTGATCAGGACGGGCACGCCTTTGCGGCCATGATTGGCCAATCGCTGTAGCTCCAAAAGATAGCTATCGATGGATACATCCGCGTGGCCGGTCGCGGTGCCGTCGTGTATGTTGAACTGAGGCGGTCGGTTCCCGGGGTAGGGATGCGCCGACCAGATATCGAACGCCTGCATGGCGCCCGGCACGGTGGCCATATTGTCGATAAAGGTCAGATGATTGTTGGCGCCCGAGCCGCCGGGTGCCAATCCACCGTTCAAGATATAGGTGTTGGGCCGGTTCAGCGCGCGAATGGCCTCGGCTGTCTGCACCAGGAATTGGGCGTACTCGACGGCGTTTGCCTGGCCGCTCCACTCCAGGTCCAGATTGGGCTCGTTCCATATCTCGACATAAAGCGGCCGGCCGTCACGCTGGGGCAGGCCGTTCACTATCCGGGCAAAGGCCTGGGCGATCTGGGAATAGTTGCCGGGCGATGAAGCATAGGGTTTGAGCCAGTACTGGCCGCCATGCTGCCCCGCCAGCCGTACGACGGGGATCAGATCGCGATCGTAGCAGGCGTTGACAAAGTGCACCCAGCAGGCGTGTGGCCCCGATGTGCCGGTTGTGATCCCGTAGAATAGCTGTTTGACATAAGCGCCGGGGCCCATGGCCTCACGCACGCGGTCGAGCTGACCGTTGATGTAGCCGTTCTCGCAACGATCTTGCACAAAGGTGTGCATACCATAAAAGTTGCTGTTGCGCGCGCCCGTCAGCAACACATTAGACCAGGTTAGTTTATCTCCCGAGACGGTGGGGTTGGCCGTCGAGATGACGGTGCCGTTGAGGAGGATCTGCGCAGAGCCAGAGACGTAGCTAAAGCCGCTCGGCAATGTATAAGAGACACTGAGCCCTTGTGCGTTCAGGGTTGCTCCGTTCTGTACCTCGATCGTATAGGTGACCTGTTGACCTCCCTGCACCGAGGCAGGCGACGCTGACGCCGATACCAGCAGCACAGATTGTGCCCGAGCCGGGACAATCGGCATGATGGATGATGCCACAAGGGTCAAGAGGCAAAGCACGATGATCGAAATACGAAACAGAGTGTTGCGCACGGTGGCCTCCATGTTGGCTCTGACGCCTGATGGATATGCCACCCCATTTTACCCAACAAAAACAAGAGAATCGCCCTCCGGACATTAAGGATCCGTCATTATCCGACAAAGAAGGCATAAAAAGAGGGCTCGAAACGGCATGATGATTGTAGGGGAGAGGCGCTGGGGAATAAAAAAAGCCCTGCGAGAGGCGTTCTGCACCTCTCGCAGGGCGGTGTATCGGGCGTAACGGGACGCGGTCCCTTACTTGTTACGCAGCGTGGCCTGAGCAGCCGCCAGACGGGCTACCGGCACGCGGTAGGGCGAGCAACTCACGTAGGCAAGGCCGACGCGATGGAAGAAATCGATCGAGTCGGGATCTCCACCATGCTCACCGCAGATTCCCAGTTCGATGTTGGGACGCGTCTCGCGACCGGCCTTGACGGCCGCGGCGACGAGCTGCCCCACGCCTCCCTGATCCAGCGACTGGAACGGGTTGGACGGCAGGATCTTGCGCTCGACATAGTTGAGCAGGAACTTGCCCTCGGCGTCGTCACGCGAGAAGCCAAAGGTCATCTGCGTGAGGTCGTTGGTGCCGAAGGAGAAGAACTCGGCGTACTGGGCCAGCTCACCGGCGGTGAGGGCCGCGCGCGGCGTCTCGATCATGGTGCCGAACTTGTACTCGATCTCGATGCCTTCTTCGGCCATGGTCTCTTTGGCCACTTTTTCGAGCTTTTCACGCTCCAGGTTCAGCTCGTTCACATGGGTGACCAGCGGGATCATGATCTCGGCATGGACTTTGATGCCCTTCTTGGCCTGGCGGCAACCCGCCTGGAAGATGGCCCGCACCTGCATCTCGGTGATGCCCGGGTACATGAGTCCGACGCGGCAGCCGCGCAGACCCATCATGGGGTTGACTTCCCAGAGCGACTCGACCACTTCGAGCATCTTTTCTTTCTCTTCGAGGGCCTTGGGATCCGCGCCGGTGCAACGCAGCTCGGTCACCTCCTCGGTCAGCTCGATGCGACCGGGCAGGAACTCGTGCATGGGCGGGTCGATCAGGCGGATGATGACGGGCAGGCCGTCCATCGCCTCAAAGATCCCTTCAAAGTCCTCGCGCTGGAAGGGCAGCAACTTTTCCAGATAGCTCAACCGTTCCTCTTCGGTCTTGGACATGATCATGCCCACGACGAAGGGACGACGCCCCTCTTCGAAGAACATGTGCTCGGTGCGGCACAGGCCGATGCCCTCAGCGCCCAGCTCTCGGGCACGGCGGGCGTCACGCGGGTAATCGGCATTGGTATAGATGCCCAGCCGGCGGATCTCATCGGCCCACTCGAGCAGGGTGGCCAGTTCGACCTCACGATGAAAGTCCGGATCGATCGTCGGGATGGCTCCGGCGAACACCTCACCGGTGGTGCCGTCGATCGAGATCGTATCCCCTTCATTGATGGTGCGGCCGTTCACGGTGAACCGGCGGCGCTCGGTGTTGATGCTGACCTCCTCACAGCCCACCACACAGGGCAGGTTGTTACCCCGGGCGACTACCGCCGCGTGCGAGGTGGCCCCACCGTGCTGGGTCAGCACACCACGAGAGCTGAGCATACCGCCCACATCGTCGGGCGAGGTCTCGGGGCGAACCAGAATCACGTCGACACCCCGGTTGGCCTGTTCCTCGGCGCGGTCAGAATCAAAGACCGCGATACCGGTGGCAGCGCCGGGAGAGGCGTTCAGGCCGGTGGCCAGCAGATCCTCGCGATCGATGGCGACCTGCTTGGCATCGGGATCGAACGTCGGGTGGAGCATGGCGTCCACCTGCTCGGGCAGGATGCGATCTACGGCCTCTTCCTTGGTGATGAGCCCCTCGTTTACCATATCGACGGCGATCTTGATCGCCGCCCGCGCCGTGCGCTTACCGGAACGGGTCTGCAGCATCCAGAGTTTGCCGCGCTCGATGGTGAACTCGAGGTCCTGCATGTCACGATAATGCTTCTCCAGCATCTGGGCGACCTGCAGGAACTGCTTATAGATCTCGGGCTGAGCGCGCTCCATCTCGGCGATCTTGGACGGGGTGCGAATACCGGCCACCACGTCCTCACCCTGGGCGTTAATCAGGTACTCACCGAAGAGCCGCTTCTCGCCGGTGTTGGGGTCGCGGGTAAAGGCCACGCCGGTACCCGAGTCTTCACCCATGTTACCAAAGACCATGGTAACCACGTTCACCGCGGTGCCCCAGTCGTCGGACAGCTTGTGAATGCGGCGGTAGGTGGCGGCGTTGGGGCCGAACCAGGAATTGAACACCGCCTCGATACCCTGAGCAAGCTGATCCCACGGATCCTCGGGGAACTCTTCGCCAAGCTGCTCTTTGTAGATGCGCTTGTACTCGGCCACGACCTCTTTGAGCATATCCACGGTAAGGTCGGTATCGCGGCCGCCCTCGGTCCTGGACTTGAACTCGGTGAGCACATCCTCAAAGAGGTTGCTGGGGATATCTTTTACCGTGCGCCCGAACATGGAGATGAGGCGCCGGTACGAGTCGTAAGCAAAGCGCTCATTGCCGGAAAGCTCGGCCAGTCCCTTGAGCGTTTCGGAGTTGAGACCGATATTGAGCACGGTCTCCATCATGCCGGGCATGGATACGCGCGCGCCCGAGCGAACCGACACCAGGAGCGGGTTCTTGGGATCGCCGAATTTCTTGCCCGTTGCCTGTTCAACCGCCGCCATCGCTTCCTTTACCTGCTCCCACATGCCCTCGGGGAACTTGCTATCCTGGGCATAGTATTCGAGGCAAGCCTCAGTGGTGCAGATGAATCCGGGTGGGACGGGCAGGCCGGCATTGGTCATCTCGGCGAGGCCTGCGCCCTTGCCGCCCAGTAGATCGCGCATGTCTCTGTTCCCTTCGTGGAACAGATAGACCCACTTTTTCGGCATGATAACGAACCTCCTGTATATCAAGTATCAAGTTACCCTCATCTTGAATGACCGCCGGTATTATAGAGGCCCATGCCGATTTTGGCAATTCCACAGAAGCACAGCATAACCCAACAGAGGCGACGGGGCGCGTCACCATCTTAATGGAGATGCATTATCGGAGGCTCGTCATCTGGCCTCCGGTCATCCTCTATTGCTCGGGGGTATGCTCAGGGGCACCCGTGCGACGCGTCGGCGGGCTCGGAACGCAACCGTTGTCCCAATCGGCGCTCGGTGCCGCGGCACAGCCGGCGGATGTTGGCGCGCAGCGCCCAGACGGCCATTAGACTGGTGCCCAGGCAAAGGATGAGGTGGCTCGGTGGCCACAGGCCTCGTACCACTCCAACCAGGCCGATGAGGGGGAGTGTGGCGGCCAGCGTCAACGAGCCCAGCGAGGTATAGCGCCAGGCGACGATCACCAGAACGGTCGGTATGACGGCGCCGATGACGGCCAGGGGTAATAGCGCGGTTGCCGCACCCAGAGTGGTCATCGTGCCCACGCCGCCTCTCAAGCCCAAAAAGAGCGACCAGTTGTGCCCCGCTACGGCGGCCAGGCCGGCTAGCGCCCATACGGCCGGAACGGTGGGGCAGAGCGTTCGGGCCAGCAGAACGGCGCCGTAACCCTTGATAAAGTCGCCCAGTACCGTCAGCGCCGCCGGCACGGAGCCGGCCGTACGCAACACATTGGTGCCGCCGGTGTGCCCGCTGCCGACGGTTCGGATATCGACCCCTTTCGCCAGCCTGACGATGGAATAGCCTACGGGAAGAGAGCCCAGCGTATAGGCTGCGAGCAGGGCGAGGGCGATGTACAGTGCGATCATTAAGCAATCCTCCGGATAGTGCCAGAATGGGAACCTATTGTCACAACACCGAGATGGCACGTCGGTTACCCTTTTGGGGAAAATGCGATCAAAAGGGGAGATTCAGAACAGGCGTCCGGGCTGAGGGCGAGGCGCCTCGGGGGCGGGATTCGCCAGGGCAGCTCGCAGGCGAGGCACCAACCCTGTGCGCCGACGGGTTGCCGAATCGGCGGAGATGGCGATCTGCAGCGCCTGCTCCTGAGTGATGAGGACGGCGAGCTGGCGGGCTCTCGACAGGGCGGTGTATAGGATGTTGCGCTCCAGCATCACGTAGTGGTTCCTGAGCATGACGATGACCACCGCCGGCCACTGCGAGCCCTGGGCCGAGTGGACGGTCATGGCCCAGGCGTGAACCAGCTCGTCCAGCTCGTCATAGCTGTAGAGCGCGCTCTGTTCATCGAATACGACGCTCACCGTTCTATCTTCCGTATCGATACGGGTGACGGTGCCCAGGTCACCGTTGAATACTTGCTTCTGATAATTGTTGCGCGTTTGACGCACCTTGTCGCCCACCCGCAGGATACGCGATGGATCGCGCCCCACGCCGCTTAGCGCCAGCTCGGCCTTGGCCGGATCGGGCGGATTCAGGGCCTCCTGGAGCGCTCTGTTCAATGTGCGAATTCCCGCCTCACCACCGTGCATCGGCGCCAGCACCTGAACTTCGGAGGGCGGTATGTTCAGATAACGCGGAAGACGTGTCGTAGTCAGCCCCACCACCAGTTCGCGCGCCTGCTGCGGTGTCTCACGTATCATCTCGAAATAGTCCGACTCGGCGCCCGAATCAGTGAGGGGGCGCTGCCCCTGGCGGATGCGATGGCAGTTGATGACGATCATACTGCGGTCGCCCGCCTCCTGCCGAAAGATGCGTCCCAGGCGGGCCACCTGCGCGCCCGGCACCCGCTCGCGTTCGACGGCGGCGATGAGATCCTGGAGTATCGCCCCCGGCCCCACGGAGGGAAGCTGATCCACATCGCCCACCAGCACCAGGTGGGTGTCGTCGCGCAGGCGACGCAGGATCTCGTCCATGAGCCAGATGTCGATCATGGATGCCTCGTCGATGATGAGCACCGTCTCGCGCACAAATTCGACCTCGCGCGAACCGCCACCGATGCCCAGGTGGCGATGAACGGTGGCCGCCTGACGCCCCGTCGATGCGGCGAGTTGTTTGCTGGCCCGGCCGGTCGTGGCGCACAGGGCATAGCTCACATGCATGGCCTCCAGACAGTCGATGAGGGAGCGCACGGTGGTGGTTTTTCCGGTGCCGGGGCCGCCGGTCAATATCACCAGCGGAGCGCCCACCAGCAATCCGACGATGGCGCCACGCTGTTCCTCGGTGAGGGAGGCGTGTCCTATCCGCTCGACCATGTTCTCCGCATGGCCCGGGGGCAGATGCAGACTCTTGTGTGCGGGTTGGCGCAATCGGTGGGCCAATCGCTCGGCGATTCGAGCTTCTACATGGGCCACATGGGGCAGGTAAAGCCCGGTGGGCTCTGCGGGATCGTCCGTCGGCCCCGATACGATACGTGACCGGGCCAGCAATTGCTCGATCTCGGGGGTTACGGCCTCGGGGGAGACCTCCAGCAGCCGGGCAGCCTCGTCGCGCAGCGTATCGGCCACCGTCCAGAGGTGTCCTTCATCCAGCGCTCGTTGCATCACATAAATCACGCCGGCCTGCAATCGCACGGGGGCATCGTGGGCGATGCCGAGTTGTCGGGCGATGCGATCACACGTCTTGAAGCCAAAGCCGCGCACATGCTCGGCCAGGCGATAAGGGTCCTGCGAGATTATATCCCAGGCGCTCTGGCCGAACTCTTGATAGATGTGCTGGGCTTGCGTCGGGGTCAATCCGGCCACACCCTGCAGATTGACCATCAGCCGGTGGATGCCGCGATGGCTGGCCCAGCTTTCACGGATCGTGCGGGCACGAACCGGCCCGATGCCGGGCACTTCTTCCAGGCGGTGGCCGCCCTCTTCGAGGATGCGAAAGGTATCCTCACCAAAGTGCTTGATCAGCGCGCGGGCATAGTGGGGACCCAACCCCTTGATGCTTGCGCCGGAGAGGTAACGTTCGAGGGCTTCCAGACTGCGCGGCGCCTCGGGCAGCGCCGAGGATACACGCACCTGAAGGCCGTATTGTGGATCGCGATGCCAGGTGCCCCGAATGTAGTAGCACTCACCGGTGCGGGGTTGTAGAAAAGAGCCCACCGCCACGATGGGCGGCGCGCCGGGATCATCGGCCGATATCATACGCACTACGGCGTACCCCGTATCGGGGTTGGCATAGGTTATATGGTCGATAGAGTATGGCCCTTCTACAGGTTCACCCTCGCGCCCCAGGAAAGAGCGCATACCGACCTGGTTTTCGCGCTTGTTAGCAAAAGATGTCATGGCACCTTGTGGGTGATTACAAGAGGCCGCCCGATGCGGCCCATCGATTCGATTCTACAAGAGGGCTATGGGAGCGTCAATTTGGGGGGCGGGCGATGGAGACCGGTGCTCATGATCGGTCAGGGCGGGGCATTAAAAGTAACGGGGGACGGCCTGACCGTCCCCCGTTACGAGGTCCATTTCAGCGAGATGAAACACCGACCAGCTCGAGCATGCCCCTGTACCAGTCGAGCCAGAGGGGGCGGAGATCGCGTCGGTCGGATGTGGCGGCCATGGCGTCCTCTACAACGGGGAGGGTATAGGCCACCACTCCACGCCCCAGGGAGTGGCACAGGATCGCCGGCAATCCATCCTGATCGTCGGCGATGACCCGGGCGATATCCGGCTCGATCTGTACGCGCATGTTGCGCGGGTAACGATCATAGCTCCAGTTCCGGCCAAAAGCCTCCACCTGCATCGGCCGGGAGGCGCGATAATCCACCGGTCGGGCGCCCAGCAGACGAATATAGGTGTGTCCCCAGTTCACGGGGTCGGGGCCGTGCCAGACCAGGCGCCCTCCCGCGTCGACCCAGTCGATCATTGCCTTTGCCTCGACGGCATCCAGCATGGCCCCGGGGACGACGATGCAGCGCACATCGTCGGGCAGGGGCCGGTCACCGCGCACCACACGCACCGGATGCCCGAGTTGTTGCAGCATATAGTTGGCTATGATCAGCCGGCGCGAGAGGATAGCCGGATCGTTGCCCGGGTTCTCCTGCCGGTCGCGCAGATAATAGTGGCGGGGGATATACACCCCGACGGCGTCCTCCGGTACGGTGGGGGCGGGCCGCTGGGGCAGGGAGCGGGCGAATTCGAGATAGTATTCCAGCCCCGGCTTGACACGATCCTGCGCGTCGATCAGCCCCAAAGTGCTCTCAAAGTTGTTCTTTACATAAGGGTGTATCGAGGCATGGATGTCTCGCAGGCACCACCAGAGGAATCCGTTAGCCCCCGAATCCCAGCATGCCGGAAGAATGGCGCGCAGATAGGCATCCTGCTGCGCAGCGCCAAAAGTGATGATGGTGCCGAACTCTTGCAGCATCACCGGGCCATAGGCGCGGGCTATGCGCGTGTAAAAGGGAAGCAGCGACTGGCAGAGCGGATCGGTCATCCCGTCGAAGGAGATATTGTGCCAGGAGGGGACGGGATAGCCGTGCATGCTGTAAAAGTCGGTGCCGGGCTGGTTGCCCAACTGCCATCCGCTGTCGCTGTTGATCTGCCCCTGTTCGTTGCCCGAAACGATGAGCGCTTGCGGATAGGCGCTGCGTATGGCGGCGCTGACGGCGCCACACCAGTGGATCACCGCGTCGGGGGGTGCCTGACGGCTATCGGCCAGGCAGCACAGCTCGTTGCCCTGATCGACCCCCGCCAGATGGGGGTAAAACGGCGCGATGACGGAGGCGGCCTTTGCGGCAAAGGCGACGGCCCGCTCGACCATGAACGGATCGGCAAAGACGTTGCGACCCTCACGCCACGCGGGCCAGAAGGTGCCGCCGCTCATCCAGCCGACAAAGAGCGAAGGCTGGGCATAGAGGCCCCGTTCGGCGCACCAGCTCAGCATCTGCTCGAGGCGTTCGAACATGGTGGCATCATAGACGCCGGGCTCGGGCTCGAAATCCTGCCAGCGCAAGAAAAAGCGCAAGCAGTTCAGGCTCAGGCGCTTGATGACATCCAGATCGTGGCGAATCTCGTCGGCGGGCCAGCGCGGCCACATCTCGATACCACATGATGCCGGCCAGTAATTCACCCCCACCGGGATAAAACGTTCTCCATTGCGGTAAAAGTAGCCACTGTGGGTATCAAGAGTCAGAGCAGTCGTCATGGATCGTTTCACTCCGATCGTGGAATATAGAGGGGCTTGTGTGGCTCCCTCTGTTATGCGTCATCGACGGGTGGGGCTCAGGGCGCTTCCAGAATCGTAATCGGACCTGCCGGACGGATCAGGGTGGTCTGGCCGGTGGTTGCGACGATATATTCGTCGGGCGAAGTGATCAAGGCGCGCCCCTGTAGAACCTGCATCCGGGTATGTTCCTCGCTCGTCGTGACGATGGCGACGCCGACCAGATCCAGCGTGGCGCCGGGGACATCGATCTGGCACACCGCTCGAACGCCGTCGCCGGCCATAGCCGCCGAATAGCTGGCCTGCCCGTGATGCTGATAGAGGTGGATGCGCGAGATATGCCCGTCGCGACTGCGCTGCAGCGTATTGACGGTCCACTCGCCCCCGGATTCGATGCGCATCAACCCCCGATCAAAAAGCGCCAGCGTGGCCAGCGTATCGGGTGCGGCACGCAGAGTGGTACCCTGACGGATCGTATCTCCTTGTGCCAGGGGCTTCCAGCTGCCGGAGGAATCGAGGCGCACCTCGACCTCACCATGCTGAACGTCGACCAGAGACCCGTGTGTCGACCAGGGAATACGCCAGAACGCCAGCGCCAGGGCGAGCAGGCTCAAGAGCAGGGCCATCGCTCGGATCAGCCAGCGATAGCGACGTCGCGTACGAGGAGGTCTACTGCTCAGAGGTTGCCATCGTCCGGGGGGGGACGATGGATCTGCCTCAGAGGCGTCGGGCTCGGCCTGCACACCGGCAGCTGAGGCAAACATCATGCGTGGGCGGGCCGGAATGGTGGCGATCTGCACCTTCATAGCATGCCTCCAGATGCGTGCGATGAATCGACAAAGGTGTGCCCTTGCGCCTCGAATCGCCGGGCGCGCGTCGCCTCGTTCGGGATAAAAGACGCTCAAGGCGGCTCTTGAGGACAATCCGAGAAGCACGCGACGCACGTATCATACATCATCAGAAGGATATGTCAACAAATGTAACGATATCCCTTCGGGGATGACCCATTGGGATAGATACGGGAGGTCTCTTCCGGGGATCGGTAGACGCTTCTGGAGATCATTCTTGTGGCGAGTTGTGTAATGCGTCAAGCTGGTATGCCGCAGATGGTTGACGGGTGCGGCATCTTGTGGTACCTTTCGGCACGGTGTCTATATACGCGCTAGATCCAGCCGGCAGGGCAATCGTACCGGGCTTTGAAATGGCCGATCGTGCAGCCAAACCACCCTCACTCCGCCCGAGCACACCGCCCGGCTCCCGGGGGGTGAGGGCCAGAAGGTGGCCATTCCGTTGCACAAGCTCTAAAAGCGGTTGCTCTGATTCGGCCAGTCGGAGGTAAAGGGATGAATGAGGGGCCTGTGATCAGTGCCGAATTGTCCTCGCAGACGGCAGCGAAAAACCGCCAGGGAGACGGCGCGTTTACTTTTGTGCTACACAGTCATCTACCTTACTGTCGCATGGCCGGCCAGTGGCCCCATGGTGAGGAGTGGATCCACGAAGCCCTGGCCGAAACTTATATCCCGTTGCTGAACGCCCTGTACGATCTGCGTCAGGAGGGGGTTCATTACAAGCTGACTTTGAGCCTCACGCCGGTACTGGTCGAACAACTGGCCGATATCGATGTTCAGCAGCACTTTTTGCTCTATCTGGATGACGAAATCCAGAGCTCCGAGCGAGATGTAGAGCGCTTTGCCGAATCGGGCAATGAGCATCTCAAGTATCTGGCCCGTTTCTATCTCGATTTCTACACCGGCATACGGCAAGCCTATCTCGATCGTTACGATGGCGATGTGGTAGGGGCGTTTCGCCGATTGCAGGATGAGGGGCATATCGAGATCATCACCTGCGCTGCGACGCACGGCTATCTGCCGCTGCTCTCGAGAGATTCCTCTATCTATGGCCAGTTGCGCACCGCCGTTGAGAGCTATCGCCGTCACTTTGGCCGTTCGCCTCGCGCCATCTGGCTGCCCGAATGCGCCTATCGCCCCGCCTACCTGGAGGATGACGGGAGTGTGCGGCCGGCTATCGAGCAATTCCTCGCCCCTCTCGGGCTCACCTGCTTCTTTGCCGAGACCCACGCCATCGAAGGCGGTCACCCGGTGGGCAAGGCGGCGGGAGAGGTGGCCATCGGCCCCTATGGCAATATCGAGCGACGCTATGTGATTACGCCCACTCAAGAGACCGAAACACAGGGGACAACCTACGCGGCCTACTATGTGGTGGGCAGTGATACGGGTTTGACCGACCCGCCGGTGGCTGTGATCGGGCGCAACAACCGCACCGGCCAGCAGGTCTGGTCGGCGGATTGGGGCTATCCCGGTGATGGAGTGTATCGCGAGTTTCACAAGAAGGACCCTCAATCGGGATTGCAGTACTGGCGCGTTACCGGCCCCCGGGTCGATCTGGGCGATAAAGAGTATTACGATCCGGTCATGGCCGGGGAGCGTGCACGGGAGCATGCCCGTCACTTTGCCGACCTGGTCGAATCGCTTCTGGAGGCATATTCGACGGAGAGCGGCCGGTATGGCATCATCTCGTCGAACTATGATACTGAGCTGTTCGGGCACTGGTGGTTCGAGGGGGTAGAGTGGATCAAGGACGTGCTGCGCGAACTCGCCAATAAGGAGCGTATCGACCTGGTGACGGCCAGCGAGTACGCGTTCCGCCACGAGCCCGATGAGGTGATGGCGCTGCCCGAGAGCTCCTGGGGAGCGGGGGGCAACCACTGGACCTGGGATAACGAGAATGTGCGCTGGATGTGGGAGCCGATATACGAGGCCGAACGGCGGATGGAGCGCCTGGTCGATCGATATCCGGCGGCAGAGGGCGATGCCTGGGTGGTGCTTTGCCAGGCGGCGCGCGAACTGCTGCTGCTTCAATCCAGCGACTGGCCCTTCCTGGTCACTACCGGACAGGCCCGCGAATACTCTACTGAGCGATTTAACAGCCACCTGGAGCGATTCTCGCAACTGGCCGAGATGGCCGAAAGTGGCATCGATGCCGAAGCGCGCATCTATGCCAAAAAGCTATACGAGCTGGACAAAGTATTTCCCAACATCGACTATCGCTGGTTCGCCGCCAGACAGGGGATTCCTGACTGAGGCAGATGACGACGCTCCACTCTTTTCGGAGCGATGGGCATCTGTGCGGGGGAGGGGCACTCCTGATCCTTTCGGATGCCCCCCGGATTTGCAGTCCCGGTACGATCTTTGAGCGGACCGTTTGTGGCGTTTCTTTTGCTTTGCGCCGTCCGATTTCTATATGAGGAGAGCCCTCGTGAACACCTTTGAGACGCGACCCAGACCGCTCTACTGGCGCGTGGCCGACGATATCACGGCCAAGATCGAATCCGGCGTGTGGACCTCTGGTGACAAGCTGCCCAGTGAACGAGCGCTTTGTGAACAGTATGGCGTGAGTCAGATCACCGTGCGGCGCGCATTACGCGAGCTGGCGCATATGGGGCGCGTATACAGCCATCATGGGCTGGGCTGGTTTGTGGGGCGGGCGCCCGATGCGGCCGAGCAAGTCCCGACGGCGACTCTGGTGCTTTCGCAACTCGACTGGCTTGCCGCTTCGGTGGTGCAGTGCCTGGGCGCCGAGTTGAGCCGGGCCGGCATGGCGCTCTCTCTGTTATGGGCCGACGGGACGCCCGACGACGAGGTTCGCGCGCTGGAAAAAGCCGTGGCACGGGGATCTGATGTGGCGTTGCTGATGGTGACGGGCGAAGAACGCCGAAACTGTGAAGGGTATCAGCGGCTCCTGACCGAGGCACAGATGCCCCTCGCGTTGCTCGTTCGCGAGATGGGCGGGCTGGATGTGCCCGCGGTGGTGTTGGATGAGCGCTCGTGTATGGAACAGCTTACCCGGCACGTGCTGAGCCTGGGGCATCGTCGGGTGGCCTATGTGGGGGGCGATCCGACCCTTATCGAGGGGCAGGAGCGTTATTGGGGCTTTGCCACGACCTTGTGGGAGAGTGGCCTTGAACTGCCGCTGGACTGGGTCTTTTCCTCCAACTTGCTGACCGATGCCGAGAAGGAGCGGTTCAGCCGCATCTTTGAATCGAGCTATTATCCCACCGTGGTGATCTGCGCCTCGGACACAGAGGCTGCCGAGACTATTCGCCTGTTGCAGGGCATGAATCTGAGTTGCCCCGATGATGTCGCCGTGGTCGGGCTGGGCGATCGAGATTTCGCGCCTTTGCTCTCTCCCCCTCTGACCACTTTTCGGTTCGATCTGGAAGGTCTGGGCCATGCCGCTGCCGCCCTGGTGCAGGATCTCGTCGCCGGTCGCAGGGCCCGTGCGACACGGGTATCCGGGCGGCTCGTGGTGCGGGCGAGCTGTGGCGCCGGCCTGGGGCCTATCGACTAAATATGATCGACCAGGCCTGTTTGAAGGTGGGTTCTGGAAAAAAAGCTCCGGGGTCAGATGGCCCCGGAGTTTTTCTTCATGCGGATCAATCGACGTCTTGATCCGGTATCCAGCGATCGAACCACTCCAGGTTGCGCCGCATGATGTCGGCGAAGAGGCGCGGCTCGTTGGGGCCGTGAGGCTGACGCGGATAGATGTCCATCTCTACCGGCACACCCTGACGCTTGAGGGCATTATATAGCTCTTTGCCCTGGCTCAGCGGCACACGATCATCGTGGTCGCCGTGCTGGATCAGGGTGGGGGTGGTCACCCCCTTGACCTGGAACACGGCCGAACGGGCAATGTACACCTCGAGATCATCCCAGAACTCGGCGCAGAAATAGTCGGGTATAAAGCTGGGGATGTCGCAGGTGCCGTTCATGCTGACCAGATTGGTCACCCCGGCGCCCACCGAGGCGGCGCGGAAGCGACGGGTCTGGGTGATGGTCCACGAGGTCATGTATCCCCCATGGCTCCAGCCCATGATACCCAGCCGATCGGGGTCGGCGATGCCTTGCTCGATCAAATAATCCACGCCGCTCATGATATCGTCATAGTCGCCGCCGCCCCAATCGCGACGATTGGCGGTGCGAAATTCGGCGCCATAGCCGCTGGAGCCGCGCGGATTGGGGCGCAGCACGGCATATCCCCTCTCGGCGAATGACGCGATCGGATAGAGTTCGGGGCGGGCGACATAGCTTTGCGCGTGCAATCCCGCCGGTCCGCCGTGAACGACAACCAACGTGGGGCAGGCCCGGCCGGGCGAATAGTTCAGGGGCAGGGTGAGCAGGCCCTCGATCTCTCTCCCGTCAGGTGCCGTCCAGCGGACGATGTGGGTCTCAGGCAGGGATTGCTCCGGCCAGTCCGGGGGCATGGGAGGCGTCGTCACCTCGTGCCACGCGGCAGAGCCTGCCGCCAGCGTCGCCACACAGTTGGGACGGGCCGTGCTCTGCGCGACAAAGGCGAACAGATCGCTGCGCTGTGCTTTGACCAGCGACAGGAACTCTTGTCCGGTGGTATAGACGAGCCGGGGGGCGTCTCCGTTCACCGGTAGGGCATAGATCGCCGACGAGGTGCCGGAGAACTCGAGCACGTATATATCCCGGCCGTCGGCCGACCAGTTCAACAGGAAGGGTTGCGCGTCGGGCGTGGTCGCCAGAGGCCGGGGATCGCCGCCGTCCACAGGATACAGCACCACCCGATTGACCATCATCCAATTCACCGGCTCGTCGGCGCGCACGGCGGCGATCCGGTCGCCAAAGGGCTGCAACGTGGTTGCGTTCATCGTAGGCAGTGGGGCCAGATCGCGTATGGGGAACTCGCCGTTCTCGGCCGCCGTCGTCGAGACCAGTGCCAGGCGGGTGACCGGCCAGTCGTCGACGACCGGTGTGGGCTGATGGACAAAGGCCAGGCTCTCGCCGTCGTCGGTCCATTCAAAGCTCGTTACGTGGCGGTCGGGTGGCGTGACGGGTGTGGGGTTGAACGACGCGCCGCCCGCGGGATCAAAGGGCGTTACCCAAAGCTGCGCCCGTTCATGGTCGATCCCCCAACGAATGGGGTCGTTCTTTGCCTTTTTTGCCGCCTGACGCGCCTCGTCGTCGGGCGCGACCATGGTGAACGCAATGCGCCCGCCATCGGGCGACCAGGCCAGCCCCAGAATGCCCTTCTCCGAACGGACCACCGGCCAGGGCGCGCCGCCATCGGCGCGCATGACATAAAGGTTCGTCTTTCCGTCGTCTTCACGATCGCCGGCAAAGGCGATGAACCGGCCATCGGGCGACCAGCGCGGCATGATGTTGTTGCCGCGGTAAGTGAGGCGTACCGGCTCACCGCCATCCACCGCCACGCGATAGAGATGGTTGATGAACCGGCTCTCGTCATCGGTGAGCAGTGGCTCGCGCAGGCAGTAGACGATCTGCCTGCCGTCGGCGGAAAGGTCCAGATCGGTGATGAGCGGGTAGCTCAGCAGGCGATCGGGCGTCCAGAGCGGATCATATTGTGTCATCATCATCTCCTTCGATGACGGGTCAGGGCAGCAGGTTCACCTGATCCAGATAGCGGTAGCCGTTTACATGGCTGTATCGGACCACCTGACGCCGCCGCCCGGCCGATGTGTGGTACTCTGCCTCGCGCGTCGAGTGGGTGATCTCCAGGTCGGCCGGATCGGGGCCGCCGACCAGAATCTCGTCCAATACCCGCCCCTGCATGCTCTCCGGCGCGGCGATGCCCAGCATGTGCAGGACGGTGGGGGCGATATCGACGATGCCGCAGGGCACATCGGACGTGATGGCCGACTTGATGCCGGCGCCCCAGGCGATGAGGGTGTTGTTGACGGTATAGGGGCTGGACGATCCGTGGGTCGCCGCGATATGGCCGGGGCAATAGGTGGTGCCGGGTACGCCCTCGGCGTTGGCCTCGTCGGTCCAGCGATAGGAGAAGAGGATCTCCGCCGAGCGAGAATGTCCGCCATAGACGGCACTTTGCGGCATGGCATCGGGGCACTGCGTCAGCAGATCATCCCGGACAAAGACACCACTGACCCAATCGTGTGACTGCATAAAGGCGACGATGTCGGCCAGTCGGTTGCGGGCGTCGCCGTTGACATAGAGGCTGCCAAGGGTGCGCACGACCTCGCCCGATCCGGGGGCAGAGATCAACCCCGCCTCGACCAGCTCGGCGTCGGGGTCTATGCCGCCCTGCACCGTCTCAAAGCCGTGGTCGGATATGACAAAGCAGATGAGCTCGTCCGCGCCTCTGGTTTGCTGCAGGTGGCCGATCAAAGCATGTACGTCGTTGTCTACCTGGCGTAACATGGCGCGGGCCTCGGCTGATTTGAGGCCGTGATAGT
The DNA here is from genome assembly GCA_050942995.1 of Anaerolineae bacterium. Classification (GTDB taxonomy): domain Bacteria; phylum Chloroflexota; class Anaerolineae; order UBA1429; family UBA1429; genus JBMNOI01. The sequence goes on from JBMNOI010000005.1 coordinate 22,373, forward strand.
GCTGCGCATGATCGGGCTCGGTGATCCACAGGGTGACGACGTCCGGGCGATATTCGGGAATGAGGTGATCGCGCAAAGCCGAGATGACAAAGCGGTTGCGCGCCGTCGAATCCGATTCCTCGGTGAGCATGCCCCCCTGTCGGCGAGAGACCTCATCCTCTATTTCGGCGGGCCAGGCACAGGCCCAGTTCACCACCGGGCCGGCGACGGTCGGATTGGTCAGATAGGTGGTGCCGGGCGATCCCGATCCTCCGGCCACTATGCGCCGTCCGTTGTCTCGCAGTATCTCGGCCAGGGTGGGCGGCGTGAGCAGGCGGCCGCCCTCGATATCGGCCATGGCCTGCAGGGCGCGCCAGTCGGCGCACGAGACGGGTTGAGTGGCGTTCAGCGCCGGCACATACAGCTCATTGTCGACGATGCCGTGACGGCCGGGATAGCAGCCGGTGGCCAGAGACGACGCATTGATGCGGGTGGCCGTGGGAAAGACCGCATGGCTGGCGCGGCAGAACACGCCCCGGCCGGCCATCTCGAACAGGTGCGGCGTTAACTCGGCGTCGATCATGTCGGGGCGCAATCCGTCCCAGATGAGGATGAGGATCATGGTGTAATGTGTCTCCCTTGTCTTTTATTTTGCATAATATTATACTTACATAGCATTACAAAATGGGGATGTGCGGTGAGCGGTCGGGCAGGAGCCCTGTTTTGACAGTCCGTTCACGGCGCACTATGATACCTGTTCAATAGCTGTTGCACAAGGAACCGCACATATGACCTCCACCGCCAGCCAGGAATCACGCAGTTTGCTGATCAAGCCGGCTTCGGGCGATTGCAATCTCCACTGCACCTACTGCTTCTACCACAACCGGCCCGACGATCCATACAAGCAGCAGCCACGACGGCGCATGAGCCCCGACGTGCTGGATACTCTGATTCGCCAGGGCATGGCGCTCGATCGCCGGCATGCGACCTTTGGCTGGCAGGGCGGCGAGCCCACTCTGGCCGGGTTGGAATTCTTTCAAAGTGTCGTCGAGCTGCAAAAGCGCTACGGCACGCGTGGTCAGGCCGTGAGCAACGGGATGCAGACTAACGGGCTCTTGCTGGACCCCGAATGGGCTCGTTTTCTGCGCAAGTACAACTTTTTGCTGGGCGTTAGCCTGGATGGACCGGCTCCGTATCACGATATGTACCGCACCTCGCCCTCTGGCGCCGCCACACACGAGCGGGTGATGCGTTCGCTGCGCATGTTGCAGCAGTATCATGTCGAGTTCAATCTCCTGGCGGTGGTGAACCGCACCACGGCGGAGCACCCCGTCGAGACCTATGATTATCTGCTCTCCCAGGGATTCCACTATCTGCAGTTTATCCCCTGTGTAGAGGTGGATCCCCAGACCGGACGGCCGACCGATTTCTCCGTCGAGCCGGCCCAGTTCGGCGATTTCCTCTGCGCGCTCTTTGATCGTTGGTATAACGGTGGCTCACCCGATGCCTCGGTGCGCGATTTCGACGCCATCTTGTCCGTCTATATGGGGCAGGAGGCGCCGTTATGCTGCTATCAGAAGTATTGTGGCAGCTACCTCGTCGTCGAATACAACGGCGACGTATATCCCTGTGACTTTATGGTGCGCGACGATCTGTACATCGGCAACCTGACCGAGACCCCGCTGGAGGATCTGTTCGCCGGTGAGGCGGTGCGTCGCTTTGCCCGGACCAAGGCCGCTCTTCGCGCCGAATGCCGCGATTGTCCGTGGCTGCCCTATTGCCACCAGGGCTGCCCGCGACTCGTCGGGATCGCCGAGGCAGGGCGTCATTATCTTTGTGCCGGATACCGCCAGTTCTACGAGCACAGCCGGGCGGGATTTATCGAGTTGAGCAATCGCCTCAAGGGACGACCGGGGCCGGGGGATGAGGACGTAAAGGTATCCCGGTCGGTAGGGCGGAACGATCCCTGTCCGTGCGGGTCGGGCAAAAAGTATAAACAATGCTGCGGGCGCAAGGGGGCGATATGACCATTCGTGCGGTCGTATTCGACTGGGGCGGCGTGATTCAGCGCACCCGGTCTCACATGCCTCGACAGAGGCTGGACGATGAATTGGGGTTGCCCCGTGGCGGGGTGGAGCGCGCCGTATTCGAAAGCGCCGTGTGGGAGCAGGCCAGTACCGGACGTTGCAGCGCCGACGATGCCTGGGAAGCCATCGCTACATCGCTGCGGGTGGCGCCGGACGATCTGGACGAATTTGTGCGGCGCTTTTTTGCCGGCGATCGGGTCGATGACGAGATCGTGGCGTTGATTCGCCGCCTGCGCGGACGGGGCGTTCCGGTGGGATTGCTCTCTAACGCGCCGCCGGGGCGCACCCGAGGGACTGTCGCCGCCCGCTGGGGGATGGAAGGGCTCTTTGACGTGCAGGTGTTCTCATACGAGGTGGGCGTGCTCAAGCCCGATGCGAGGATGTATCGGGCTGTGCTGGCCGCGCTGGATGTGCCGGCAGAGGATGCGTTGTTCATCGACGATTCGCCGGCCAATGTGCGTGGCGCTCTGGACGTGGGCATGGCGGCCGTCCTGTTCACCGGTACAGAGGCGTTACGCGGTGATCTGGCCCGGTACGGCTTGTTGCCCGAAGAAAGCCCGGAGCACTAGGGGTGGTGTCGTTCTATTCCATCCTAATATTTGTTACGTCGGCTTGGTGGCCAGATAGCATTCTTTACGCACTTTTTTACAAAGAATTCGCAAAGAACTATTGGCACTCTGCGGATAATGGTGTATAATTGTGGCAATCGGTGGGACGAAATGGCAGAAAGTGGCAGGCTAGACGCCATCGGGTGGGGGGCAACCTTCACAAAGCGGCACAGATCCCACCGGCCAGGGGACGAGGCCAATGTTCGTAGGCGAATACTCGCACACGCTGGATACCAAGGGCAGACTGACGATTCCCGCGAGGTTCCGTGCCGAGCTCGAGTCGGGCATGGTAATCACGCGGGGGGCAGAGCCTTGCCTGGTGGTGTATCCGGCGGACGAGTGGGCGGCACTGGCGGCCAAGGCCGCGCAGATGCCGACGGCGAGTCGTGTGGCCCGTTCCTACAGCCGCCTGATCTTTGGCGGCGCCTCTGAAGCCCAACCCGACAAGATGGGGCGCATCCTCATCCCGGCGTTTCTGCGCGAATATGCCGGTATTCAGGAAGAGGCGGTTGTGGTGGGTGTCAACAGCTATGTCGAGATCTGGTCACCCGAGCGCTGGCGCGAGACGCTGGAGCAAGACGCCGCCGACCTGGACGAGATTCTGGCCGAAGTGGCCAAGATGGGCATCTAGACCGATATGGACAAAGACGAGGCATCGACGCAGCCAGATGGCCAGACCGTCGGGCATGTGCCGGTGCTATTTGATGAAGTGATGACGTGGCTCGATCCGGCCCCCGGCCGAACGTATATCGATGCCACGGTAGGGCTCGGCGGCCACGCCGAGGGCATTCTGGAGCGCTCGGCACCCGATGGGCGGTTGCTGGCGCTGGATGTCGATCCCAAAGCGCTACGTTGGGCAGAGCGGCGGCTGAGGCGATATGGCGAGCGTGTGGTGTACGCTCAGGGGCGGCACCAGGATCTGGCCGATATCGCACGGCAGCATGGGCTAAGCCAGGTGCAGGGCATCCTGCTGGATCTGGGGGTGTCATCGCTGCAGATCGATGATCCGGAGCGAGGCTTTTCCTTTCAGACCGAGGGGCCGCTGGATATGCGCATGGGACCTGAGGTCGAACGAACGGCAGAAGAGATTGTCAACTCTTGGCCTGAAGAAGAATTGTCTCGCATCTTTTACGAATACGGGGAAGAGCGGCGGGCGCGGCGTGTGGCCCGAGCCATCGTTGCGCGGCGACCGTTGCGAAACACCCGGGAGCTGGCCGAGCTGGTGGCCGGGGTGGTGGGTTATGCCGGTCGGATTCATCCGGCCACGCGCACCTTCCAGGCCCTGCGCATCGCTGTGAACGACGATCTGGCCTCCATCGAGTCGGTGCTCCCGCAAGCTACCGAGTTGCTGGCGCCCGGGGGGCGTCTGGTGGTCATTTCGTTTCACTCTCTTGAGGATCGCATCGTGAAGCAGTTCATCCTGTGCGAATCTCGAGACTGTGTGTGCCCACCTCATATCCCCCAATGTGTATGCGAGCACGTGGCGAGCTTGAGGCGATTGACGAAAAAGCCCGTTCGACCGACCGAAGAGGAGATCGAGAGGAACCCTCGCAGTCGCAGCGCTCGGTTACGGGTGGCCGAGCGGCTGGGATAGAGGGTGCCCGCCAGCCGTACGCTCATGCGCGAGGCAGGCCCGGAAAGAGCCCATGCCCAACAGACGTGACACCTTGCTTTTCTTCTACAAGAGACGACCGGACCGTCGACCCGCCGGGTATCGGGTCGATCCTCGCACGGTGGGCTATTTCATCGTCATGATCCTCCTCATTGGCCTGGCGGGCTGGCTGTATCTTCATCAGGCCAGCGAAGCCGCCGGGTACGCCCACGAGATCCGCGAACTGGAGCGTCGCCGGGAGCGGTTGGGCCGCGAGATCGTTGCATTGCGTGCCGATGTGGCCAAATTGGGCTCGCTGGAGCGCATTCTGTCGGTGGGAGAGGAACTGGGCTATTCCCTGCCCGAAGCTTCAGATATGGCGCGACGCTTGCGTGTCGAGTATCCCGTGATGCCAGATCCCGCACCTGCTCCGGTGGCCGATATCGGTCAGGGGACGGTGGATCGGGTGGCCGAGCCGAAGGGAATTCTCCATACGCTGCAGCGGCAGCTTGAGGAATGGCTCGAGTCTCCATGAGGCGGCACGCGTGCTATTGCAGTCGTGTTGACGAACATTCTGGCTCCGCCGGAGATCGGGCCCGGCCCGGCCGGGGCACTCTGGGGTTGAAGGCTTGATGTCGAACGATCTGGAAGCTCTGGGACAGAGACGACGCGTCATATGGCTGGGCGTTGTGTTTTTGGCCGTCGGGTTGATCCTGGTGGGGCGACTGGCCTGGTGGCAGCTTGTCCCTCGTCAAGAGATCACACAGCTGGGGTTGGGCGCTAACGATCGCCCCAATGTGATCCCGGCGATTCGGGGGGGCATTGTCGATGCGACGGGGCATCATCTGGCCATCTCGACGGTAACTTGTGAGATCGCCGTAGCCCCCCAACTGCTCGAGGCCGAAAAACGGGCAGAGCTGGTGCCGTGGCTTGCCGCTGTTCTGGACGAGCCCGAGGACGATATCGCGCAGGCCATGGAAGAGACCGGCAGTAATCATGTGATTCTGGGGCGAAACAAGCCGGTGTGGGTGGGTGCGCAGATCGAGGATTTGGGGCTGGCTGTATTCAGCGTGACCTACCATGTGCGCCGGACGTATCCCGATGGCGGATTGGCCGCGCCGGTGCTGGGTTTTGTCGATTATCAATCGCAAGGACAGTACGGCCTGGAGCGACAGTACGATCGTGAACTGGCCGGAGTGGACGGTACGTGGTATGGGGTGCGCAATACCTGGGGCGAGCATATTCTGGTCAGTCTTGCGGGCTATCGACCGGCTCAGGATGGAGTCAATCTGGCGCTTGCCTTGGATCGCAATATACAGCACGCCGCCGAGACGCTGTTGAGCGAGGCGGTGAGGCGTAGCGGGGCCGAGGGGGGCAACCTCATCGTGATGGACCCCCGAACAGGCGCCATTCTGGCGATGACCAACTATCCGGCTTATCAGCCGGGAGCCTATTGGGAAGTAGACGATCTGGATCGGTTCGTGAACACCTCTATCAGCGCCATCTACGAGCCCGGCTCGGTGTTCAAACCCCTGACACTGGCGGCGGCCCTGGAGGCGGGGGTGATCAGTCGGACCGACACGTACGATGATCGTGGCGAGATCATCGTGGGCGACCAGCGCATCATGAACTCGGATCGCCGGGCCCATGGCGTTACGACGATGACCGAATTGCTGGCCTATTCGCGGAATGTGGGCGCGGCCCACGTCGCCACACTGCTGGGTCCCACCCGCTTTTACGAGATGATGCGGCGCTTTGGGATGGGCGAGGTCACCGGTATCGACCTGGCCTACGAATCGGCCGGTATCATGCGTGTGCCGGGAAACCCGCAATGGCACATGTCTGACCTGGGCACCAATTCGTTTGGTCAGGGCATCTCGACGACTCCATTACAGGTGGTCGCAGCTTATGGGGCGCTGGCGAACAACGGGCTGCTCATGCGCCCTTATGTCGTCGCCGAGGTTCACGACGGCGATACGGTCGAGGCTCGGTCGCCGGTGCGAGTGCGCCGGGTGCTCTCGGCCGAGGTGGCCCGGGAGATCACCGAGATGATGGCCGATGCGGTGGACATGGGCATGCACAATGCGGTGGTACCGGGCTATCGGATGGCCGGCAAGTCGGGTACATCACAGATCGCCGCCCGGACCGGATATCAGGAGAGGACATCCATCGCCTCATTCATCGGCTATGGGCCGCTGCCCGATCCGCGTTTCGTCGTGCTGGTCAAGATCGACAAGCCGCAAGAGGGCTACTGGGGCGAGGAAGTGGCCGCCCCGGTATTTCGCGAGATGTGCGAATTTCTGGTGGATTACTATGGCATTCCGCCGACTCGATAAACGAACTGCCGATCTCCGCCTGGCTCTTTCGATGGGGAGATCGACCCGAAGGAGCGAACTCGCATGCTGACGCTGGCCACCATGCTGCACGACCTGGGCCTCTCTGACACCGTTTCCGGTGCAGATGGCGTTGTCGTGCGTCGGGCCTGTGTCGATTCGCGTCAGGTCGAGCCGGGGGATCTGTTTGTGGCGCTGCCGGGCGAACGCACCGACGGCCACAATTATGTCCGGGCGGCATTCGACGCCGGCGCCGTAGCGGCTCTGGTCGAGCGGCCGGTGGATGGCGTGACGTTTCTGAACCCGGCGCACGGGGAATGGCTCGAGCGGGTGACCGGGCCGGTGGCGGTGCGGGTGCCCGATTCGCTGCGGGCGCTGCAGACGCTGGCGCGGGCACGGCGTATGGCTCACCCCGATCTTTGGGTGGTGGGTGTGACGGGCAGTGTGGGCAAGACGATGACCAAAGACACCATTGCCGCGGTGCTTGCCCGGCATTGCGCCACCCTGCGAAACATCGGCAACCAGAATAACGAGATCGGCCTGCCGCTGACGTTGATGACGCTGACGGATGAACCGCGTTGCGCCGTACTGGAGATGGGCATGTACTCTCTGGGCGAGATCGCTCTGTTGTGCGATATTGCCCGCCCCCAGATCGGCGTGGTCACCAATGTGGGCCCCACGCATCTGGAACGGCTGGGCCATATCGATAACATTGCCCGGGCCAAGGCCGAGCTACCCCAGGCATTGCCGGCCGACGGCGTGGCGGTGCTGAACGGCGACGATCCCCGGGTGCGGGCCATGGGCCGGGTGACCCGGGCCGCCGTGGTCACCTATGGCCTGCAGGACGGCAACGATGTGCAGGCACAAGATATCGTCGATGGCGGACTGGACGGCATCGAATTCACCGTCCAGATCGCGGCGGCCGAGGCTGCCGGGTTGCCTGCAGAGCGACAGCGGCTGCGCATCGAGATGCTGGGGCAACACAGCATATTGTGTGCGCTGGCGGCGGTGGCGGTGGGGCGCATCAAGGGGCTGACGTGGGACGAGATTCAGCGCGGCCTGCTATCCCAGGGGCGAGGCCCTCGCCTGCAGGTGCGCCCGGGTGTCGGCGGGGTCACCCTGCTGGACGATTGCTACAATTCCAGCCCGGCGTCGGCTATTGCCGCATTGAATACCCTGTCGAGTCTGCCGGGGCGGCACGTAGCCGTCCTGGGCGACATGCTGGAGCTGGGCGCGTACGAGGCCGAGGGGCACCGTGAGGTGGGGCGGCATTGTGCTACGACTGCCGATCTGCTCGTTGCCATGGGCACGCGTGCCCGGCTTATCGCCGAGGGCGCGCTGGAGGCCGGCATGCCGGCCGATGCAGTGTATCGGGCGGATGACACGGATGGCGCGATTGCGCTGCTCAACGATCTGGCCCGTGAGGGGGATATGTTGTTGATCAAGGGGTCGCGCAGCATGTCGATGGAGATCATCGTTCGCGCGCTGGAGGTAGGTGAATAGATGGCCGCCCCGTTGCTGTTGTTCTGCGTGTCGTTTCTGCTGGTGGTGCCCTTGGGCAATCTCGTAATCGGCGAGTTGTTGAAACGCAATATCGGCAAGAACATCCGTGTGGACGGCCCGGCGAGCCATCAGGTCAAGGTGGGCACGCCGACGATGGGCGGGCTGTACATTTTGGCCGGAATCGGCACCATCACCCTGTTGCTCGGTGTAGGCGGATACACCATCGCATGGCTGCCCTTCCTGGCGATGGTCGGCTTTGGCGCGTTGGGCGCCTATGACGATCTGCAGGGGCTTAAGGATGTGCAGGGCGTCGGCTGGTTGGCCCGGGCCAAGTTCCCGGTGCAGTGGGGGGTGGCCCTTGCTCTGGCGCTGCTGGCCTACTTCCTGGCCGGCGACTTTGTTCTGATCGTGCCGGTGATGGGGCAGGAGCTGAGCATGGGCGCGTGGGTCATCCCGCTGCTGACCTTTTTGCTGGTTGCCACGTCCAACGCGGTGAACTTTACCGACGGGCTGGACGGTTTGTCGAGCGGTACGTGTATCGCCGCCTATGGCGCATACGGTGTGCTGGCCGAATTCACGGGGCAGCGAGGGCTGTCGCTTTTCTGTTTTGCTCTGACCGGCGTCCTCGCGGCCTTTTTGTGGTTCAACGTCCATCCGGCGCGCATCTTTATGGGAGATACCGGCTCGCAGGCACTGGGCGCCGGGCTGGCCATGGTGGCCGTGCTCAGCGGCCACTGGTTGCTGCTACCAATCATCGGCATCATATTCGTGGTCGAGACGCTGTCGTCTATGGGACAGGTGGCCTATTTCAAGTACACGCGCCGCAAGTATGGTGAGGGACGGCGCATCCTGCGCATGGCGCCGATACACCATCATTTCGAGGCGCTGGGCTGGTCGGAGGTCCAGGTGACACTACGCTTCTGGATCGTGGGCGCGCTGGCGGCCGCCGTGGGGCTGATCCTGGGGATGATGACCTGATGACGATGCAGAGGGCTCGGGGTGAGACGTTGAACCCGCAGGCGCTGGCCGGGTTGCGCGTCGCCGTTATCGGCGCGGCGCGCGAAGGGACAGCGCTGGTTCGCTATCTGACCCGCCAGGGCGCTCAGGTAACGCTGAGCGACAGCAAGCCGGCCGAGGCGCTGGAAAAGACTCTGGCTGCCCTTCAGGGATTGGATGTGCGGCTGGCGCTGGGGGGGAACCCGCCCGACCTGCTGGATGTGGATCTGCTCTTCCTGAGCCCGGGCGTGCCGCCGACGGCGGCCATTGTGCGCCAGGCTCGCGAGCGAGGAGTGCCCATCAGCAGCGAGCCACGGCTGTTCACCCAGCTCTGCGCGGCGTCGGTGGTCGGCATCACCGGCTCCAGCGGCAAGAGCACGACCACGGCGCTGACCGGGTGCATGTGCGCCGCCGACGGGCGACAGGTATGGGTAGGGGGAAACATCGGAGTCCCCTTGCTGGAGCGCCTGCTGGATGATGCCGCGCCCGATGTGGCGGTTATGGAGCTTTCCAGCTTTCAACTCGAACTCTTTTCGCCTGACTATCAGGGCGACACGGTGGATGCGACGCGTTCTGCCGCATCCCATGCCGTCTCTGTGGAGGGTTGGAGCCCGCCGGTCGCTGCCATCACCAACATCACGCCGAACCATCTGGATCGGCACCCGTCCATGGACGATTATATCCGGGCCAAGATGCACATTCTGAACTATCAGGGGGCCGAGGATTGGGCCGTGCTCAATCGCGATAACGAGGTTACCCGTCGCCTGCTGGATGTTGTGCGGGGCAAGGCGTTGCAGTTCAGCCTGGATGAGCCGGTCGACGAAGGAGCGTTTCTGCGGGGCGATGCTCTGATATTGCGGTTGAACGGCCGCGAGCGCGCCGTCTGTCGTACGGACGAGCTTTTATTGCGCGGGAGGCACAACATCGCCAATACGCTGACCGCCATCTGCCTGGCAGCGGCCGTCGGCGTGGCACCTGAGGCCATGCGAGAGGCGGCGATCACTTTTCCCGGTGTACCCCATCGACTGGAGGTCGTGCGCGAGCGGGATGGGGTGCTGTGGGTGAACGACTCTATCGCCACCTCGCCGGAGCGGGCCATCGCCGCGCTCCGGGCGTTTTCCGAGCCGCTGATTCTGCTGGCCGGTGGTCGTGATAAGCACCTGTCCTGGGATGAGTGGGCCGACCTGGCGCTGGAGCGCACGCGCGCCGTGGTGGCTTTCGGTGAGGCGGTACCCATCATTCGTCAGGCGCTGGAGGGCGCGCGCGAACGGGCCGGCGTTGCAAAGAACTCTTTTGCGATATATGAGGTTGCCACACTGGATGATGCGGTATCAAAGGCGGCCACGCTGGCCCATCCCGGGGACGTGGTGTTGCTGTCGCCCGGCGGCACAAGTTTCGATGCATTCGTCGATTTCGAGGCGCGCGGCGAGCGCTTTCGAGATCTGGTGGCTGCGCTGTAGGGGGATGATGAGTTCATGGCGCAGACGGTGAGACGGCCCAAGGTGCTCAAGACGGACTGGGGGATCATGATCATCGCCCTGCTCATGCTGGTATTAGGGCTGGTGATGGTGTACAGCGCATCCTACGGGTTCGCCTTGATGGAGGGTGCTTCGTGGGCGCCGGCCGACTTTTTCGTGCGACGCCAGGCGATATTCGCCGGACTGGGATTGGTGGCCATGCTGGTGCTCTCGCGGATCGACTATCGTCTGTATCGGCGCTATGCCGTGCACATTCTGGTGCTGACGCTGCTGATCCTGGTGATGATGGCCTTTGTGGGGCGCTGGTTCTTGCGAGGGGCGCGCTCATCGGTGCAGCCGGTCGAGATTGCCAAGGTCGGGGCCATGATCTATATCGCCGTGTGGCTGGCCTCTAAGGGGATCGAGATTCGCAACCTCAGCCTGGGCATGATTCCCTTTGCGCTTTTGCTGGGAGGGATCGCCGGACTGATTGTGGCCCAGCCCGATTTCTCCACGGCGGTGTTGCTGGTGGCGACGGCCACGGCCATGTTCTTCGTGGCCGGAGCGGATATGAAGCAGCTTCTCATCGCTTTTCTGTTCGGCGGCGTGGCGTTGGTGCTGGTGGCGCTGACGGCGCGATATCGTTTCGAGCGTATCGACCTGTGGCTGGCCAGCCCGTTCAGCGATGTGCTGGGCCGCGGGTTTCAGCCGGTGCAGTCGCTGGTGGCCCTGAATCGTGGCGGTTGGCTGGGGGTGGGGCTGGGACAGAGCCAGCAAAAGTTCACCCTCTATGCTCCGCATACGGACGGTATGTTCGCCATCATCGGCGAGGAATTTGGCTTTATCGGCGCGGTGGGCGTGGTGGCTCTTTACGGTCTCTGGACATGGCGCGGCCTGCGCATGGCCCGGCGTGTTGCCGATCCGTTCGGCATGTTGCTGGCGGTGGGGCTGGTCTCATGGGTGGCGTTTCAAGCCATGCTGCATATTGCCGTCATCACCGCATCCACGCCCTTTACCGGCACGGTGTTGCCCCTTATCAGCTATGGCGGGTCGTCTCTGGTGAGCTCGCTGGCGCAGGTGGGCATCTTGCTGAGCATCAGCCGCGTCGGCTCCAGCGCATCGTCTGAGGAGGACCGGCCATGAGGGTGCTGATCGCCGGAGGTGGCACAGGCGGGCATGTGTATCCGGCCCTCTCGGTCGTTGAGGCGTTGCTGGCCGAGCCCCGGTTTGGCACGGGCGTGGACGATGTGGCCTGGGTGGGGAGCGTCGATAGCGTAGAGGAGCGTATCGTCACCCGCGAAAAGATCGCCTTCTATACCATCTCGGCAGGGGCGCTTCGCGGCGCCGGACCGATCCAGGCGGTTCGCAGTACGGCGCAGCTCGGACGGGGCATTGTCGAATCGCGACGCATTATCTCCCAACTGCGTCCCGATGTGGTGCTGGCGACGGGCGGTTATATCTCGGTGCCACCGGTGCTGGCGGCCCGATCGCAGCGGGTGCCGTCGCTGATCTATCTGCCCGATATGGAGCCGGGGCTGGCCGTGCGGATGCTGTCGAAGGTATCGCAACGCATCGCCGTATCTTTTGATTCGGTGACCACCTATTTTGATGCGCGCAAGGTGTTCGTCAGCGGCTATCCGGTACGGCGGGCGCTGCATCAGACCGATCGGGATGCCGCCAGAGAATCTCTGGGGCTGTCGGGGGACGCGCCTGTTGTGCTGATATTCGGTGGGAGCCGGGGAGCGCGCTCGATCAACGAGGCCGTTCGGGGCAGCCTGCGCGAATTGCTGAATCTGGCGCGGGTAATCCATGTGAGCGGATACGAGGATCACGATCGACTGTCTGCGGCGCGCGATGAGCTGAGCGCCGATGAGCGCGCGCGCTATCATCTGTACGCATACCTGCACGAGCAGATGACAGATGCCTTTGTTGCAGCCGATCTGGTGGTGGCCCGTTCGGGGGCGGCGACTCTGGGCGAGTTCCCGGCGGCGGGGGTGCCGGCGGTGCTGGTGCCCTATCCTTATGCGGGGCAGCATCAGCGGGTGAACGCCGAATTCATGGCGCAACGTGGGGCGGCGATTGTGCTGGACGACGCGGATCTGATGCAGCGATTGCTGCCTGCGTTGAGAGACCTGCTGGGCGATCGAGAGCGACTGGCGGCCATGCGCGATGCGTCGCGGGCCATGGCCGTGCCACAGGCCGCCGAGAATATCGCCCAGGCCCTGCAAGACCTGGCACGGGGGACCAGCTGACATGGTTACATGGAACGTCAATCACTATCTGTTCCTTGGCCTGATTCTGGGGGCATTCGGCTTTATCGGTTTTCGGCGAGGGGCCAAGCGCGAACTGCTTTCGCTGGTGGGGATCGTGCTGGGCATTCTGGTCGCCAAGCCGCTGGCGGTGATGATTCAGCCACGGCTGAACCACTTTTACCGGCTGGCGCGGTTCGCTCTGTCCGGTGGGCTTTCGTCGCCGGACCCCATGGCTACCTGGACGCAGATTCGGCAGAGCCCGGGGCTGGTGCATACCGCCCAGCAACAGGTATGGCTGCAACTGGCGATCTTTGGGGCCATTGTGTTGATCTTTTTCTTTATCGGCCAGGGGCGCATCTCCAAAGGGGGATCGTTGGTGCCCAACACCCTGGGGCTATTTGTGGGCGCCGTCAACGGATTCTTGTTTGCCTATTATCTGTTGCCGCTATTGATGCCCGCCCCACAGACGGTCATTGCACTAGAGACCGGCTCTGCACGGCAGGCGCTGACAGAACCCGAGGTGATGGCCCGCATGGTCGTATTTCTTGTGATGGCCGTCATCGCGTTCGGGCTCTATTCCGCGACAGGGGGCGGCAAAAAGTGAGTGGGTGTTCACCGTTCAAGCACCAGAGATAAGGGGGCTCGTGTGACCTCCATCGAAGTTTTCTTTGGCGTCATCTTGCTTCTATTCGGACTCATCGGAGTGGTGCGAGGCTTTTTGCGCGAACTGGGCGTGACGCTGATCATGCTTTTCCTGCTCTATTTCCTGAGCCAGTTCGAGCCACTTTTACTCAAAGGACTGTCGCGGGTGGTGGCTGTGGGCAGACCGACGGCGGCCCATACCATGGAGAACCCGATATGCTTCTGGGTGTTTACGGTGTTTCTGATGGGCGTCGCGTTTGTCTCCTATCAGGGGCAAACTCTGACCTATCCCGGGTCGGCCCCGTCGGGTACCATGGGGTTTGTGTTGGGTGCAGTGACGGGTTTGGTGAACGGATATCTGATCGCCGGGTCGGTATGGTACTATATGCATCAATTCAACTATCCGATTACATGGCTGGGCTTTTCGGCTGAGAAGCTTTCCTCCTTTAGCCGGGGAATCATCGAGTTTCTACCGATCAATTTCCTGGGTCAGCCGATCTTTTTAGGCCAGAGCCTGCTACTATATCTGGCAATCATGCTCCTCCTGGCACGGGTGATCCACTAGGAGAGGGATGAGATGAGCTCGAAATACGAGCAAGGGCTGCCGCAACATATCCATATGGTGGGCATCGGGGGGATCGGCCTGTCGGCTATCGCTCGGGTGCTTTCGGCCTGGGGGCACGAGGTGACGGGCTCTGATCTGGTCGCCTCTGCTGCGACCCGTGCGCTGAATGATCTGGGAATTCGCACCTATGTCGGGCATGCGGCAAAACAGGTAAAGGGCGCCGGGATGGTCGTCATCTCTTCGGCAGTGCCCGAGAACAATCCGGAGATACAGGCGGCTCGAGAGTGGGGTATCCCTGTGGTCAAGCGGCAAGACCTGTTGGGCCGCATGATGGCCGGGCGGCGCGGAGTTGCCGTGGCCGGAACCCACGGCAAGACGACCACATCGGCCATGATCGCCCACATGCTGGAACAGGCCATGCTGTCGCCGACTTTTATCGTGGGCGGCATCGTGGGCGGGCTGAACACCAACGCCCGCGCAGGCAACGGGGCGCACTTTGTGATCGAGGCCGATGAATATGACCGTATGTTCCATGGGCTGAATCCGCAGATTGCGGTTGTCACCAATGTCGAGATGGATCATCCCGATTGCTATCGCGACATCGACGATATGCGCGAGGCCTATGCCGAGTTTCTAGATCGGGTGCCTGCCGACGGGTATATTGTGGCCTGTTCTGACAGCCCTCATCTGGTGGGCCTACTTTCAGGGCGTGCACCGCGGGTGGTGACCTACGGCACCGGAGAGGGGGCTGCCTTTCGCGTGAGTGGTGTGCGCGCCAATGCACGAGGCGGCATCGATTTCAACATCACGACGGCGGCGGGGCCCTGGGGCGGCTATTCGCTCTCGGTTCCCGGCGTGCACAACGCACTCAATGCGACGGCGGCGTTGATCTCAGCCGAGTTGTGCGGGCTGGATCGCTTTCTGGCATCGCGGCACCTGAGGGTTTATGGTGGCGTGCTGCGACGATTCGAGCTCAAGGGAGAGCGTTCGGGCGTTACGGTGGTGGATGATTACGCCCACCATCCGACAGAGGTGCGCGCAACGCTGGCGGCAGCGCGCCAGCGCTATCCAGAGCGGCGCATCTGGGCAGTATTTCAGCCCCATACCTATAGCCGTGCCAGCGCCCTGTTGGGCGATCTGGCGACCTGCTTTGAAGGGGCGGATCGGGTATTGGTAACAGATATCTATGCGGCACGGTCGCGCGAGAGTGCCACCATTCGCGCCGAAGACATTGTGGCAGCAGTGAATCACAACGACGCACGCTATATCGGCGGGATCGACGACGCAGTGCGATGCCTTTTGGACGAGATGCGGGCGGGAGACGTGCTGCTTACTTTGGGAGCGGGAGATGGCTACCTTATCGGTGAACGAGTGCTTGCAGGGCTTGCGGAGCGAGGAAATGACGGCAGGGCTTGAGCGCTTGACGAGGGCGCTGTATGAGCGTGGATATGAGCAGCGTCTGCGGGTAAACGAGCCGCTGGCGCGATATACCTCTTTTGCGATTGGCGGGCCGGCGGATCTGTTGATCGTGGCGAATCGTCTGGAGGAGCTCCAGGAGCTGATCAATCTCGCCGCCGCCAAGGATGTGCCCGTTACGATGCTGGGCAGCGGCACGAACGTGCTGGTAGCGGATGCCGGCATTCGGGGGTTGGTGGTGATCAACAATTGTCAGGCTCATACAATAAACGATGCCGGTATGCTGACGGCCCAATCCGGATGTCTGTTGCGAGAGCTGGCCCGCTGGACGGTAGAGCAGTCGTGGAAGGGGCTCGAGTGGGCCGTGGGCGTGCCGGGCACTCTGGGCGGTGCGGTGGTGGGTAATGCCGGGGCTTATGGCGGCAGCATGTCCGACATTGTACGACGGGTCAAGCTGCTACGCCCGGACGGCTCGGTCGCATGGTCCGACGCCTCGGTGATGGAGTATGCCTATCGCACCAGCGCGCTCAAGCGCCAGCCGCATAACGGACGCCGTGCGATGGTGCTGGAGGTTGATATGCAGCTCAGCCCGGGAGATCCGCAGGAGCTGCGGGCGGTGGTCGAGCGTATCACCGAGCAGCGCCAGATGCGCACGCCGGAGGGATGCTGCGCGGGAAGTATTTTCAAGCGCACCATGCAATATCCGGCCGGTTTTCTTATCGAGCAGGCCGGGCTCAAAGGCTATCGCGTGGGCGGGGCCGAAGTTTCACCCAAGCACGCCAATTTTTTGATGAACACCGATGGCGCCACGGCGGCGGACGTCAAGGCGCTGATCGAGCATATACAGGCCCGGGTACTGGAGGCTTTCGGTCAGTTGCTCGAGCCCGAGATCGAGTTTGTCGGCGAGTGGCCTGCCGAAGATCGGGGCTGTGAGTCTGCTGCGTGTTGATTATCACGGGCGAACGAAACGGGGTTGACCCATGACGGATAAAATACGTGTGGCCGTTCTGTTTGGAGGGCGCTCGAGCGAGCACGAAGTGTCGCTGGCCTCGGCGCGCTCGGTCATGGCAGCATTGGATAAAACGAAATACGAGATTCGGCCGATAGGCATTACCAAAGCCGGACGCTGGCTTACGACCGGCGATCCTATGGAGGCGCTGGCCTCCGGCGATCCTGAGGCCTATCTGGCGGCAGAGGGATCCTCGGCGACAGAGGCGAATCCTGCGTCGGCGACGGATGTGCCGGCCACCATCGGCGGGCGAGATTTGCTGCCCGGTGGTGGATCGCGGGTGCGCTTCCCTGAAGTGGATGTCGTATTCCCGGTGTTGCACGGGCCATATGGCGAGGACGGCACCGTGCAGGGATTGCTGGAACTCGCCGACCTGCCCTACGTGGGCGCCGGTGTGCTGGGCTCGGTGTTGGGCATGGACAAGCTGGCCACAAAGCTGGTGTTGATCGCTCAGGGACTTCCGGTGGTGGATTACGAGGGGGTGCTGCGCCGGGAGTGGCAGAGCCGGCCGGATGAGATCATCGCCCGTATCGAGGGCCGCTTCGAGTACCCGGTGTTTATCAAGCCGGCCAACCTGGGGTCCAGCGTCGGCGTATCCAAGGCGCACGATCGGGATGAACTGCGCTACGGACTCGATCTGGCCGGGCGCTACGATCGCAAGATTCTGGTCGAGAGGGCCATTAACGGCCGCGAGATCGAATGTTCGGTGCTGGGTAACGATGACCCCATCGCCTCGATACCGGGCGAGGTGGTGCCCTGCAACGAGTTTTACGATTATCGGGCCAAATATATCGACGGCGATTCAGCGCTGTATATTCCGGCGGACCTGTCGGAAGAGACCACTCGGCAGATACAGGATCTGGCCGTGCGGGCCTTCAAAGCCATCGATGCCGCGGGCATGGCTCGGGTCGATTTCTTTGTGTGTCGGGATACCGGCAAGGTATATATCAACGAGCTGAACACCATCCCGGGGTTCACTCAGATCAGCATGTATACCAAGCTTTGGGAGGCCAGCGGTATCCCCTATTCCGAGTTGCTGGACCGGCTCATTGCGCTGGCCATGGAGCGTTACGAGGAAAAGCGCGCGTCGGAAACCGCGTATCATTTCGATCACTGATAACGGACGAGGATGACGAAGAGGCGAGCAAAGAGGCAATTCGATAAAAGGTCGCGAGGTAACGCCGGAACGCGCGGTGTGCCACCCACCGGAAAGCGCTCCAGGACGCGGCTGGGGCACTATAACAGCACCGTGTCTGCCGGCGATATGGTGGTCAAGCCGGGGCGCCCCACCGGCCTGGTTGTGGCGCACCTGATAGCGGTGGTGCTTTTCGTCGGCAGCCTCTGGGTGCTCTATAGCCTGTTCAGTAACCCTCGTTTTCAGGTGCTCGACGTGGCGGTGCAGGGGAACCGGCTCATCGAGGAGGCCGAGATCCGCGAGGCCGCCGGCATAGAGGGGAGCAGCATCTTTCGCGTGCGCCCCGATGCGGTCGCCGAGAGGCTCACGCAGACCTTTGGCTGCATCGATCGGGTGGCGGTGACGACCCGTCTGCCCAATCATGTGTCTATCGTCGTGCACGAGCTCGAGGATACCGTCGTATGGGAGAGTGGCGGCACGTATTGGTGGTTAGACGCCGACGGGCGTGTGCTGGGCACGCTGGATGATCCGCGCGACCTGGTGGTCGTTCGCGACGTGGCGGGGTTCGAGAGCGAGCCGGAGGATCAGATCATCGGCCCCCCCTGGCAGTTGTTGCGCGATATGACCCACGCACTGCCCGACGTGCGGGCATACGACTATACCCGTGAGGAGGGGTTGATTCTCTACGTAACGGACGGCATGTGGCCGGTATATTTGGGACACGATGGAAAGGCTCAAGACAAGGTCGCGCTCATGGGCGCCCTGGTCGACCGCCTGACTCAGCAAGGGCTTGACGTGCAGTACATCGATATGCGCAACGAGCGGCGAGCAGCATACAAACAGCGTTAAGGGCGAGGAAGGTACCGGCGGTGGATCGAATCATTGTAGGAATCGATGTAGGGACGACCAAGATCTGCACCCTCGTCGGGCAGGTAGACGACCATGGGGGGCTGCGTGTCATCGGCGTGGGCGTGGTGCCCGCCCGAGGGGTGCGTAAGGGGGTGATCACCGACATCGAAGAGGCCGCCCAGGCCATCGGTGAAGCAGTGAACAAGGCCGAACGTGTCTCGGGGCATACAATCTCGGAGGCATACGTATCCGTCGGCGGCGGCCACATCTCGTCGCAGAACAGTCGTGGTATCGTCGCCATCGGCAAGGGAGACCGTCCGGTGGATCGGGATGACATCGAGCGGGCTATGGAGTCGGCCCAGGCCGTGGCCGTACCGCACAACCGCCGCATCATTCACTCGATCCCCCGCGAGTTTATCATCGATGGGCAGGATGGCATCAAGAACCCGTTGGGGCTGATGGGCTTTCGCCTGGAGGTAGAGGCTCATATCGTCACCGGCGCCATGACATCGATTCAGAACCTGTTGCAGTGCATGGAGCGCAACGGCATCGAGGTTCTCGACCTGGTTCTTCAGCCTCTGGCCTCGGCCGAGGCGGTGCTCACCGAAGAAGAGAAGAACATGGGTGTGGCTCTGGTGGATATGGGGGGCGGAACCACCGATACGGCCATCTATGTTGAGGGAAGTGTGTGGGACACGCTGGTCTTTGCCGTCGGCGGCAATCACATCACAACAGACATCGCGATGGGATTGCGCACACCGTTTGCCACCGCAGAGGACATCAAGATTCGCTACGCTCACGCCAATCCGGGCGCGGTGGAGCCCAGCGAGGTCATCGAGATCACGACGTTCGGTGAGGATAACCTTCGCACCATCTCTCGGCAGGAGCTGTGCAAGATTGTGGCGCTCCGCACCGACGAGATGTTCGATCTGATTCATCGAGAGATCAAGAGATCGGGCTTTGACAGCCTGTTGCCGGCCGGTGTGGTCATCACCGGGGGGACGGCCGGGCTGAGGGGGATTCGGGAGCTTGTGGCACACAAATTCCAGGCCCCCGTGCGAATTGGTATGCCGCGCAGGCTGCAGGGGCTTACCGAGGCCATCAGCAGCCCGGCGTATGCCACCGGTGTCGGCTTGTTACTGTGGGGGATGAAGGAGGAAGCGGCTGCCGTCGAGAGCGGACCCAGGTCGATGGGGAATGGATTATGGCATCAACGTTTGCTGGAATGGCTCAAAGTGTTCCTGCCCAGAGGATGATGCAAGAGGAGGCTCGATGATGGATGATTTCACAGGACTCGGCAACTGCGCACAGATCAAAGTCGTTGGTGTGGGCGGCGGCGGCTCGAATGCGGTCGATCGGATGATTGAAGTGGGCGTACAGGGAGTTGAATTTATCACGCTCAACACCGATGCACAAGCCCTGGGCAAGTCTAGCGCGCCGATCAGGATGCGAATCGGGGACAAGGTGACCCGTGGTCTGGGGTGTGGGGGAGACCCGACCTATGGCTCCAGATCGGCCTCCGAATCGGCAGAAGAGATCACCGAGGTACTGCGCGGTGCCGATATGGTGTTCGTCACCGCCGGAATGGGAGGCGGCACCGGTACCGGCGGCGCTCCGACGGTGGCCCAGATTGCGCGCAAGCTGGGGGCGCTTACGGTGGCCGTGGTGACCAAGCCGTTCGGCTTTGAGGGCTCGCGCCGTATGCGCGTTGCTCTGGAGGGCATCGAAGCGCTGCGAGAGAGTGTCGATACCATGATCGTGATTCCCAACGATCGCCTTTTGCAGGTAGTCGATCCCAAAGCCTCGATGCGTGAGGCGTTTCTGGCGGCCGACGATCTGCTGCGCCAGGGCATTCAGGGAATCTCGGACCTGATCACCGGCACCGGCCTGGTGAATGTGGACTTTAACGATGTGCGGACCATCATGGGGAATGGTGGCTCGGCGCTGATGTCTATCGGTCGCGGCCAGGGCGAAAACCGCGCCGTCGACGCGGCCATGCAGGCCGTGAACAGCCACCTGTTGGATATTTCCATCGATGGCGCCAAGGGCGTGCTGTTCAACATCAAGGGCAGCGATGATATGACGCTGTTCGAGGTGAACGAGGCCGCCGAAATCATCCGGCAGATGGTGGATCCAGAGGCCAACATCATCTTTGGTGCGGCTATCGAGGACTCGCTGGCCGATGAACTGCAAATCACTGTCATTGCGACGGGGTTTGACGGTACTGCCCGATCCAGCACACAGCAGCGCCCGACGAACAATGAGGCCAAGCAACAGGGCAAGACCATCGAGTTCCCGCTCAAGCATTTCGATCGGGACGATCTGGATATTCCCTCGTTCTTGCGCCGTAGCTCATCCTGACGAGGTGTAATCCGGTATGAAGTGCCCATTCTGCGGAGCGACCGACTCGCGCGTGATAGATACGCGGGAAGTGGGGAATGGTATCCGTCGACGAAGAGAATGTCAGGCCTGTCAGCAGCGCTATACTACCTACGAGCAGGTGGCCAAGGTGCACCTGTTAGTGGTCAAACAAGATGGGCGCCGTGAGGTGTTTGACCGGCAAAAGCTGCTGGACGGTATCTGGAAGGCCTGTGCAAAGCGCCCCATCACGAGCGAAACCATCGAGACGATGGTGTCGCAGATCGAGTCCAAGCTATACGGGTTGGGCCAGTCTGAAGTGCCGAGCCGCACGATTGGCGAGTTGGTGATGGATCACCTGCGCGAAATCGATGGGGTGGCGTATGTGCGGTTTGCCTCGGTATACCGCTCGTTTGCCGACCTGGAGACTTTGCAGCGTGAGGTGGACGAAATGATCAAGCGAGGCGCCTCTACGAACTAGATCGTTCGCGTTCTGGTTGCGGGTAGGGGCGCCGCGCCTGTGTGGCGTGGCAAGAGACCGGCAAGGGCTCATCGACATGTCGGGCGCCAGGGCAGCCCATGTGGCTCTGGCGCTTTAGTTTTCTCAAGGGGATGCCGGGTGATGGGGAAGATGCGCTCTACTCGCCGAACTCTTGTATTCGTCGGGTGATTTGACACGGGTAAATAACGTGGTATAATGGCATGCTGCTAATGTGTCAATTCGCCCGGGGCAGTATACTATCTCACTGGGCCTCACTCCTCAATTTGTATATGTAACGTGTTCGGGGGAGACCAACCTCTAATTCGATCCCTTGGCGAGAGAGCGGCAGCCGAAAGAATGTCTTGAGGCGTGGCCGCTCGTTGATGTTCTGTAGGGCGTTAGCCGTCAGTCCACCAACGCGATCTCGACAATTCCACCATCCACCGGTACCGTATGCGTGCTTGCGGATTGAGTGACTGTTTGTGTCGTCTCGGGTTTGATGCGTCTTTATAAAGGAGATGAATATCTCATGGTATTTTCGGGAATCACGCGCAGCTTGCCGAGTAACCATGCGGCTTCACGGCGCAAGTCTTATGCAGATATTAGTGATGTAATCGAAATTCCCGATCTGATCAAAACACAGCTCGAGTCATTTGAATGGTTTCTGTCAGATGGATTACGCGAACTTTTTGACGAAATTTCGCCGATTGTTAGCTTTAACAAGGCGCTGGAGCTCCACTTCCCCGGTTACGATGATGACTTGAATCAAGAGTGGGGCCTGGGCTACCGATTCGCCGATCCGGTCTATACCGAGGAAGAGTGTCGCGAACGCGATGCCACATATGCCGCGCCGCTGTACGTCAAGGTGTTGCTGTATAACCGCGAGACGGACCAGCCGGTCGTCCAGGAGGTCTATATGGGGGATTTCCCCATTATGACCGATAACGCCACCTTTTTGATCAACGGCGCCGAACGCGTGGTCGTAAGCCAGTTGATTCGCTCGCCGGGCGCCTATTTTACTGTGGAAGAGGATCGCACCACGGGGCGGCAGCTCTGTATGGCCAAGCTGATTCCCGATCGGGGCGCATGGCTCGAGTTCGAGACCAGCCGCCGCGACGTGATCTCGGTCAAGGTGGATCGCAAGCGCAAGATTCCGGTGACGGTGCTGCTGCGCGCCTTGGGCGTGGTATCCGATGGCATCGATGATGTCAATATCGAAAAAGGCTCGGATGAAGAGCTGCTCGAACTGTTCGAGATGGTCGACAATATGCCCGAGCATCTTTACATCCAGTCTACCCTCGAGACCGATAGCACCACGACGGCGGAAGAGGCGTTGTCCGAGTTTTACCGGCGCATGCGACCCGGCGACCCGGCGACGTTCGAGAACGCCAAGAGCTACCTGGAGTCGCTCTTCTTCAGTCCACGTCGCTATGACCTGGGCAAAGTGGGGCGCTACAAGGTCAGCCGCCGACTGGGGCTCGACGTGCCTGTGCGGCATCGCACCCTCACCAAGCGTGACCTGGTCCATCTGGTACAGCGGATCATCCAGGTGAACAACGGCGTTGAGGATCCCGACGATATCGACCATCTGGGCAATCGTCGGGCCAAGACGGTGGGCGAGCTGATTCAGAATCAGCTCCGCGTCGGATTCCTTCGCATGGAGCGTGTGGTACGCGAGCGCATGAGCATTCGCGACCCAGACCAGCTTTCGCCCATCTCGCTGGTTAACGTGCGTCCTGTGGTGGCGGTGATCCGCGAATTCTTTGGCGGCAGCCAGCTCTCCCAGTTTATGACGCAGACCAACCCGTTGGATGAGCTGACCCACAAGCGAACCCTTTCCGCTTTGGGGCCCGGCGGCCTCAAGCGTGAACGGGCCGGCTTTGACGTGCGTGACGTGCACTATTCGCACTATGGGCGCATCTGCCCCATCGAGACGCCGGAAGGCCCCAATATCGGCCTGATCGGCCGTCTGGCCACATACGCTGAGGTAAATGAGTTTGGCTTTGTAGAGACACCCTATCGCCGCGTGTCACGGGTGGTGCCCAACGATCCGGCGGCGCTACTGGGGCGTCGGCTTCGCGAGCGGGTGGTGGATCCCGAAACGGGTGAGGTGATCGCCGAGCCCGGGACGGTGGTCGATCAGCCGCTGGCCGAGCGACTGGCTCAGATCGACAAAGAGCAGTATCGCGTTCAGTCGTTTGTGACCGCCGAGGTGGAATATCTCTCGGCCGATGAGGAAGAGCATTACGTTATCGCTCAGGCGAACACGGATATCGACGAGCTGGGACAGTTTGTCGACGACCGTGTGTCGGCCCGCGTGTTCGACAAGTTCCTCATCGAGACGGTAGACCGCGTCTCGTATATGGACGTTTCGCCCAAGCAGGTGGTGGGTATATCGGCGGCGCTGATTCCTTTCCTGGAGCATGATGACGCCAACCGCGCCCTGATGGGTTCGAACATGCAGCGCCAGGCGGTGCCGCTGGTGGCGCCCGAGGCGCCCGTCATCGGTACGGGTATGGAGCTGTATGCCGCGCTGGATTCGGGCCATGTCGTCACGGCCCAGTCCGAGGGCGACGTGGTGAGCGTATCGGGCAACCGCATCGTCATTCAGGGGCAGAACGGCCCTGAGGTGTACGATCTGCGCAAGTTCAATCGCTCGAACCAGTCTACCTGTATCGACCAGCGCCCGTCGGTGAACAAGGGCGACAAGGTCAAGCCGGGCGACATCATCGCCGATACATCATCGACCGAAAAGGGTGAGCTGGCTCTGGGGCAGAACGTGCTGTGCGCGTTCATGTCGTGGGAAGGTGGTAACTTTGAGGACGCCATCCTGGTCAGCGAGGCCCTGGTACGCCAGGACAAGTTCACTTCCATCCATATCGAGAAGCACGATATCGAAGCGCGCGACACCAAGCTGGGGCCGGAAGAGATCACCCGGGATATCCCCAACGTGGGTGAAGAGGCGCTGCAGAATCTGGATGAGGAAGGCATCATCTATGTAGGCGCCGAGGTTCGCTCGGGCGACATCCTGGTCGGCAAGATTACCCCCAAGGGAGAAACCGAGCTGACGCCTGAGGAAAAGCTGTTGCGGGCGATCTTTGGCGAAAAGGCGCGCGAAGTGCGCGACTCGTCTCTGCGCCTGCCCCACGGTGAAGAGGGCAAAGTGGTGGACGTGCGGGTCTTTACTCGCGACGAGCATCGCGATATGGCCGCCGGCGTCGAGACCATGGTGCGGGTGAGTGTGGCGCAGCGCCGCAAGCTCACCGAGGGCGACAAGATGGCCGGTCGCCACGGCAACAAGGGCGTGATCTCGCGGGTGGTGCCCATCGAGGATATGCCCTATCTGGATGATGGCACGCCGGTTGAGATCATCCTCAACCCGCTGGGTGTGCCGGGCCGTATGAATGTCGGCCAGGTGTTGGAAACGCACCTGGGCTGGGCCGCCGATCGCCTGGGCTTTCGTGTGATGACGCCCGTAGCTGACGGCGCCAGCGAGGATGAGATTGCCGCCGAGCTGGCCAGGGCATGGCTTATCGATCGCGCATGGAGCGATCTCGGCGAGCGCTCCTGGGAATGGCTGAGCGAGCAAGAGATCGACATTCAGAACCTGCGCGATGACGAAGAGGCCCGCGCGATCTATCTGGGCGAGTTCCTGAGCGAGCAGGGCCTGTCGTTTGATGAGGTCGAGCGGGTACTGGCCGATCGCATTCGTTCGCGGCGCACCTGGCTGCGCTACTGGCTGGTCGAGAGGGGTTATGACGCGGACGAGGTCATGGTGTATGAGGATACACGGATGGCGAACTCTGAGCGGGCACGCGCGGACGACCTGGCCCGTGAGGTCTGCCTGCGGCAGTGGCTGAGCGATGAGGGCGAGTCGGTCGACGGTCTCTCCTTTGACGAGGTGACGGTCCGTGCTCTGGAGCTCGGGCGGGAGAGGAACCTGCCCCTGCCTACATCCGGCAAGATGGTGCTGTATGACGGTAAAACGGGTGAGCCGTTCGAGCAGCCGGTGACGGTGGGTGTTATCTATATGCTCAAACTGGCCCACCTGGTGCAGGACAAGGTTCACGCACGCTCTACCGGCCCGTACTCGCTGGTTACGCAGCAGCCGCTGGGCGGTAAGGCTCAGTTTGGCGGCCAGCGCTTTGGCGAGATGGAGGTATGGGCACTGGAGGCCTACGGCGCGGCCTATACCCTGCAAGAGATGCTGACCATCAAGTCGGATGATGTGACCGGCCGGGTCAAGACCTACGAGGCCATCGTCAAGGGTGAGCCCATCAGCGGCTTTGGTATTCCCGAGTCGTTCCGGGTGCTTATCAAAGAGCTTCAGGCTCTGGGGCTCTCGGTTGAGGTGCGTAACGAAAAGGGTGACAGCCTCCAGTTCGGCCACGAAGAGGCGGCGGACGTATTGCCCAACCTGGGCTTTGGTCTGGGGTTCGGCCCCTCTTCATAAACATAGACGCGACCTCTTCGAGTGCGCGTTATATCGTTGACAACACGCTTCGGCGCACGATTTGCGCCGAAGCGTGTTATGTGCACGAATATCGGGCCCGCCGCAAATGGGCGGAGGCAAACGGTTTTGTGCAGGGTCTTTGACAAGCTTTGAGGTCGATGATATAATCATATTTCGCGAGTCAAGATAAGGCTCACATAACCTGTAAGGAGGGAAATTTTGCCAACTGTTAACCAGCTAATACGCAATAAGCGCAAATCAAGCAAGAAAAAGTCTAAATCACCGGCGCTGAGCTTTTCGTATAACTCGCTCAAGGGCCGGATGACTCAATCCCAGCAAGGGTCTCCCCAGCGTCGTGGCGTATGCACGCAGGTGCGTACAATGACGCCCAAGAAGCCGAATTCGGCTCTGCGCAAGATCGCCAGAGTGCGGCTTTCGAACGGCATCGAAGTCACCGCTTATATTCCCGGCGAAGGGCACAACCTGCAGGAGCACTCGGTGGTGTTGGTGCAGGGAGGTCGTGTGCGGGATCTGCCCGGTGTTCGCTATCACATCGTGAGGGGCGCGCTTGACGCAGCCGGCGTCGAGGGGCGCGGCCGTGGCCGTTCCCAGTATGGAACCAAGCGACCCAGGAGCTAATGCGGCGCGTTGGACGGAGGGGTTTCCGGTCGAGCCCGTTTGGTGAGGCTCGTGCGACGCAAGCTCTGTGATTGGAGGAGGCAAGTATGCCGAGACGTTACCGGCCGGCTCGACGAGTTGTACAGCCGGATCTCAAGTATAACAGCGAATTAGTCTCCGTCTTTATCAATAAAGTGATGAGGGACGGAAAAAAGAGCCTGGCTCAGCGTATCGTGTACGATGCGTTTGACCTCATCGCCGAGCGCAGCAACAAAGATCCGCTAGAGACCTTTGAGCAGGCGATTCGGAATGCATCGCCCATGGTTGAGGTCAAGCCACGGCGCGTGGGTGGCGCGACATATCAGGTGCCGGTCGAAGTCTCTGCACACCGGCGCACGTCTCTGGCCATCCGCTGGACGTTGGCGGCGGCGCGTGCGCGACCGGGCAAGACCTTTGTAGAGAAACTGGCCAACGAGCTGATCGACGCATCGCAGAACACGGGTTCTGCCATTCGGCGTCGGGAAGAGGCGCATCGTATGGCCGAGGCGAACAGGGCCTTTGCACATTACCGGTGGTAGCCCGCCTTGTTGGGCGGCGATATGCCGTAAGGCGGCATTCGCCATGGCGGACGTTCGCGCTTTGCAAGGATCTTGTGTGTGCTCGAGAACACAAGAAGGTGGAGTGAATAGTGGCTGGCGAATATCCGCTTGAGCGAATCCGTAATATCGGTATCATTGCGCATATCGATGCGGGCAAGACGACAACGACGGAGCGCATCCTGTTCTATACCGGCCGGACATATCGGTTGGGAAACGTCGATGAGGGAACCACCATCACCGACTGGATGGAGCAGGAACGGGAACGCGGTATTACCATCGTGTCGGCTGCCGTAAGCTGTTACTGGCGCGAGCATCGCATTAACATTATCGATACTCCAGGGCACATCGACTTTACCGCTGAGGTTCAGCGCAGCCTGCGGGTGTTGGATGGCGGCGTGGTCGTCTTTGACGCAGTCCATGGGGTAGAGCCCCAGTCCGAAACGGTCTGGCGGCAGGCGGATCGCTTTCACGTTCCGCGAATCTGTTTTATTAACAAGATGGATAGGATAGGAGCCGATTTCTGGCGCTGCATCGACATGATTCGAGAGCGCCTGGAAACTGTGCCTGTGGCGATACAGGTGCCCATCGGGGTCGAATCCTCATTCGCCGGAGTGGTCGATCTGATCGACATGAAGGCATGGATCTTTAGCGACGAGCTGGGAGTGGAACCGAAAGCGGTCGAGATTCCCGACGAGTTGCAGAATCTGGTGCTGGAGAAGCGAGAGGTGCTGGTCGAGGCCATCGCAGAGACAGATGATGTCTTGCTCGACAAGTACCTTGAAGGTGAGGAGTTGAGTCCGGAGGAGCTGCGCGGCGGGTTACGCAATGCCACGTTGTCGGGCCGGCTGGTGCCGGTTCTGGCGGGGGCTTCGCTGCGCAACAAGGGCGTACAGCCGGTTCTGGATGCCATCGTAGATTACCTCCCCTCGCCTTTGGATGTGCCCTCTATCGAAGGAGTGCATCCACAGACGAACGAGAAGGTAGTGCGTCATGCAGACGCAAGCGAGCCTTTGTCGGCATTGGTGTTCAAGATTGTCTCGGACCCCTTTGTCGGCAGTTTGGCTTATATGCGCATCTACTCCGGTGTTTTACGCTCAAATTCCTCCGTATTTAACTCCCCCAAGTCGAAAAAAGAACGCATCGGTCGACTCTTGCAGATGTATGCCAACCGTCGTGAGGATGTCGATTCGGCCTCGGCCGGCGAGATCGTCGCGGTGGGCGGGCTCAAGTTCACCTTTACCGGGGACACGCTGTGCGATCCGTCTCGGCCGGTAGTGCTCGAGTCGATCACATTCCCCGAGCCGGTGATCTATGTGGCCGTCGAGCCACGCACGGCAGCGGATGAGCACAAGCTGGCCGCCGCTTTGCAGAGCCTGGCCGAGGAAGATCCAACCTTCAGGATCCGCACCGATGAGAATACGGGCCAGACGATTATCTCGGGTATGGGAGAATTGCACCTCGATATCCTGGTAGAGCGTCTGGTGCGTGAATTCAAGGTGTGGGCCAAGGTGGGGCGACCTCAAGTGGCCTATCGCGAGACCATCACCCGTTCGGCCAGGGCCGAGGGTGAGTTGACCATCCCGCGGGCGGGCAAATCACAGTATGCACGGGTGGTGCTCGAACTGGCACCGTTGCCCAAGGGGCAGGGGTTTGCCTTTCAGAATCAGGCTCCGCCGGAAGTGATTCCCGAAGAGTTTGTGCCCATCATCGAGACGTCGGCGCGCGAGTCGATGGCCGGTGGGGTGCTGGCCGGTTACCCGATGGTTGATGTTCAGGCGACGCTGGTGGACGGGGCGTTTGTTGAAGGGGAAGCATCCGAGGCGGCGTTTCATAGCGCCACATCGATCGCCTTTAACCGAGCCGTTCAGCAGGCGCGACCGGTTTTGCTGGAGCCGATCATGAAGCTGGAAGTGATCGTGCCTGACGAGAATACCGGTGACGTCATCGGAGACATCAACGCGCGGCGCGGCGAGATCGATGGCATGGCCCCTTCGCCGGGCGGCATGCAGACCATTCGGGGGCATGTGCCTCTCGCCGAGATGTTTGGTTATGCGACCGACATTCGCTCGGTAACGCAGGGGCGGGGTGCGTTCACCATGGAGTTCGACTACTATGCGCCGGTACCCGAAAACGTGGCCGAGCGCATTCTAGGGGGACCTCTTTACACCTAGTTCGTAGCCCCCCGAGTTGGGGCTCCACACGCGGTTCCCTGATCGTTGTTTGATGATAGGAACTGTGTGCGGCGGGCTTATGCCGGCCGTTCACACTGCCTGTTGGTGTGACGTCTGGCACCCTTAGTGGGTCTATTTGGCAAACGACGTCGGTTCTGTATACTTAGAACGTTTGCGCCTGCGGGCAGGCTAACAAATAACACTCCGAGTGTTTCCATTGGAAAGGAGAGCCGGCATGGGCAAGAAGGTATTCGAGCGGACCAAGCCGCACGTAAACGTGGGCACCATCGGGCACGTGGACCACGGCAAGACGTCGTTGACGGCTGCGATCACCAAGGT
>JBMNOI010000126.1:0-11248 GCA_050942995.1 Anaerolineae bacterium
AACGACATGGCCATCGGCTACGACGTGATGCGCGACGAGTACGTGGACATGTTCAAGGCGGGCATCATCGACCCGGCCAAGGTGACGCGGTCGGCGGTCGAGAACGCGGCCTCGATCGCGGCGATGATCCTCTCCACCGAGGCGCTCATCACCGACATCCCCGAGCCCGAGCCTGCGGCACCGGCAGGACCGGAGTACTAGTCTGCACAAGTTGGGGCATGAAAACAGGGCGGGGAAAGACTCCCCGCCCTGTTCTATTTCTCTCCCGGCCCCTCTTATGGGGTGAGCCAGGGCACAATATAGAGATACAGACAGATCAATGCAAAGCCGGCCATGCCGCCGTAATAGAGCGCCAGAGTCGAGCCGGTCCATCGTCTCTCCAGCAGGGCCCCCGCCACTATCGCCATGCTGGCCGCGGCGAGCATCGCCGTGGTAAAGGCCCTGATATCTCCTGTGACGAGCCCCAGAGCCAGTAACGCCAGCGCTCCAACGGCCAGGGCGACGGCCACAGGCTGCGCCGAACGCGTCAGCGCTTCACGCAATCCGACGGTAAAGGCCAGGCCGATGGGCACCAGGGCGGGGAACAGGTAGCGCCCTTGATGTTGTACAAATTTAACGTTCCACCAGAGATAGCCCAACGCGGTGAGGGCCAGCCAGAGGGTCAGGAGCGCCAGGCCACGGCGCATCTCGGCCGAGAAAAGCTCACGATCCCTTCGCCAATCTCTTACGGCACGGGCAATCCGCAACAGCAGGCCACCCCCGGCGATGGTGCTGACGAGAAAGAGCGCGCGATAGATGCGCTCGTCCAGTACGACGCCCATCCAGCCAAACTGCCCCCAGAAGCTGCGAAACGTGGTCTGTGCCAGGCTCCATGCCAGCATCATCGGGCCCGACGTGGCCAGGAATTCGCGCGTGGTGAGCTGCCCCTCGACTACGGTATCATGACGGGCCATCGCCAGTGGATCATCGAGGCCATAAGTCTGGATGTTGCGCAATAACCAGGGTGAGGCCACGGCCAGGGCAACACCGAGCATCAACGCCGCCCTTCCCAGAGCGAGGCGCCCATTCGGCGCCGTCCGGTCATCGCCCGGCCACAGGGTATCCCAGGCGAGGGCGGCCAGCGCCACGCCGAATCCCACATAGCTTTGCATCTTGGTAAGAAAAGCCAGCCCCAGCAGCAGTCCCAGCGCTGCGGTTCGACGCAACGTCCATCGCCGAGTTCCGGGTGACACGACGACGAGGACGATTGAGCTCAGAAGCCATATCGCCAGCGAATCGCTATTCACTGCGGCCGACATGGCGATGTGCATGGGCAGAGTGGCGGCAAAGGCCACGGTGCCCAGCGCCAGCAGGGGCGCATGGGGCAAAAGGCGCCGGATGAGAAGGCAGCCGGTCGCCAGAGCGCCCACCCCATACAAGAGCGACAACAGACGAAGTGCCAGCAGATGGCGGCCACCGGGCAACAGATCGACCAGCCGGTAGACGAACGCTGCCGTCAGGTAGTAAAGCGGAGGCTGGTGCGCCTCGTACCGGATGGGCTCGATCGACATGTCGGAGGGGAAGCGGCGCGCCTTGATCTCTTCCAGATAATCCGCGGGATAGTCGCCGGGCTGCAATTCGGGCAGGCGGCCGTGCTCGGCTATGAATTTTACATAATTATAGTGAGCCGGCTCATCAGGTACCTGCCACGCCGGCGTTTCGATGGCATAGAGGGTGCCGATGGCGAGATAGACGGCGATGATCAGCCACAACGCTGCGCGATATATGCTCTTTTCTCGGCGATCTGTTCGAGTATGGGGCATAGACGTTCGCATATCTATGGGGTGTTGCAAAAGAGGGCGGTACGTTTGCGCGTGCCGCCCTCTTGCAGGTTACTGAATTTCGCCGCGTAGCCGGGCCAACTCTTCTTCCACAATCGATTCGTCCAGCTTGCGGAACAGCGGTTTCGGTGTGCCGAGTTTTTGCCCGGGTTGTAGATCACTGGGAACCCAGAGGTCATGGGTCCAGGGACGGTCGTAGGTGAGGGTCAGGTGGCTCGAATCCTCTTCCTGTATCTCTTCGGTGCGCTGCGATCCGGCGATACTCCCCTCATAGCCCAGATACTCGTGCAGTGCCTGGCTGGAGAAGGGCAGGAACGGCGAAAAGAGGATCTTGAGAGAAGCGATGGCGCGCAACGCGACATAGGTGGCGGTAGCCGCCCGCTGGCGATCGGTCTTGAGCGCCTTCCATGGCGCGGCAACGTCCAGGTAGCGGTTGGCTTCGCGGGCGGCGGCCATGACCTTGCTCAGCGCCGCGCGGAAGCGACATGCCTCGATATCGGCGGCCACCGGATCAAAGGTGGCATCGACCTGTCGAATGATCTCGTGGTCAATGTCGATCAACTCGCCGGGTTGAGGGACCACGCCGTCGAAATTCTTTCCGGCAAAGGTGAGCATACGATGCGCCAGGTTGCCCCATGTGCCCACCAGCTCGTTATTATTGCGGTCGAGGAACTCTTGCCAGGAAAAGTCCGAATCGGACGTTTCCGGCGCATGGACCGTCAGATAGTAACGCAGCGGGTCCGGATCGTAACGCGACAGGTAATCGGGCGCCCATACCGCCCACCCACGGCTCGAAGAGAACTTTTGCCCTTCCAGCGTCAGATACTCGTTTGCGGGCACGTCATAAGGCAGCTTTCGATCGCCATAGCCCATGAGCATGGCCGGCCAGATGAGCGTATGGAAAAAGATATTATCTTTGCCCACAAAGTAGTAAGAGCGGACATCGGCATCCTCGTCCCACCAGGCGTGCCAGGCATCGGGTGTTTCACGATTCTGTGACCACTCGATGGACGCAGACAGGTAGCCGATGACGGCATCGAACCAGACATAGATGCGCTTGTCAGAATAGCCTTCCACCGGCACCGGGATGCCCCAGTCGATATCGCGGGTGATGGCGCGGGGCAGCAACCCCTCGTTGAGCAAGTTCATCGTAAAGTTGCGCACATTGGGGCGCCAGTGGGGCTGTTGGCTGACCCACTCTTTCAACGGCTCGTTGAACTGGGACAGATCGAGGAAAAAGTGCTCGGTATCCCGTACCTCGGGTGTGGTTCCGCAGAACTTGCAGCGAGGGTTGATCAGCTCCAGCGCATCCAGAGGTTTTCCACAGCGGTCGCACTGGTCGCCACGGGCATCCTCATAGCCACAGAAGGGGCAGGTGCCCTCTACGTACCGGTCGGGCAGAAACCGCTCGCATTGCGGGCAATAGAGCGCCCGCGTTACCTCGGTAAAGACATAGCCCTTTTCCCGAAGCCGCAGGAACAGATCGGTGGTAACGGCCCAATGGTTTTCTGTATCGGTGTGCGTGAACAGGTCGAAAGAGATGCCCAGACCCAGAAACGCCTG
This sequence comes from Anaerolineae bacterium, assembly GCA_050942995.1. Taxonomy (GTDB): domain Bacteria; phylum Chloroflexota; class Anaerolineae; order UBA1429; family UBA1429; genus JBMNOI01. The sequence continues at coordinate 3,384 of JBMNOI010000126.1, forward strand.
AATAAAGCCCGGGTGATAGCGGTCGACGACCTCTTTCGGCGTGATGCCGTCTCGGCGGGCGGTGACGGTAATGGGCGTTCCATGGGTGTCCGAGCCGGATACCATCAGCACATCATTGCCTCGCAATCGATGATAGCGGGCGAAAATATCCGGCGGAATATAGGCGCCGGCGAGCTGCCCAAGGTGCAGCGGAGAGTTGGCGTACGGCCAGGCCACGCCGACCAGGATCTTGTTCTTCATGCCACTCCTATCATAGCGGGTTGCATATCTCGACGGCTGCCCACCGGCACAGGTCGTCGGGCAGGGTCGAGGCTACGAGCAGGAAACACAGGGATAAACAAAAACAACCGGTTGAGGATTTTATGATTCGGGGGTAGGGCCCCCCATATGGCCCTTTGCGGCAGCACAAATTCGACGATGCGCGGCCCAAAATGTGGCATCGCCGGAGGGGTGCCTGCCCGTTAAGGAGGGCGATGGAACACCTGATCCGAACTCGGTCGAAATTGTGCGAGACACGATAACTCTCCAGAAATTGAACGGAACTGAATTCATTCTACGAATCTCGAGGAATACCGTCAACTAGAGGGGTTGCGCTGCACGTGATCGAGCGCATCATAAACACCGCGCCATGCGTTGAGCTTGACGCGTAACACCTGCGCCGCCATCTCTTTGGACTCGCCGATGTAGCTCTTGCGCTTGCCCCGGGCCAGATCGCGGTTGCTCCAGGTGACGACCACCTCACCCACGCGATAGCCGGCGCGTTCGGCCAGAAAGAGCAATTCGACATCGAACGCCGTGACCTTCCAGCCGGTCACGTGGCTCTGGGCACGGATCGGCTCGAGCAGGGGAAACACCTCGCGGGCCACGCCGATGCGCATGGCTTTAAAGCCGCATTGGGTATCCGAGATATTTCGAAGCAGGAAGAGCCGCCGAAATGTGCGGAATATTGCCGAGCCGATACGACGATGCAGCGGAAAGTTGGCCCGCTCGAACCCTCGGGAGCCGATGACGACGTCGTACCCCTGTTCGAACAGGGGCAAAAGCCGTTCGAGCTGATCGATGGGCGTAGACTGGTCCATGTCGGTAAAAAGGATGATCTCACCGCGGGCCGCCTGAATGCCGTACCACACCGCCGACGGTTTGCCGCCGTGGGGATTCTCTTGCAGGCGAAAGTGGGGTTTGTCGGCAACGGCCTCCCGAACGATCTGGCGACTATCATCGGTGCTGCCGTCGTCAGAGACAATGACCTCGTAGGCATAGTTCTGGGCATCGAGATAGGCCTGCATCTCATCGAGCACACCGCCGCGGAGGTTCTCGCTCTCGTTGTAGCATGGCACGATGACAGAGATATAGGGATTGTCCACGCAGCTCTCCTCAGGTCAGTATGTCTCGCAAGATCGGAATATCGGTCGGGGGGGTGAGGCCCGTTTATCCATCGCTCAGGATCGACGCGATATACTCATCGGTTACCCGGCGTTGCCGCTGGATGACGCGACGAACGCCCATCCAGCGCGGCCAGGTGAGCAGGCCGGCCAGTTGTCCGCGTAATCTCGCCCGTGCGCTGGCGCCACGCCAGGCCCGCAGGGCGCTCCAGGCAACCGTCCATTGCCCCTTGAGGATGTGATGCCAGTGGCGACGCAATAAAGAGCCGGGATAGCAGCGGGCGATGACCCACAGTGTGTTGCGGCCCACATAGTAGCTGGCTAGCGTTCCCCCCCCGGTGGCGCTGAGATGGTGATAGACCACCGCTTCCGGCACATAGATGCATTTGTAGCCGGCCAGTTGAGCGCGCCAGTTCAGATCCACATCCTCACAATACATGAAAAAGCGCTCTTCGAAAGCGCCGATCTCTTCCAGCATGCTTCGGCGATACGCCGTTGCGCCGCCGCAACCGCCGAACACATACTCTTCGCGGTCGAACGGGGGGCCGTAGGGCGTCCACACTCCCCGAGAGTCGGGGGTGCCATCTCGCCGCATCAGGTCGCCCGCCGAATGCAGAATACCCGGCTTGCTATAGATCATCATGCGCGAGGCCGCCGAGCCCGCCTCGGGATGGCGATCCAGCGCATCGACCAGAGTCTCGATCCAGGCGGGATCGACCTCGGTGTCGTTGTTGAGCATGACGAGAATTTCGCCCCGCGCGGCGCGAATTCCGGCGTTACAGCCGCCAGAGTAGCCCCCGTTGGTGGTCAGCGGCAGCACACGCACTTCGGGGAATTCGTCGGCGAGAACGCTGACGGAGCCGTCGGTCGAGGCGTTATCGACGACGATCACCTCGAAATCGGTCGTCGTCTGCTTGCGCAACGAATTCAGGCAGGGGCGCAGCAGATCCAGCCCGTTCCAGTTCGGGATGATGATGGAAGCGCGAGGCGCTTCCGGGCGGGGCATGTCGCGCCCTGCATCGTCAGCCATGGGCCTCACCGGTTTCCAGATATTCGACCAGGGCCTCCTGCCACGGCCGCATGACGATGCCCAGTTCGGCGCCGAAAAAGTTTATCATTTCGACGCGTTTGGGCACACGCGCGGCGCGTTGATAGTTCTGCGTGGGCACCAGCTCTACCCGGGTATTCCCTGTCAACCGCAGAATCTCTTGCGCCCACTCGTAGCGCGAGCAGACGCCGGCATTGGGTAGTTGATAGGTGCCGTAGGCGGGCTGCTGTATGAGCCGCGCCAGTGCCTGTGCGGCGTCGGCCGCGTAGGTGGGAGAGCCCACTTCATCCGTGACCATATGGATCGTGTCTTGCTCCCGGCCCAGGCGGAGCACCGTGCGCACAAAATTGCGTGGCCCGGCGCCATACAGCCAGGCGACGCGGACGATATAGTGTTCGGGAGCCATCTGGCGCACGACTTGTTCGCCGATCCATTTAGTCCGCGCGTATACGCTGAGCGGGTTGGTCTCATCGTACTCGCGATATGGCTCGGGCTTGAGGCCGTCAAACACGTAATCGGTGCTGATGTACGCCACAGCAGAGCCCACGCGATGGGCGGCTACGGCGATATTGCGCGTGCCGAGCACATTGACCCGATAGGCCAGATCGGGGTCTCGCTCGCAGCCGTCTACATCGGTCATGGCGGCGCCATGAATGGTGACATCGGGCTTGAAATCGGCCAGGGTGGCCAGAGTGGCCGAGAGATCGGTGATATCGTGCTCCGGCAGATCCATGAGGAGCAATTCATCGTGGGCAAGCGCTTTTTGCAGTGCCACCCCCAACTGCCCCTTGCTGCCCGTTACGGCAATGCGCATGGTTCTCCCTCCACGTATCGTATGGCCGACGAGGAACCTCCTCGCTCGGACGCGACCTCAAGTATACGACAGGGACGGCAAAAAGCAAAGGCAGGATCGGCCGGACGGATGACCTCTTGCCCGACACCTGCTTTTGGGTGTATGCTATGTATAGAGGACGGTGAAAGGATAGAATGCCATGACCGAGACGACAGATGCAGATCGCCGTGCGGCGGCGCTGGCCTGGATCACAGCACGGCGCAGTATTCGAAAATTCACCGACGAGCCGGTGAGCGAGGAGGATATCGACTGTTTGCTGAAAGCGGCTATGGCGGCGCCCTCGGCGAGTAATCGCAGGCCGTGGGAGTTTGTTGTGGTATCTGATCCCCGTATCCTGGCCAGATTGCGAAGCCGTCTGGTATTCGGGCGCTATTATGCGCCTCTGGCCATTGTGGTGTGCGGCAACATGCGGCGCGCCTATCCTGTGCCGGCACGGGATTTCTGGGTGCAGGATTGTAGCGCAGCAATGGAGAACATACTGCTTACGGCGACGGCTCTTGGGTTGGGCAGCGTCTGGGTCGGTGTTCATCCGGTCGGCCTTTTTCGGCGAGGTGTTTCAAGGGCGCTGGGTCTACCCAGACACGTCTTGCCTCTGGGAGTGGCCTACATCGGACATCCGGCGGAAAGCAAAGTGCCGCGCACGCAGTATGATGAGCGCCGCGTTCACCGGCAGCAGTATGGCGCCGGGGGCGAAGGCGAAAATGATGACGATTCGGCATATAATCTGTGAGCTTTTGGCGGCGCGACCGTTCGACCAACACGATGTGACATGGAGACAACTCGATGAACAACGAACGCATACGAAATACGTGGGGCGAATTTATCCAGTTCGTTCAGCGGGGGAACGTTCTGGACATGGCCGTCGGTATTGCCGTGGGAACGGCGTTTACGGCGATCGTTCGATCACTGGTAGACGATATCATTATGCCGCCCATCGGCTTGATACTCGGCAGGATGGATTTCTCCAACCTGTTCGTCGTGCTTCGAGCGGGGGATCCGGTGGGACCCTATACGACTCTGGCCAACGCGCAAAACGCCGGCGCCGTTATTCTCCGATATGGCCAGTTCGTCAATACGGTGATCAGCTTTTTCATTATCGCACTGGCCGTCTTTTTCCTGATTCGGGCCATATCGCGGGTACTACCCAAGCCCGAGGTGGCGCCTGCACCGACGACCAAAGAGTGCGCCTATTGTCATATGGAGATCCCTCTCGGGGCAACCCGTTGCCCATTTTGTACCACCCACCTGGCCGAGGCGTGAGCGGCAGATTCACTCGATGCGGATCGGATGATGATGCTTCACGCAGAATACACTCTGCCCGGGTGGGGGAGGCAGGCTCATGAGTATCGCGACTGAGGTCATCATCATCTTGCTGCTCATTCTCGCTAATGGTGTGCTGGCCATGGCCGAGCTGGCGATCGTGTCGGCGCGGCGCGTTCGCCTGCAGCAACGCGCCGCAGAGGGCGATCAAGGCGCTGCGATAGCGCTGGATCTGGCCGGCACCCCCAATCGTTTTCTCTCTACTATTCAGATCGGCATCACCCTTATCGGCATCCTCGCCGGCGCTTTTGGTGGCGCAACACTTTCCCGAACACTGACCGGGTATCTGCGGGCGATCGACTGGCTGGCTCCGTATGCCGACAGTCTGTCGCTGGTGCTGGTCGTGTTACTGATCACTTTTCTGACCCTCGTGCTCGGTGAACTGGTCCCCAAGCGGCTGGCGTTGAACAATCCGGAGCAGGTGGCGCGAGCGATCGCCCGCCCCATGCGCTTTCTCTCGGTCATTGCCGCCCCTATCGTACAGCTACTGAGCTTTTCCACCGAAGCCGTTCTGCGCGTTCTGGGAGTGCAAACTCCTGTCGAGCTACCGGTGACGGAGGAAGAGATCCGCGCGCTGATCGATCAAGGAACGGCGGCGGGAATCTTTCACAAAGCCGAGCAGAACATGGTGGAGCGGGTGCTCCTGCTCGACGACCGCCGTATCAGCGCATTGATGACGCCCCGTATTGATGTGATCTGGCTCGATCTGGATGATCCACCGGAGGAGCTGCGGCGTAAAGTGGCCGACAGCCCCTTTTCCCGATTCCCTGTGGCGCGAGGGGATCTGGACAATGTCTTGGGCCAGGTGCAGGCCAAAGATATGCTGCTGCAGAGCATGAGGGGTGAACCGTTCAACCTGGAGGCTCTGTTACGGCCCCCGCTCTTTGTCCCCGAAGTGATGCCGTCCCTCAAGGTGCTGGAGCTGTTCAAGGTATCCAGCACACAGATCGCATTAGTGGTGGATGAATATGGCAGCGTACAGGGTATCGTCACCCTGACCGATATCCTGGAGGCCATTGTGGGCGATATCCCCATGCCCGGCGAGCCTGAGGAGCCTCAGGCCGTACAGCGCGACGACGGCACATGGTTGATCGACGGGATGTTGCCCATCGATGATCTGAAGGAGCTGCTGGATATCGAGATGCTACCGGAAGAGGATCTGGGGCTGTACCAGACTCTGGCCGGCTTTGTCACTATGCAACTGGAACACATCCCATCGGTTGCCGACGGGTTCGAGTGGAGGGGGATGCGCTTTGAAGTCGTCGACATGGACGGCGCCCGTGTCGATAAGGTGCTGGTTGTGCCCCCGGCCTCTGAGATGGAGGAATGGGAGACAGACGACGCCTCCGCCCCCTGAGAAGAGGCTGCGGGAAATTGTGAGGTGGTACCGGAGACGACGCTCAGGGCAAGGCGTCTACTCCGAAAAAGCCGAGCAGATCAGAGAAACAATGCAGGGTGGTGACCAGCTCGGGATTGGCGATCTCTTCGTGCTCGGCCGTCCAGGTATGGCTGTGGGGCACCAGGATGGCCCCCAGACCGGCCTCCACCGCCGGATTAATATCCGATTTCGGGCTGTTCCCCACCATCCAGGTTTCCTCCGGATCGACATCCAGCTCGTTGACGATGCGCCGGTAGGTAACCGCATCTTTTTCAGGAACGATATAGACGGCGTCAAACAACGGAGAAAGGCCGGAGCGATCGAGCTTGGAGCGCTGGGTTTCCTCATCGCCCTTGGTCACGACGACGAGATGCGAATTGGGGTTCAGGCTCTTGAGCGTGGCTTGAACCCCGGGCCGGAGCACGATGGGAGGCGTTAGCAGCATTTCTCCAAACGAGCGGACGAGGGCGATATCTTCCGGCTCGGCCTTTAGATTGCGTTCGCCGAGTAGCCGCTCATAGACGATGCCCAGCGCGGCGATATAACCCGCCGGTCCATAGCCGTGTCGGCGAATCATCTCGTGCTCGCAAATGTCGAGGGCGGCGCGAACCGCCTCTCGCTCGTACCCCAGGGCTTCCATATGATCCTGGAATCGCGCAGTGCACTGTAGATAGTAGATATTGTTTTCCCACAATGTATCATCTGCGTCGATGAGGAGCGTACGTTCAATGCATCGGTGCATAAGACTCGTCCTGTAGATGATGAGAGTTGATCGCGAGCCGTTCCCGGTTGCCGGCAGATGAAACGGCCCATCGCTTGAGCGCCGATCGATTGATCCGTAGTGCCGGGGTAGCCGGGAATTCTAGCATGGCGATAGAGGGCTGTCAAAAGCCGGTGGGCTCGACGCTGGCGGAGAGCCTGTCGTAATGCCTTTTTCGATCGTGGGAGATGGGAAGGGGATTCGATGCAGACGAGCTATGAATCGGAGGTGCTTTCGCTATGTCGCGAACTGGTGCGCCGCCCCAGCCTGTCGGGTCAGGAGGGGGCGGCGGCCGATTTGGTGGCGGAAGAGATGGCCATGCTCGGCTACGATCATGTGGCACGCGACGATCTGGGCAGTGTGATCGGGGTGATGACAGGAGAGTCGACCGGACCGACGGTGCTCATCGACGCTCATCTGGATGTGGTGCCGGCCATATCGCCCGAATCCTGGACCCGACCGCCGTTCGCAGGCCTATCTGAGAACGGGGCCATCTGGGGGCGGGGCGTCGTCGACACCAAAGGCTCTCTGGCGGCGGCGGTGCCGGCTGTAGCGGCTCTCGGACGGCGAGGGATGCGGGGCACACTGGTGATGTCGGCCAGTGTGGGAGAGGAGATGGTCGAGGGGCTGGCGTTAGGGTATATTCTGGATCGGTGTGCCCCCGACATGGTTGTGATTTGTGAGCCGACCGGATTGCGTTTGGGGATCGGACACAAAGGGCGTTGCGGTTTGGTGCTGACGACGCAGGGTGTCGCCGCTCATTCATCCCGACCCGAGGCGGGGGTCAATGCCGTCTATCGCATGCTGGACGCTGTGAGTCGGGTGCGCGCCATCCCCTTACCGCATGACGAGTTGTTGGGCCGCGGCGTGAACGAACTGGTCGAGATCGTGTCGTCGCCCTATCCGGGGACGTCGATGGTGCCGGAGGGCTGCACCACGCGTTTCGATCGGCGTCTGGTGCGCGGGGAAACCCGCGACAGCGTGTTGGAAGAGCTGCACGATGCGTTGCGCGGGCTGGACGGTTTGTCGGTCGCCTATCACCGCGCCGAACTGACCACCTACACGGGGCGTACCTTTATCGTGGAGGATTTTCACCCCGCATGGGCGATGGGAGAGGACATCGA
>JBMNOI010000006.1:0-51670 GCA_050942995.1 Anaerolineae bacterium
TGCCGAATCGTGTCCTCTGACCGGCCACTGGCGAATGGCGGACAGCACCTGCCCCGCCCGCATCTGTTGCGGATAGGCCAGATACTCGGAGGTCATCAGCCCCCCCGCCGTCTCGTCCGGGTGCAACAGCAGCGGCCTCACATCCTCCGGTTCGGCCATCGCCGCCAGCGTCGCCTGGCTCAGCGCCGGGTCCAGGTCTCCCAGCAGATCTGCCGCCTCGTCCGGCTCCATCTCGTCTACGATGTACGCCAGCATCTCCGGTGCAATCTGCGACGCCAGATCGGAGGCGGCCTCGTCCTCCATCTCCTCCAGGATGTCCGCCGCTTCGTCTGGATCCATCTCGGGCAACAGCGCTTGCTGTTGCTCCGGCGCCAGATCCTCGAACACGTCCGCCTGGTCGGCCGGCAGCAGCCCTTTGATCAGGTAGATCGCTCCGGCCACATTGTCGTTCGTCAGTAGCTCGCGCACCTGCCATAACGTGCGATCGATAATATCAAGATCCATGGTGCTCCTTGTTACGAGCAGAATTTAATCGTCCCGGCATCTGCCATATTGATCGTCGGGCCGCCGAATGATACGCGCCGCCCCACGATCGAGTTGCCGCCAATCGGGTGTCAATCGAACAGGTATCCCATCATCTGATAAGCCAGCACAAAGTAGATGATCAATCCGGTGATACCTTTGATGGTCGTGATAATGGGATCTGAGCCCGCCGCCTGATCCACGCCGAGCTTGAATAGCAGATAAGGGATCAAAAAGCCCAATGTGGTCGCGATGGTCATGGTCACCATGATAGAGGTGCCCACCACCCATCCAAGTCTCGGGATCCCCTGCCAGACCGAGGCGATCACTCCGGCGATCACGCCGACAAAGGCGCCGATGGTCAGGCCGACCAGCGTCTCACGCAACAGGTGACGCCAGAATTTGCCCGGGTTGATATGCCCCAACACCAGCGCCCGCGAGAATATGGTTGAGGACTGGGTGCCGGCGTTGCCGCCCATATCCATAACGATGGGGATAAAAATGGCCAGAGCGGTCACCGTCTCCAGAGCCCGCTCGAAACGATGGACCACCATGCCCGCCAGCAAGCCGCCCAGCAGAGTGATGATCAGGAAAGGCAATCGCACGCGCCATATTCTCCACAGAGGGCCACGCACCAGCACTTCGCTGCGTGTCCGCTCACGGCTGCCGAGGGCCGAGAGCGCCGCCCGGTCAAAGATATCTTCGGTGGTTTCTTCCTCCAGAATCTCCATGGCGTCGTCCGCATCGATGATTCCCACCAAACGGCCGTCATCGTCTACAACGGGCAGGGCTTCCAGCTCGTACCGCGCCAGAGTACGCGCAGCCACCTCCTGGTCGGCGGATACGTCTACCGTGGCGACATCCCGGCGCGCCAATTCGCTCAAAGTCGTCGCGGGAGAAGCCTGTAATACTTCAAAGGGGTCGGTAACGCCGATAAAACGCCCGGCCCTGTCCACGATGAACAGATAGGGGGTCTTGCGGCCTTTGGGGCGCCACGCGCGAATAGCCTGCAACACCTGGCTGACGCGCATGGTCTCGGGGAACGCCAGGTACTCGGAGGTCATGAGGCCGCCCGCGGTCTCGTCGGGATAGAGCAGTAGAGGACGCACCTCGTCGGCATCCTCCATCTGTGCCAGAATGGTCGCCCTCACGGCCGGGTCCAGGTCCCCCAGCAGATCGGCCGCCTTATCGGGCTCCATTTCGTCCAGAATATATGCTAATTCGGAAGGGGTGATATAAGAGACCAGATCGGAGACGTCCTCGTCATCCATCTCCTCCAGGATGTCGGCGGCGTCCTCGGCCTCGAGCTCCGGCAGCAACGCCTTGCGCTCTTGAGGCTCTAGCTCCTCGAACACATGCGCCTGATCGGCAGGCAGCAGCGCCTCGACGATGTCGATGGCGCGATCTACCTCGCCGCCTTCCAGCAGCTTGCGCACGCGCAAGAGGGCACGATCAATAATCGTACGCTCCATGATGCTTCCCTCGTGACTATCGGGATCGCAGCTCTCCATCGAGAGCCGAGCCCCATGTCATGCGAGGGCAAGCCCGTCGCGGGGAAGAGGTCCCCATGGGGAATCGTTACTCGATGGCAGAGCTCGAAAGTTGTCTTTGCTGCCGACTGGCCGGACTATCGACCGGTTCGGCGCCAGGTTGCGATGTTTCTTCCACTTTTATCCCTCTGATAGATGGTCCACAACGCCAGATCGTGGGCTTGCCGCAATACACAAAAAAGGGGCCGCGCTTTTCGCCGGCCCCGAAACACACAAACAGAGCATGAGCAGCCTATACGATGGGCGGTTCTTTCCGTGCCCTCCTCCCGGCATGCTGCCCTGCTTCCAGACCGGCAAATATATGGTTGCGACGACAGTCTGACTCTTTTGTGTTCATAGTTACCGGCATATTCTAATAACCCGGAGGCTCTCTGTCAAACGCCCCTATCGCACTGCACAGATCCGAGAGGTCGGCGCTTTCGGCAGAACCTGCGCACACGTTACGTCAAGCACCGGATGCGCCGACCAGGCCCATGCCAAAACCCGGGAGATCCGGCACGCTCAGCCGGCCCGCATCCAGGCGATAACCACTCCAATCCACTCTCTCGGTGCAGCCGGGCACCCCCTCCAGGGTGAGCACATGCCCCAATCCGGCGGCCAGATGGCCGGCGTAGCGCGTCTTGAGCGGATCGCCCCAGGTGTGCGGGGCGGCCAGAGCGCCCGCCGCGACGATTTCGGGCATCACCGCCCGCCAGGGGGTAAAGCCGTACCCCACAATATCCATGATCAACACATCCACCAACCCCTCGCGGGCCAGCTCGAGCAGTTGGGGCACATCAGGGCGCGACTCACCGTCGGCGATACGGGTGTTGGGACTGCGCCGCGTCAGGCACTCACGCAGGCGCCGCAGGTCATCCCGATTTTCGGGAAAGGGCTCCTCGATCCAGAACAGATCGCAATCGGCCACCGCATCCAGATAGTCGAAGAATCCGGCGCAGGTATATCCGTCGTTCGCATCCACCAGAATGTCGCATTCGGGATAGACTTCGCGCACCGCCCGCGTCACCTCGATATCGCGCCGCAGACCGTCCTCCGGGCTCATCCAGCGCTGGCCACGACCGATCTTGAGTTTGAACGCCCGATAGCCCAGGGCATAATCGGCCGCACAGTTCTCCAGCACGGCGGCGAGCCCTCGGGGAGCCTCTGCAGGGAGCAGATCGTCCATATAGATGGCGCCGTCATAGCAGGGCACATCGACGCGGCCCCGGTGGCCCATCAGCGCATACACCGGCCGTCCCAGAATGACGCCGGCCAGGTCGTGCAGGGGAAGGTCCAGCGGCAACGCCTCGGGCGCCGTCACTCCCACCGCCGGGTCGAACAGTTCATCCAGCCGACGGCCGATCAGCGCGGCGGCATCTTCAGGCGCGATGCGGGCGAGCCCCCGGCCCTCTGCACCCCGATCGGTGATTACCCGACACAGCGACGAGACGGGGCCTGTGCCGTGAACGCCAAGGCGGGCATTCAGGCCCACCTCGCGAGGGTAACGGCACGGCACCTGAGTCGATTCGATGCGGGCGATGCAATGATCGTGTAGCGTTTCCACATCTCCTCCTTCTTGAACAAGGATATGCGTCACGTTCGGGCCAATTCACAGTGGCGGGCCAGGTAGAGGGCCAGCAGATCATCGGCGTTACTGTACACCCGGGTGCCGCTCGGATCGCCGTATCGCCGGGCCAGATCGCGCGGCGACAGATGATAGACGACCTGCAGCCCGGGGCACCCATCGCGCTCGAAGCAGCGCACGATACCATCCACCCCGTCGCTCAACAGGTTGCCCAACCGCCACCAAGGATCCAGCGTACCCATGTTCGAATACACATCCCAATCACGCGTCACGTAGAAGCAGAGGCGCTCAGGATAGGCGTAGGTGTGGGGATAATGTGGCTCGGTCGTCCGAATCTGCTCCAGCAGATCGGCCTCAGTCTGCCACAGAGGATCACGCCCGAGGTAAGCCCGGCTCGCCTCGACGAGGTCGGCCGGCAGAGCGCGGGTCTCGTCCGGTGTGGGCCGCAGATGCTCGATGTGTCGCGCCGCGCCATCGGGCCCCGGCGGGTGAATGAACATCTGGAACGTGCCGCCCAGCGCCTCGACCCGCCGGGGCAATCGCATGCGCTCCACCAGATGCATGAGCGTATCGATCTCGGGCAGTATGCGTCGGGTGAGAAAGAACTGCCAGCGCGGCTTGATGCCCACGTCCAGAAGCCGTTCGGTAGCCTTGAGGCAATCCTGCCAGGCGCCTCGCCGCCCGTAGAACCAATCCTGCGTCTCGCCCACACCGAAAAAGCTGATCTGGCAGGTATCGGTCTGTAGACGCCTGGCCCATACCGCATAGCCCGGATCGCGGGCCAGGCGCCAGATGCTGAGCAGCTCGAACCGCCGGGCGCCCGCAGTGCTCAGCTCATTCTCCAGAGTGTACAGCGTGGAATAGTCGGGGCCGTAATCCGGCTCGCGAAACCAGGAGAATACCGTCAGACGGTTGAAGAACGGAGCATCCTCGCCGGAGCGCACATAATCGCGGAACATCCGGGCCAGTCGACGCAAATCACCCTCGGCCATGCGCCCGTTGGGCAGATGGCCGAGATAGCAATGCCGGCAGCGGTTGGGGCAGCCGAACATATCCAGAGCCACGGCAACGTCGCGCGACACGATAGCGGGCATAAATCTCCTCTCGATGGCTCGGACAGGATAGGATGCGGAAATCAGGTGTCCAGCGCGATATGGATGCGCTTGTTGATGCGTCCCTTGCTCTTGTAATCGGTAACGCGCACGCGCCCTACCTCACGGGTGTTGGCCACATGGGTGCCGCCGTCTGCCTGCAGGTCCAGCCCCACGATCTCGACCACCCGTACCTCGCGAATGCCCTCGGGCAACAGGTTGATCTTGGTGCGAATCAGATCGGGGATCTCGAACGCCTCTTCGCGAGGCAGAATCTTCACCCGCACGTCCAGCGCCTTTTCCACTTCGGCGTTCACTTTTTCCTCGATCTCGTGCACCAGTTCGGCGCGCAGATTCTCGAACTCGAAATCCATGCGCCCCTTTAGCGGCTCCATATTGCCGCCCGTCACCTGCGCGCCATAGTCACGCCACACCACGCCACACAGAATATGCAGCGCCGTATGGGTACGCATCAACCGGTGACGACGCTCCCAGTCGAGCGTACCCACCACTCCGGCGCCCGGCTCGGGCAATTCGCCGTCTACCACATGCCAGAGGTCGGCCCCTTGCCGCTTGATCTGCTTCACGTTCAATTCGCGGCCGTCCACCCTGAGCGTGCCCTGATCGCAGGGCTGCCCGCCGCCACCGGGATAAAAGGCGGTACGATCCAGCGCCACCGCGCCCAGATCGGCATCGACCTTGCCCACGGTCGCCTCGAATTCGCGTAAATAGCTGTCGGTTTGGTACAACAATTGGGTCATTTACCGGCTCCCCCGTATCATGAGATGGCTCAAAGACGATGCTCGGCGGCGATGCTCACGTGCGCGGCATCCAGGATCGATCGCGCCTCATCGAGGTGCGCCCACTCCAGGCGCACCGCCAGGCCACAATCGCTGGCAAACTGGCGCGGCACCGGGATCAACTTGATGGTGAACCCCGCCTCTTTGAGCAGCTTTTCGGCGCGTAACGCAGCCGAGGTTGTATGAAACAGCAACACGCCGTGATCGCTCATCGTCTCACAATCCGCTCTATCGCCCGAAGGGTCGTGTCGATCTCGTCCTCGCGGGTCAACATGCCCGGCGCCAGTCGCACCGTGCCCTCGGGAAAGGTGCCCAGAGTACGATGAGCGGCCGGCGCGCAATGCAGCCCCACTCGACACATGATATCATACTCTTCATCCAGCATGAAACCAACCTCGGATACAGAGTACCCCTCGACGGTAATCGATACGGTGGCGGTACGCTGTGCATAGTCCGTCGGCCCATACACCGTCACCCCCGGAATGGCGGCGAGCCCTTCGACCAGCCGCCGGGTAAGAGCCAGTTCATGAGCGCGAATCGCCTCCACACCACGCTCCAGCACCACCTGCAGCGCGGCGCCCAGCCCGGCGATTCCCGGCCCGTTGGGTGTGCCACTCTCGAAGCGGTCCGGGAGCATGGTGGGCTGCTCCTCGAACTCGGAATGACTGCCGGTGCCGCCGCATACAACCGGCTCCATCGCGGCCACATCCACATTCTCCGCAACGACCAATCCACCGGTACCCGGCGGCCCCTGCAGGCCCTTGTGGCCGGTAAAGGCCAGCAGGTCGATGGGCGTCTGCCGCAGCGAGATGGGTAGCGCCCCCGCCGTCTGAGCGGCGTCCACCAGCACCAGCGCGCCCACAGCATGAGCCTCTCGGATGATCTCATCCACCGGCAGAATAGTGCCCATCACGTTGGAGGCATGGGTAGCGGTCACCAATCGCGTATCGGGACGCAGGGCACTGCGGAGATCGGCGATATTCAGGGTTCCATCGGGCGCACAGGGCACCACCGTCAGGTCGATGCCGCGCCGCTCCAGAGCGCGCAGCGGCCGCATGACGGCATTGTGCTCGATGCCGGTGGTCACCACATGGTGCCCCGGCGCGAGCAGACCGTGTAACGCCATATTGATGGCATAGGTGACGTTAGGAGTCAGCACCACACGCAGCGGATCGGGCGCATCGAAAAGCGTCGCCACCCGCTCGCGGGTCTCGTACACCACCCGTCCCGCTTCGATGGACAGGCGATGGCCGGAGCGGCCGGGATTGCCCCCGGCCTGCTCCAGAAACTCAGTCATGGCGCGTAGCACCTCGGGTGGCTTGGGCCACGAGGTCGCCGCATAGTCAAGATAGATCATCTCGTCAGTACCAATCTGTATCCACCATCGGAACGCTCTTCCGCCCTCACCTGCCAGCCGGCCTTTTGCGCCGCGCGGGTGCAGTTATCGCGAGAGGTGCCCGAGTCGACAAAGACCTCTACCGTGCCTCCCGTCAGCTTGTCGATGGTCCGCCGGAGCATCAACACCGGCTGCGGGCAAGAGAGACCGCTGGCATCCACCGTAATGATATCGTCTGTATTCATCATTCACCTCTTACGACGCCGGCTCGCGCATGGTCAGGCCGATGACGATACAAAAGATCAGCCCGACAACGACGGCCGCCGGTCCAAACAGCGCCGGACCCGCCGGAGAGCTGGCCATATTATAGGTATGAGATACGCCCGCCCCGGCGAGCATGCCCAACACGAACATGGCCGCGTCTGCGTCGCCCTCGCCCGACATGAATAGCTGACGACCGGGGCAGCCCCCTGCCAGAGTAAAGGCCAGTCCGGCCAGCAACATGCCGCCCAGATTCCACAACGCATCGGTATGCGCCACCGGTTGGTCGGCAAATCCGGGCCGGAACAGCCCCAGGGCCAGGTTGGTCAGGAACGCCGCCACGACCAGAGCGACCACCCCGTTGAACAGGTGCAGATCGCGCGCCAGGATCACATCTCGTATCGCGCCTACCGTACAGTATCGGCTACGTTGCGCCAGATAGCCGATCAGCAGCCCCGCCCCCAATGAGAGAAGCCACGGCGCGTGCATGCTGCCCGGCCCCGTCTGCGAGAAAAAGACCGGTCCGGTGGGGTTGCCGTCGGCGTCGCGGCCGAATTGAGGCGCCACCAGCAAGAGGATCAGCAGAATCACCATGAAAACCGGCAGCACCCACCCGACCGCTTTGGGCGCCGGACGGTTTCGCCCCAGACTGTAGCCCTGCCGTAAAAAGACGATCCCCAGGACGATGCCGAGCGTCAGGCCGATGATGCCGGGGATGGCATTCCAGTCTCCCGCGCTCAGGCGCAGATAGGCCCGCCAGGGGCATCCCAGGAACACCAGCGCCCCGATGACGGAGAACATGCCCAGAAAAAAGCGCACCAACGGCGCCGAGCCGGTACGCGGCCTGAACTCGCGGGCGATCAATGCGGCCACCATCGCGCCCAGTACAAAGCCGATGATCTCCGGGCGAATGTACTGAACGATGGCGGCCCGATGCAGCCCCAGCGCTCCGGCGATATCCCGGTTAAAGCAAACGACGCAGATGCCCATATTGCCGGGATTACCGGCACGGACCAGCAGGGGCGCGATCACGCCGACCACGATGCCGGTAATGATAGGACCCCATCGTGAGGCAAAGAAACGGGTAATACGAGACATGAGGGATCGGCTCCTTCTCGTTGTTGTGTGGCCGGCGCGCGTAACCCCGGCACACGACAACGCCGCTCCCGAAATCAGCAGGGGATCATCGGGGTGACGGAGCCACCGCGGGGGATATGCGGCCGGCGATGGTTAGCGAATACTTGCACACCGTGCAGCGTCACAACCATGCATCATGTCTTGACGTGCTGGATATTCATTCCGTCACCTCCTTTGTAGAGTGGCAATGCATAGCGTGATTATAGATCAATAGAAGAGAGGGAGCAATTGTTCCTGCAAACATCCAGGCTGCACAAGTCGAAGCAACTCTTTTCCGAAGGGGGTACAGGGATTATCTACTCAGAGGTTCGATCCGGAGTATGATTCAGAGCATCTCGCACACTCTGCGCCAGAGTGTGCAGAGTAAAGGGCTTTTGAATGAACGGCGTCCCATGGTTAGGCGCTACTTCACCGGCAAGGTACCCCGACATATACAGAACTCGAGGGGGACTCGTCGTCTGCGAGTATTCGATGATGCGCTCGACTGTCTCCTCACCGTCCATCCCCGGCATGGCCAGGTCGGCCAGAATCAGATCGGGTGGGCTCTCCAGGCTCTGCACCAGCGCCAGCGCATCAACTCCACATGCAGCCTCCAGCACATGGTACCCCAGGCTCTCCAGCATCCGAATCGCAAGCCGTCGCACTTCGTCGCGATCCTCCACCACCAGCACCGTCTCACTGCCCCCTGGAGATGATAAAGAGGCCGATTCATCCATCACCGTGGCGTGAGTGCGCGGCAGATAGATATCGAACCTCGCCCCATGCCCCGGCGTACTGTGCACGACGATCTGGCCGCCACTCTGGCGCACGATGCCATAGGTGGTCGATAACCCTAAACCGGTACCCTTGCTCGGCTCCTTCGTCGTGAAAAAGGGCTCGAACAGGTGCTCGCGTATCTCGTCCGTCATGCCGACGCCGGTGTCACACACCGAGAGCAACACATAGCGTCCCGCCTCCAGCCCGATATCGGCGGCAGCACGCGGATCGAGTTGGACATTGGCCGTCGTTACCGTCAATACACCGCCCGTCGGCATGGCGTCACGGGCGTTCACCGCCAGATTCATCACCACCTGCTCCATCTGACCGGGATCGGCCTTGACCTGCCCCAGATCCTGCGCCAGATCGAGATGCAGTTGCATATTGTCGCCGATGAGTGACGAGATCATTTTGTGCATACCGGTGAGCACATCGTTCAGGTTCAACACGCAGAATTCCATGGGTTGTCGTCGGCTAAAGGCCAGCAACTGCCTGGTGAGCGCGGCGGCACGCTCGCCGGCCTCGACGATCTCTTGCGCATC
Source organism: Anaerolineae bacterium (assembly GCA_050942995.1). GTDB lineage: Bacteria > Chloroflexota > Anaerolineae > UBA1429 > UBA1429 > JBMNOI01. Next base: position 9,560 of record JBMNOI010000006.1, read on the forward strand.
CTCAGGACGAACCGACTCACCATTCCGCGCCGACTCGAGCACCATCTGGGCATAGCCGTTCATCACCATCAGCAGGTTGTTAAAGTCATGGGCCACACCGCCGGCCAGGCGTCCCATCGCCTCCATCTTTTGCGCCTGGCGGACCTGAGCCTCCAGATGGCGGCGATCGGTGATATCCCTGCCGGCGCACAGGACGCCTATCGTCCTTCCAAGATCATCGCGCACCAGGCTGAGGGTGAGCTCGTTCCAGCAGGACGAGCCATCCCGACGCATCAGCTCGACTTCGAGCGTCCGCCATGTCGGAGCAGCCGAGGAAGGCGCCTCGAGCAGTTCCTGCAGCGTCTGTCGAAATGCGGGTAACGACTCGGGGGATACCTGCTCGTACAGAGAAGGGGGCGCCCCTTCGGATTGCGCGTGCCCGCAAAAGCGCTCCACCGAGGGACTTGCAAACACCGTCTTTAGATTCTTATCCAGCAGCCAGATGGTATCGCTCATATGCTCGGTGATGATCCGATAGCGCAGCTCACTATCACGCAACGCCTTTTGTGCGCGACGATGTTCCACGATTTCGTCGGATAAGGCACGATTTGCCTGCCGCAGCTCTTCGGTGCGCTTCTGAACGCGTCGCTCCAGGTCGTGTCGGGCCTTTAGCAGCTCTTCGCCCATACGATCACTCTCGGCAAGTTGCAGGCGCAAAGCGTGCGAAAGACGTATATTGTCTCGTAACGCCAGAATCTGGCGTATCACGACCAGAGCGATGATAAAGGCCACGCTCACACTCAGCGAAAGATTCGACATGGGCAGCCTGTTGATCTGACCCCAGATAAGCAACAAAAAGACCGCCGCCAGCCATATGTAGGGAAGATAAAGGGGTCGTATGAGGACGGACATATCCGGCGAAACGGGCGGCTCGATCCGTTCGCTTTCATTACGCTGCCAGAGTCCAACCTGGATCACGCCGGCCAGGCCATAAAGTGTATAGCCGATGATATATCCGATATCGACCATCACCAGGTCGTGAGCGGCGCTCACCAGGATCCGGTACCCCACCAGCATGTTACTCAAAGCGAGGATCGCACAACCGGCAGTCAACAAACGAATCGGCTGCTGATTTCGATAGCGCATCCGGCGCAAGGCCAGCATCAGCAACGCCCATAACAGCAACATATCGGCCGTGGGATAGATGATGAGCAGAACGCCCTCTGCCCCCACAGCGGCGCCGGCCATGACCATGGGGCCGAACAAAAGGTTCCAAAAGATGACAAAAGAGGAGAGGATGACGATACCGGCATCCAGCAAAAGCTCCTGTCTCTCCATCGGGTCTGGAGGGAGCGTACAGAAGGAGCCGATCCCGATAATGTAAAGAGAATAGGCCGAAAGATAGAAAAAGTCGGCGACTGAGATCGTCTTGTCGATCGGCCATCCCAGAGTGATACCGACCATATCCCCCAGCGCAGAGAACAATTGCGCAGCGGCCATCGCTCCCCAGGCGATCCCGAGTCGTCGGGATCGCCGCCGACCATACCAGGCGGCCACACCCAGTGTAACGCCGGCCGTCAGATTCGCCAGGAGCATAAGTGTGTCACCTATAGACTCCCGGCGTGACGGATCGTGCCTGAGGGCCATGATCGTCAACATATATACCGGCAATATACTTAGCGCCGTCCCCATGGGGATCCCCAGGCCTGATTTAGTTGTACGACGCCATAGGCTACTCAACATGCGGTCCTCGTTATCGTCATCACCGATTCGCAGAACTGACGCAGCGTCTGTAGCGATCCGCCCGGGCCTGCCGCCTATCACAGCAAAACCGCATTCTGTTTCTTCAGTATCGACCGCATTCTACATGATTTGAGCCACCGGGCTATCTCATATTATTAATGTCAAGTAAAAATTACGTTAGACAAAATTCTATCGATTCCTTATATTCGGACTCTACGTTATTACTACATAAATCGGGCTATATTTAGTAGAGTCAGGGTGGCATGCTATATGATCATTATTGCAATAATAATCGATATCGAGTCCATTTATACAAGTTCGATTCGATACGCTTGACGTCCGGTCATCGTCCTCGTATCCTTTGCCGCAAGGTCACTCTCCTCTTGAAAGGAAGGTTCAGATGATGGCGATCGCTCCACAGGATGAGGTCTTTCCTTCCCTCTCCATGCCCGGCAAGGAGGAGGTTCACTCGCCGGCCCGCTGGATCTGGCATCCCGACGCTCTCCCCGGTGAAGCGTCCATCGTGGCATTTCGACGGCGCTTTAGCGTCGAGCAAGCGACCATCCTGCGCATCCATGTCACCGCCGATCAGCGCTACGAACTGTTCATAGATGGTCGGCGCCTGGGGCGAGGCCCTCATCGCAGTGATCTGGCGCACTGGTTCTACGAGACCTACGAGGTCGAGCTGGCGGCGGGAGAGCATCTGCTGGCCGCGCGGACCTGGTGGTTGCCCGGTGAGGGTGCTCCGATGGCGCAAATCAGCGCCGAGCCGGGCTTTTTGCTTCTGGCCGAAGGGGCGCTGGCTGAGGAGCTTTCCACCGGAGCCGAAGGGTGGGAGGCGCTGGCATTCGAGGGGTACACCGGAGCGCCCTACAGGTCATCGGCCTATTATGTGGTGGGCTGGACATTTACACTGGACGGGACCCGATATCCCTGGGGATGGAATGATGATCCCGACGCGCCGGGGGCCTGGGTGCCCGCCGCGGCAGGCCGCATGCCGGTCGGCGGGGAAAGCAACCCTTACTTCAACCCGGAGACGGGACGGCGCGTGATGGAGAACCATCTCACACCATCCATGTTGCCGCCCATGATCGAGGTCACCCGCCAGATCGGCATCGTGCGCCATGCCGAGATCCGGTCTCCCGATGTCACAGCCGGGCCCGTGCAGGCGGCGCATCATCAGAGCGAGCTGGTGGCGCGCTGGCAAGAGATGCTGCGCGGGCGGGGAGCGGTCACAGTCGACCCGCGAACGCGCCTCTGGCTGATCATCGACCTGGATGACTATTATTGCTTCTATCTTGAACTGGTGACCTCTGGAGGAGCCGGCGCGCAGTTCATCCTCTCCTGGGCCGAGAGTCTGTACGAATCCGACACCGGCCACGACAAGGGCAATCGCAACGCCGTCGAGGGCAAGGTCTTTCGGGGACCTCAAGACCGCTTTATCCTGGATGGCGGAGAGAAGCGACGATACGATACCCTCTGGTGGCGCAGTGGCCGTTATGTCGAGATCGTCGTGGAGACGAAGGATGAGGCGGTCACCATCGAGCAACTGGCCTGGCGCGAAACGCGCTACCCGTTCGAGATGGAGGGCCGCATCGAGACGGACGATGCCCGTCTCGATGCGGTGGTACCCATCATGTATCGCACCCTGCAGATGTGCGCCCACGAGACCTTTATGGATTGCCCCTACTATGAGCAACTCATGTATGCCGGCGATACGCGCCTGCAGGCTCTGGTCGCGTACATGACATCGTTCGATGATCGATTGCCCACTCTGGCCAACGCCATGTTCGATTGGTCCCGCGCACCCGACGGACTGACCAAAAGCCGCTATCCCTCCGCAGTGCCTCAGGTCATTCCGCCCTTCTCGCTCTGGTGGGTGGGCATGGTGTACGATCATTATCTGTGGCGCGACAGGCACGACCGGGTGCAGAGTTGGCTGCCGGGCGTAGACGCGGTGCTGGCCGGGTTTGCCCGTTACCTCAAGGACGATCTGGTCGACGGCATTCCGGGCTGGAATTTCTGCGACTGGGTGCCCGCCTGGCGTGGCGGCTGGCCGCCGGACGGTGAGGGCGCCAGTGCCCTCATCAACCTGATCTATGTATATGCTCTGGATCGGGCCGCCGAGATGGAGCAATACTTCGGCCAGCGCGATCTCGCCGCCCACTGGCGTGGCCTTGCCGGGCGGGTGCGTCGCGCCGTCGCCGCCACCTACTGGGATGAGGGCCGTGGAATGCTTGCCGACGACGTGGCCCACGAGCACTACTCGGAGCATGTGCAGGCGCTGGCGATCCTGACCGACACGCTGGACGGTCCCCGCCGTCAAAGGATGATCCACGGCCTGCTGAACGATCCCGATATCCAGCGAACGACCATCTACTTCTCGCACTATCTCTTCGAGGCGCTACAGGTCATCGGAGAGACCGGGCGCATCTATGAGCGGCTGAGCCTCTGGCTGGATCTACCAGATCAGGGGTTCAGGACGACGCTGGAATCGCCCGAACCGTCGCGCTCGGACTGTCACGCCTGGGGCGCTCATCCCATCTATCACCTCTATGCCACATTTTTGGGATTACGCCCGGCCGAGCCCGGTTTCCGCTCAGTGCGCATCGCCCCCCGGCCCGGTCCGCTCACCCGGTTGCGCGGCGCCCTGCCCCACCCCTCGGGCCAGATGATCGAGTTCGATCTGCGTATCGAGGGAGATGCGCTGAGAGGCGCCGTCACCCTGCCGACGACCCTGGAAGGCAGCCTGGTGTGGCACGATACCACTGTGCCGTTACGTCCGGGGGAGAACACGATCGTTTTCTGATCGCTGCCGACGATGGGGGGGGGGGGGGGGGGGGGGGGGCCGGGGGGCGGCCCCCCCCCCCCCCGCCCGCCATCAACGCGTCGGTGCAGACGAATCAGCGCCTCCGGGCTCTTGGGCGTCCAGACGCTCCTGATACAGCGCCTCGACCATATCCAGAATGTCCTCTCGCAGGGCACGAGGGGCCTGCTCGTTGCCCTGCCCGCCAAAGGCCAGATAGGTAAACACGTCGTCATCGCGCCGCTCCACCTCAAAAGGCGACAGATCGTCCAGCCGGCCATACAGTTGTTCCAGTTGCAGGGCGTTCAGCCGTCCCCGCCCCAGATCCACATCCCGACCATTTTCGCACGTCGTGGCCTCATAGAAGCCACTGCGAAAGATCGACAGCGCATCGCAGTAGCCCCGGTCGCCTCCCATACGCTGCCAGGTCAGGGCCAGGCCGGCCCCATCGCCCGGCTCACCGACGACAAAGCCCTCGGCCACAAGCCGCGCCCACTCGGAGATCATGCGCCGCTCCGAATCGACGGGCATGTTCTCACCCAGTCCGGCATAGCCGATCGCACCGGCGGGCATCTCGGCGTAAAAGGGCATGAACGAGACGGCAAACTCGGCGAGATCCTGCATCTGCTCCTCGCTCAATGTGGCCCTATCCAAAACGCCCTCACAAGCGCCATAGCGAACGGCGCCGTCCAGGTTCATCATGGCAGCCACACAGTGCGTCGCCGTCTCCCAGATAATGGCCACACCGCCGGGCCGAGACGCGGCCCCGGGCACGCGCAACAGGATATCCCCATCGACATCGGTATGATAGGCATAGCGCTGCTCGCGATGCCACACCCCCACCCGATACCCCGGCACAATCTGCTGTGTGCAGGCTATTCCTTCGATATATATCCCCATGCAGCGATCGGGCCACTCGACCGCCTGCACGTCGGTGAGGACGATGGAATAGGGATGCACATCCAGCTTGTGCGCCAGCGCCCGACGCACCACCTGGGCCGCAGGGAATCCCTCTGTCCCCGCGTCGATGATGGCCCCCGGCGTAAACGACTGGGCGATGGCGTCCAACGTCTCCAGCGAATCGGGATCGTGGATCGTCCATCCGATGATGAAATCCCCGTGGTGATAAAAGAACCACTCGACCATGGGAATCCCCTCCCCACCGATCAGCGCGCGCCCCACCATAATGCCGCTGGCGATAGGATACTCCTGCAGCAAGGGAGGATCCACACAGTCCGGGCCACAGATGGCCTCCGCCAGATCCTCGCGGGTTCGCCCATTTGCATCGACCACGATGATGACACTTTGCCCCGGATAGACCGGGCGCAGCGGCTCGGGACCTATCAGGTAGATGGCCCCCATAGGGCCGGGCTGCGGCTCACTGACCGCCCAATCGGGCGGGAGTCGCAGCGAGAACCCGACCTGCTCGTCCATATAGATGCGGGTCAGCCCGTCCGGGGGCGACCCGGGCGGAGCTACTTCAGGGGTCAACGGAGCAGAGGGCGCCTCTGGGGACGATTCGACCGTCGGCAACGCCGCCTCTGCCCCGGATGGGGTCAAGGGAAGGCCGATCTCTTCACAGCCCGTCAGCATTCCGACGATCAGGCAGACCAGAATCATCCCCGGAATCATCCGAACCTTGTTCATACCCAACCACCTCCTTCCCGATACGCATTCGAACGGATCGAGCGGCCGCCCGGGAAGGTGACAGATTGGGTCGGATGAATGCGGGATATGAGGGGACGTCGAACAGCAAGGTATCAAAGGGGAGCATCATCGCCCGGAACATGCCGGTGCAGTCAGTATAGTCAGTATATATACGATTTCCGGAATAGCAATGAGGTGCGGTGACAGGGGGTGGGCGAATTGCGCATCCGCATCGCCCGATCCCCCACCCCACACCGTCGGGCAGACGAACGCGCCGGCCTCAGGTCCAGAGCGAATCGCCACATCGTTGCGAAGGTTGGGGCAAAAAGTCGCGCTGTCTCAGCACATCCAGACGCAGGTCGGTCCCCCACCCCGGGCCGGCAGACAGGTAAAAATAGCCGTCCTGATAGCGAACCGGTTCGGTGCACAGCGCATCGCGCAGTGGCCGCTCGGCCTCCATCTGCTCCAGAATGTAAAAGTTGGGGATGGCCGCCGCCAGATGCATGGCCGCCAGCATACAGATGGGCCCCCCGGGATTGTGCGGAGCCACCGGAATATAGTAGGTATCGGCCAGGCTCGCGATGCGCCGCACCTCGCTGATGCCCCCGGCGTGCATCAAATCGGGCTGGATGATCTTGCAGCCCCCGTGCTCCAGCAGCTCGAGAAACTCCCATCGGGTGAGCAGCCGCTCGCCTGTGGCGATGGGCGTGGTGATCTCGCGCTGAAGGCGACCCATCGCGGCGGCATTCTCGTGAGGGATCGGCTCTTCGAGCCAGCCGGGGCGGTATGGCGCCAGAGCCTCGTCCACCATAGCCGCCGTACGCGGTGAGAGAAGCTCGGCGCATTCGACAAAGATGTCCGTCTCGGGACCGGCGCCCTCTCGTGCCGCCGCCATCAACTCAGCGGCATGGGCAATGGCGCGAGATTCGTTCTCGCGCAGCGCCTCACGTTTAAACGGGCTCCACTTGAATCCGGTAAACCCCCGGCGCACCGCCTCTTGAGCGTTCTCATAGGCATCCTCAGGGGTCGTCGCGTCGGCCAGCCAGTGGCTGGCATATCCACGCAGGCGTTCGCGATAGGGACCGCCCAACAGGCAGTATACCGGCACGCCCAGCCGTTTGCCCTCGATATCCCACAGCGCCATATCCAGCGCACCGACTGCCGTCATCAGTGTGGGGCCGCCCCGCCAGCGCCAGGCGTGGTACATGCGTTGCCAGTGACGCTCTACACCGGCGGGATCCTCGCCGATGAGAACCGTATCGGCCAGCTCATGAACGGCCGTCTCGACGGAACGAACGGCGCCGTGCAACGATCCTTCGCCCCATCCATAGAGGCCCTCATCGGTTTCCACCCGCACAAACAGCCAGTTACACCAGCTAATCCAGTAGGTAAACGTCTCGACCTTGACGATTTTCATCCCCACCCTCCTTCCGGATGGATGATCCGCCAAACCCGGCCGCATTGTAGCACAGGAAAGAGCGCAAATCACCCCGACGGCCACAGGCCCTGCAAGAAAAAAGCCCTTGTGCCTCCCCGTACCTGCAGCAGCCATTTGCCAATGCCAGAGGCTCCCTTTACAATGGGTGGCGCCTGCGCCACGATAGGCGTCTGGCCAATAAGAACGGCTTCAGCGAAGGAGGTTTGAGCATGGCCCGTGAGATGACGCTGCGGTACGGCATGAACCCGCATCAGGCGCCGGCCCGCGTGTATGTGGATGAGGGAGACCTTCCATTCGAGGTGTTGAGCGGCAGCCCGGGATATATCAACCTGCTGGATGCCCTGAACGCCTGGCAGCTCGTGCGCGAGCTGGCCGGCCTGTTGAACCTGCCGGCGGCCGCATCGTTCAAGCACGTCAGCCCGGCCGGCGCCGCCGTAGGTATCCCCCTGAGCGAGACCGAAGCGCGGGCCTGCTTTGTAGACGATATGGAGCTGTCTCCTTTGGCCGCGGCCTATGCCCGAGCCCGTGGCGCCGACCGCATGTCATCCTTTGGAGATTGGGCCGCCCTGAGCCACACGTGCGATGTGCCCACCGCCCGCCTCATCAGCCGCGAGATCTCGGACGGCGTCATCGCCCCCGATTACGAGCCCAAAGCGCTCGAAATTCTGCGCGCCAAGCGCGGCGGCAGCTACCGTGTGCTGCGTATCGACCCGACCTATGAGCCGCCCGCTCTGGAGCGACGGCAGGTGTTCGGCATTACGCTGGAGCAGCATCGTAACGATGCTCCCCTGGGCCCCGACCTGTTCACCCATATCGTCACCCGTGAGACCGAGCTGCCCCAGGAGGCGCTACGCGACCTCATCGTAGCCACAGTGGCGCTCAAGTATACCCAGTCCAACTCGGTGTGTCTGGCGTACAACGGTCAGGTCACCGGCGCGGGCGCCGGGCAACAGTCGCGCGTGCATTGCACCCGGCTGGCGGCGAACAAGTCCGACCTCTGGTTCCTTCGCCAGCATCCGGCGGTGCTGGATCTGCAGTTCGTCCGCGGGCTCTCACGCGCCGACAAGAACAACGCCATCGATGTGTTCCTGCTGGAAGAGGTATCGCCCGCCGAACAGGCCGCGTGGGAACAGGCGTTCCGCGTCGTGCCGACCCGCCTGACCGGCGAGGAGAAACGCGCCTGGCTGGACAACGTCTCGGGGGTGGCTCTCAGCTCGGATGCCTTCTTCCCCTTCCGTGATTCGATCGATCGCGCCGCTCGCAGTGGGGTGCGCTATGTGGCCCAGCCCGGTGGGTCGCTCAATGATGAGGGCGTCATCGCCGCCTGCGATGAATACGGTATGGTCATGGCTCTCACCCAATTGAGGCTTTTCCATCACTAGGATGTGCCCGAAGAGATCGTCCCTTGCATCTATCGGGTGCAACCAGAGGAGAGATTGGAGAGCAATGTCAGAGATCAAGAACTATTTAATCGACATGGACGGGGTGTTGATCAGCGGCCGCAACATCATCCCCGGCGCCGATGAATTCATCCGACGGCTGCAAGAACGCGGCGTCGAATACCTCGTGCTCACCAACAATCCGATGTATACACCGGTCGATCTGGCCCACCGGCTACGCCTCATCGGCCTGGACATCCCGCCCGAGCGTATCTTTACCTCGGCCATGGCCACGGCGCGATTCCTGCAAACGCAGCACCCCGAGGGGACGGCGTTTGTCATCGGTGAGAGTGGCCTGACCGAGGCCGTTCACGAGGCGGGATATGTCATCACCGATCATGATCCCGATTACGTCGTGCTGGGCGAAACCCACACCTACAACCTGGGCCTCATCACCCGCGCCATTCGCCTTGTAGCAGAGGGTGCCCGCTTTATCGCCACCAACCCCGACCCCACAGGCCCGTCAGAGGAGGGGCTTGTGCCGGCCTGTGGCGCCATGGCCGCCCTGATCGAAAAGGCCAGCGGCGTGCCGCCCTTTTTCATCGGCAAGCCCAATCCGCTGATGATGCGCAACGCCCTGAACTATCTGGGCATTCATTCCGAGGCAACGGTGATGATCGGCGACCGGATGGATACAGACATCATCGCCGGGGTCGAAAGTGGTATGGAGACCATCCTGGTTCTATCGGGCGTGACGCAGCGTAAGGATGTCCGGCGTTACCCCTTCCAGCCGGCGCGAATCGTCCAGTCGGTCGCCGAAATCGAACCCTGAGCATAAGCGATCGGCGGCATATCGGCACGTTCATGCCATCTGCGCGCCACTATTGAGGAGGAAACCGTGTCTACTGTGGATCTGTTTCTGTTTCGCCACTCACACGTGGACTATATTCCGCCGGCCCAGATCACCGCGCACAATCCGCTTACCCCGCTGGGTCACGAAATGGCTGCGCGACTGGCCGAGCGATGCGATGATTGGGATCTGCAATTCCTGTTCAACAGCACCATGCTGCGCGCCCGACAGACGGCCGACGCCATCTCGGCGCGCTTTCCCAACCTGCCCCGTATCGAGATGCCCGAGTTCGAGGAGACGAGCATCACCGATTTGGAGGGTTTCCCCGGTGAACTGCCCGTCGAGGATCTGACGCAATGGGAGGACGCCCACTATGCCTATGCCAACGAGCACATGTGGGCACGGGTCGAGTGCGGCCTGGAGAAGGTACGGCGAATCATCGAGGAACGAGGCCTGGAGCGGGTCGCCATCGTCGCGCATGGGGGCTCTATCAACGTCGTGCTGCGCCACTTTATGGGCAGCGAGCTGCAGCGCCTGCGCACTTGCTGGTTCGACCTGGATTGGACGGCCACCAGTTGCCTGCGCTACAACGAGACGCTTCGCTGGGTGCGTTGGGTGAACGATGCCCGCCACATCGACGATTTGCGCCACCGCATCCCCGTGCCGCCCCCGGCTGAATAGCGTGAGATGAAAAGCGCCCCCCTGCTCGGGCAAGGGGGCGCCATTTATCCCAAATTCTATCCCAAATAACCCAAATCGATACCGCGCGCTCAGGGCTGACGCTGGATCTCTTGCACGGTCGATGCGGCCCAGCGGGGCAAACGCCCTCGAATATGGACGCCCGCCTCGTCATACTCTTCGACCTCGATGACCCCTTGCGTGTGCCAGAGATCGAGAACATCGCCGGCATTATAGGGCAGCACGGCGTCGATCTCGACCATCTGCTCGGCGAGCATGACCTCGATTTCGCCCAGCAGGTCGTCGATGCCCACGCCCTGCTCCGCCGACACCATGATGACATGGTCATAGCGCGCCTGCAGCTCGGTCAGGGGCTCGCGCTTCATGGCCAGCGGACCGGCTCCGCTCTGCAGCTCGGTCTCGGGATCGATCAGATCGATCTTGTTGAGCGCCAGCACCACCGGCTTGTCGCCTGCGCCGATCTCGTCCAGCACATCCTCCACAGCGTCGACCTTTTCCAGCACGTTATGATCGCTGGCGTCCACCACATGCAAAAGCATGTCGGCTTCCTGTACCTCTTCCAGGGTAGCCCGAAACGCGGCCACGAGCTGGGTGGGCAGCTTTTGGATAAAGCCTACCGTATCGGTAAACAACACCTCCTTGCCGCCCGACAGAGCCACCCGTCGGGTGGTGGGGTCCAGCGTGGCAAAGAGCATATCCTCCACCAGCACATCGGCGCCAGACAGGCGATTGATCAGCGTCGATTTGCCGGCGTTGGTATATCCGACAATGCCGATCACCGGCAGGCCGCTACGTCGCCGCCGCCGCCGCTGCTGCCCGCGTTGCTGGCGCACCTGCTCCAGTTCTGCGCGCAACTGCGACATACGCCGCCGGATATCCCGGCGGTCCGACTCGAGCTGAGTCTCACCCGGGCCCCGCAGGCCCACTCCACCCACCGTCTGCCGCGAGAGGTGGGTCCACTGCCGCGTCAATCGCGGCAGCCGATAGATATATTGTGCCAGCTCTACCTGCAACGCCCCTTCGCGCGTGCGGGCGTGCAAGGCAAAGATATCGAGAATCAGCGCGGTGCGATCCAGGATCTCGACGCCCAGATCACGCTCCAGGTTGCGCAACTGCGCCGGAGACAGCTCGTCGTCGAAAATGACCACATCGAAACCCAGTGCCTCGGCGAGCCCTTTGATCTCTTTGACCTTGCCCGTACCGATATAGGTGCCGGGCTCGATGGCGTTCAGCCTCTGCTGTTCGCGCCCCACAACCTCGAGCCCTGCCGTGTGGGCCAGGCGCTCCAGCTCGTCCAGCGAATCCTCCAGCGCGAACAGATTGTCCTCGCCCCGCACCTGAGCGCCCACCAGGAAGGCCTTTTGTCGCCTGCGCAGGCGCTCCATGCGGTCCATCATGTCAAGATCTATAGTCTTGATAGTCTTTCTCCTGCTTCTATCAGCCGATCCTCGGGCACGCACAGGGAGATGCGGAAGTAGCCGTCTCCATGGTCGCCAAACGCCGTGCCGGGCGTGATCCACACCCCTGTTCGCTCCAGCGCCTCCAGAGCAAAGGCGTCGCACTTGACACCGGCAGGCGCCTTGGCCCACACATACAGCGTGCCCTTGGGCGGCCTGGCCGTCATGCCTACTTGAGGCAACCAGCCCATGATAATATCGCGACGCTTCTGGTATATCAGATTGCGCTCGGCCAGCCAGCTCTGATCGCCGGTAAGCGCTGCCGTCGCCGCATCCTGCAACGGCCGGAAAATGCCCGAATCGATGTTGGTCTTGACCGTCGTCAACGCCTCGATAGCCTGCGCGTTGCCCACGGCCATGCCCACCCGCCATCCGGCCATGTTATATGTCTTGGAAAGCGAGTTGAACTCGACGGCCACATCCTTGGCTCCGGGCATCTCCAGAATGCTGGGCGCCACATAGCCGTCAAAGGTCAGATCGCAGTACGGGTTGTCGTAGCATATGACGATATCATACTCGCGGGCGAAATCCACCGCGCGTTTGAGAAACTCGATGGGCGCCCCCGCACCCGTCGGATTGTTCGGATAGTTCAACCACATGATGGGCGATTTGACGGCGATATCGGCGGGAATCTCTTCGAAATCGACCAGCCAGTCGGTCTCTTCGCTCAACGGCATGGGATAGAAATCGCCGCCGGCCATGAGCGCACCCATTCGATAGGTCGGATAGCCCGGATCGGAGGCCAGGGCATAATCTCCCGGGTCGATAAAGGCCAGCGCCATGTTGGCCAGCCCCTCTTTCGAGCCGATGAGCGGCAACACTTCACCGTTGGGGTTCACTTCTACGCCGAAACGCCGCTGATAATAGTCGGCGATGGCCTTGCGTAGCGCCGGGGTGCCATAATAACCGGCATAACCATGAGTGTCCTCGCGCAGCGCCGACTGGTACATGGTGTCGGTGATGAACCGGGGCGGAGCGAGATCCGGGCTACCGATGCCCAGGTTGATCACGTCGACGCCCCTGGCGCGCTGCTCGGCAATCCGCTTCTCCACTTTGGCGAATACATAGGGGGGAAGATCGGTCACTCGGTCTGCGATTTTCATGGTAGTTTCCTCTCAGCGTTCGATGCTCTACTCAGAAGGGTCCGCTGTACCGGCGGTGAACGGGTCCTGCTCCAGCAAGGCCACCATTACATCGCCCACACGTTGGAGACTATCGACGCTGATCTTGTCCAACGTATCCTCAGTCGTATGCCAGAATGGGTAATCGAAATCGATAACCAGGGCGGCGTTGATCCCCCAGTGCAAAAACGCCGTATGATCATCGATGATCTCGTACTTGTATTGCGGGACAAAATACCGGCGGTACCCCAGATCATCGGCGATCCGCCAGATCTTTTCCTGCAACCACAGTGTAGAGGACCATTCGTAGTGAATCTGCTGGTCCTTGTCGCCGATCATATCGATAATGACGGCATACTCGGGCCGGGGCACCGAGCGCGCCATCATGTCGTTTACCATCAGAGTCGAGCCCATACACCAATCCCAGCCGTCGATGCCCCCGCGATCCTCACCGTCGAAAAAGGCCAGCCAGATCTCGGCCTCATCGGTGACCCGGGAATCCAATACGCGGGCGATTTCGAGCAGCACCGCCGTCCCGCTGCCGCCGTCATTGGCGCCCGGCACGGATTGCGAGCGATCGACCGCGTCACGATCGGCCAGGGGGCGTGTGTCGTAATGGGTGCCCAGCAGGATGATGGGGCCCTGCCCCTTTTTGGCGATAATGTTGCGCACCGTTTCGCCGCGATAGGGAAACTCTTGCTCCTCGACGCTCCAACCGTAATCCTCCAGCGTGCGCCGGATATAGTCACCCGCCTCGATGTTCGCCTCGCTGCCGGTCGGTCGCGGGCCCAGATCCATCAGCGCCTCGACGTGCCGGTACGCTTGCTCGCCGCTAAATTGGGCGTCGGGCAGGGCACAGCCCGCCAACGAGCCCAAAGCGACGATGATGAGGATGGTCAGGATGATGGCGTGGTGTCGAGTCATCATGTGGCTGATGCGATCGTTTTCAAGCGGTCGTGCGTTGCGACGATCTCGCGGTCGAGTTCGGCGGCTCGAATAAACGTCTCCAAATCCTCCTCAGCGCGCCCGGCATAGGCGGCATAACGCGCCCGCTTGTTACGCACCGGGGGCACCAGAGGTGGCATAATGCCGAAATTCGCCTTCATGGGCTGGAAGGGCTGCTCCTGTGACGCCGAGATGTAACGCAACAAGGCACCGATCATCGTCGTCGGCGGCAGAACCAGGGCCTCCCGGCCGTGCGCGTGACGGGCCGCATTGATCCCTGCGATCAACCCGCTGGCCGTCGACCCGATATAGCCCTCTGTGCCGGTGATCTGTCCGGCTAAAAAGAGCCCCGGCCGGTTACGCCAGGAGAGCGTAGCATCCAGAAGGGCCGGCGAATTCACAAAGGTGTTACGATGCATCTGCCCGAAACGCACCCATTCCGCGTTTTCCAGCCCCGGAATCAGGCTAAAGACACGCGCCTGTTCCGACCAGCGCAAATTGGTCTGAAAACCCACCAGATTGTACAGCGTGCCGGCCAGATTATCCTGCCGTAACTGCACGACGGCATAGGGGCGTTTGCCGGTGCGCGGGTCGTGTAGCCCGATGGGCTTGAGCGGACCAAAGGCCAGGGAGTTATGCCCTCGCGCCGCCAAAACCTCTATGGGCAGACAGGCCTCGAAAAAGCGCTGATCCTCTCGCTCGAAATCACGCAGAGCGACGGTCTCTGCCGAGAGAAGCGCCTCGACGAATCGGTCATATTCTTCCCGAGTCATGGGGCAATTGATATAGTCGGCCTCGCCTCGCTCGTACCGCGACGCCCGGAACACTTTGCTCTGGTCGATCGATTCCAGCGTGACGATAGGGGCCATGGCGTCGTAGAAATAGAGATGATCCTGTCCGGCGAGGGCAGCCAGTTCGCGGGCCAGCGCATCGGAGGTCAGCGGCCCGGTGGCGAGGATGGTGGTGTCTTCCCGGGGAATGTGGGTGATCTCCCGGCGCACCAGTGTGATGAGAGGATGAGATTCGATAGCGAGGGTGACCATCTGCGAAAAGGCTTCGCGCCCCACGGCCAGAGCCCCACCCGCCGGCACCGCGCAGGCATCGGCGCAGGCCATGATCAGAGAGCCCAATCGGCGCAACTCTCGCTTGAGCACGCCGGGGGCCCGATCGGCCAGATTGGATCCCAGCGAGTTGCTGCACACCAGTTCGGCCAGCAGATCGGTCTGGTGAGCGGGAGTCCTGGTCTCGGGCCGCATCTCGTAAAGCGTCACATGGATGCCCCGCGATGCGACCTGCCAGGCGGCTTCACTGCCGGCCAGCCCGCCACCGATAATGTGCACGGATGGTCGGTCGGACATTCGCATAACCTCATCAAACTATGCCCATGATAACACAGAAGGGGACCCTGTGCAAGAGTTTCCCCAATCGGTATCTTTTTCATATTGTGGCCGGATATGGCAAAGGGGTGGCTGTAGCGCCACCCCTCGACCATCACGGCCCGAAACCATCATATTCCGATCGTTTCGGGCATAAACCTTGCCTTACTGTAAAGCAATCACTTGCAATAAGAGGCTCCTGCATAGACGCTAGGCTACATGAGATATCAGCTCTTTACGGGTCTCTTCACTAACCTTCTGATAGTGCGAGAACTCCATCGTAAAGGTGCCGCGTCCCTGGGTGTTCGACCGCAAGACCGTGGCATAGCCGAACATGCGCGCCAGGGGCACATGGGCGTTGACCGCCTGGACACCCAACGTGCGCGGCTCGATGCCGGTCACCGTGGCGGCGCGGCTGCTCAGGTCGCTGATGATGTCGCCGGTGTAATCCTGAGGCGCCACCACCTCGACCTTCATGATCGGCTCCATCAGCACCGGTCCGGCGCGCATCACGCCATCGCGCAGAGCGATCGAGCCGGCCATCTCAAAGGCGCGCTCGGACGAATCGACCTCGTGATATTTGCCGTCCACCAATGTGGCCTTTATGTCGACCACCGGCTGCTTGGCCAGCGGCCCCATCTTCATGGCCTCGATGATGCCCTTCTCGACCGCCGGGATATACTCCTTGGGCACCGCACCGCCGATGATCTTGTTCTCAAAGACGAACCCGCTACCGGCCTCCAGCGGCTCCAGCTCGATCACCACCACGGCGTACTGGCCACGGCCACCACTCTGCTTGATGTGGCGGGCCTCGACGCGGGTCGGCCGCGTGATGGTCTCGCAATAGGCCACCTTGGGCGCACCCACCACGATATCCACGTTGAATTCACGCTTGATGCGATCGGCCACGACTTCCAGATGCAGCTCGCCCATGCCGGCCAGCACGGTCTCACCGGTCTGCTCGTCCTGGCGCACATACAGCGTGGGGTCTTCATCCACCAGGCGCTGCAAGGCCATACCCAGCTTGTCCTGATCGGCCCGCTTTTTCGGCGCGACCGAGATCTCGATCACGGGCGCCGGGAAGCTGATCTGCTCCAGCACCATGGGGTGCGACTCGTCGCAGAGGGTCTGGCCGGTCTTGGCCGACTTGAACCCCAGCACGGCGCCGATGTCTCCGGCCCGAATCTCGTCCACCTCTTCGCGACGATCGGCGTGCATGCGCACCAGGCGGCCGATACGCTCACTCTTGCCGTCGGCTGCATTGTACACCGAAGCGCCACGGGCGATGACACCCGAATAGACCCGGAAGAAGGAGAGCTTGCCCACATACGGGTCCGCCGTAATCTTGAACATCAGAGCCGCCAGTGGCGCCTCGTCGTCGGGCTCACAAACCACCGGCTCATCATTCAGCAGGCTCTGCCCCTTCATAGGCTCTACATCCAGCGGCGACGGCAGATAGGCCACGATGGCGTTCAACAACGCCTCGATCCCGAGGGTCCGCAGAGCCGATCCACAGAGCACCGGCACCAGACGGCTGGCGCAAGTGGCGCGCCGCAGCGCGTCCTTCAGCGTATCGACGTCCAGCTCTTCGCCCTCCAGATAGGCCAGCGCAATGTCGTCATCTACATCGGCCAGCGCTTCGATCATCTGTTCGCGGCGCGACTCGGCCTCTTCCAGCAGGTCCGCCGGAATCTCGGCCTCACGCACCGACTGGTTCTCGGGCTCGAAATAAAGGGCGCGCATGACCAGCAGATCGATAACACCGGCAAACTCGGACTCGCGTCCAATGGGCATCTGCAGCACCACCGGATGGCCCTTGAGACGGGTGCGCACCATCTCGACGGTACGATCCAGGTCGGCCCCCACGCGATCCATCTTGTTCACAAACGCGATGCGCGGAACGCCGTAACGATCGGCCTGGCGCCACACCGTCTCGGATTGAGGCTCGACGCCGGCCACACCGTCAAACACGACCACGCCACCGTCCAGCACACGCAGCGAGCGCTGTACCTCGGCGGTGAAATCGATATGCCCGGGGGTGTCGATCACATTGATCTGATGTCCGGTCCACTCGCACGTAACGGCGGCGGACTGGATGGTAATGCCCCGCTCGCGCTCCTGATCCATGTAATCGGTTACGGTACTTCCCTCGTCCACATTCCCGATACGGTGAGTTTGCCCGCTATGGAACAGGATGCGCTCTGTCGTCGTCGTCTTGCCCGCATCGATGTGGGCGATAATCCCTATATTTCTAATTTTCCTCAGCCGTTCTTGCATTATCTCATTCCCCACCGTCAAATTCCCTCTCGTGTCCTATCACACGACACGATATGGTGATCGATCCGTCGAGCGACAGATCTCGAGTTTCATCTGGCCCGCAGGCAAAACAAAAGGCGGGGCATCAGGCATCCGGTCGTTGATGCTGACAGGCATGTCATGATGTCGCCGCCCCATCCGGGCGCAGAGCGCATGCTCTGGCGCGCTATCATCTTTGAATCAGCCAGGTCATTGTGTCCGCCTTGCCACGCTCGGGGCGGACGCACAAGTTGTTATTATAAGATATAATCTCGCAGGCTGCAAAAATGCCACATCAAGCTTGCAAAAGGGCGCGGGCATTCGTCAAACGGGAGAAACCGGGGGGGGTAGAAAAGCCAAATCAGTGAGGATAGGAGCTGCCGTGACCGTTGGCGAGCCCCATAAATCCGCCCATCTCGCGGCTGATATGCAATGAATCTTCGGCGGCACGCAGCAAGTCAACCTCGCCCGCGCCTCCGCGGTACACACCAAGCCCAAAGTAGACGGCCGAACAATCGCCCACGCGGCGGGGCACGCCGTCTGCATCCAGAACGGGAGCCTCGCGAACGGCGCGTTGCACCGTTTCGACCATCTGGCAGAGGTTATCCCAGGGTCTGCCGGACAGGATCACCCCCAACCGTTGAGCCCCATCGCGAAATGGCACATCACCGGCCTCTACGATATAGCCCAGAGCCCTGGCGGCCTCGCGAAAGGCTTCCTCAGCCAGACCCGCCTCAACGCCGGATAGAGTCCCCGATATCTCGATGAGCATCGCCCCCATGGGCTGCCCCTCTGCCCGCGCCTTCTCCAACTCGGCGGCCATGCGTAACTCGGCCATCCCCCGGGTACACAGCCCTGCCCCTACCCCCTCTTCCAGGATTCGCCGGCGCAGATCATGGTAACGCGATAGCTCATCCTGCTGACGCTGCCATATCCGGCGGAATCGCGCCGCCATGCCGATAGACAGCGCCACCACCGCGATCTGCGCCAAAGCGACCATCTGCCGCTCGATCTGCCACAGGTCCGGCTGCCACGTCACAAAGGCCCACACCACCAGAACGGCGCCTCCGGCGACAAGCGATAGTGGGGCGGGCAAGAGCAACGCCTGCCCAATACCCACCGCCATCAGCACCATCAACCAGGGAATGCCCTCCGGCGATGTATCGGTGAGCACGAGCAGGCTGCTCGTAATGATCAGCCCGACCAGTACGTATAACTCCCACGGCTGTCTCAGAGCTGTGTATGTATCCGGTTGGACCCCGTTCAGACGACGATCACCCAACGGCCCCTCCTCGCGAACGCACATCGACGCGCCCGCCGGCCGCTGAACCACCCACCCGACGCAACAAACCGGTGCCCAGCGCACTCAACCCCGCCAGAACCGTCATGATGGCCGACACCAACAGGATGGCCGTCCAGGGCGAGGAGGACATTCCCATCGTCCACCGTGGAACGTGACGTGTCGGGAGCGCATCCGATGGGCTCGTGCTTTGCGCATACAGCTCCAGCGTGCCCCGCTCGATCTCACGGGTCACAACGACGGCCTGTCCTATCAGATGCGCCCTCGTATTCTCATTCAGCAGCGCATCCAGCGCCGCCCGATACCCATCCGGCCCGCTACCCGACACCGCGAGCACCATCCGGCCCACAGTCCAGGGTGAAGGGATCACCTGAATGACGCCCACGTTGCGGCCGTCCACCCCGTTGGGCAGGCCGCGCACCTCGGTCAACGGCACGAGCAGCCGATGTCCCAGCGAATAGGCCAGGAAGGGCTGCCGTGCAGATTCGCCCATCACGATGAGGCTGGCGCTGCGCAGATCGCGTCCCGCAGCCTCGGTATGAACCCAACGTGGCGCCGATACGACGGGCGCATCCACGTGGCCCAGAACGCGCACCAGCGCTGCGGCATCCGCCAGATCCTCAAACCCGGCGTTTTCGGGCAATATAAGGGCCAGATCGCCCAAACGCGACGCCAGAGCGAACGTGACCCACATACTCTCCAGCGAATATTCATCGACTTTGATCTCGCCCACGCTCCAGGAGGGCACCGGCCATTCGCCCGCCGGCATGCCATAGTTCCCGTCCATGCGTAATCGCGTCACAGGATCCAGCAGCGCCTGTGCGGCCCGACGCACAGCCCGGCTATCGCCGCCACCGATGGCCAGCACCGGATGGCCGGCCGCCCAGTCGGGGCGAAGGACGGTCACCCACCCGGACGAGATCGCGTGGGGCATATCCACAGGGGCCAGCGTATCCAGCAACGCGCAACGTCCGGCCGCTCCGAGCATCACCACCGGTCCCGTCACATCGACGCCGCTAAATCGATCGGCCGGTACGATGCGCCAGTGCGCCATATCGGGCGTCGAGGCGCCCGTATGCACGGCATCTCGTTCGGCTTGCGCCAGAGCCAGCACAGCGGCCGACAACGCATCGAGCTCTTCGGGCAGCGGAACGGGAGGCAACACAAAGGTGAGCGCGCCATCACCGATCAGCAGATCGAGCTGCGCAGGAGGCAGATCTTCGGAGAGGCGAGGAGCCGTCATCTGCACCGGCAGATACAGCGCACTCTGAGGACTCAATGTGATGGAGGGGGGTAAACCAGCATCGTCCTCCGGCTGAACCTCTATCTCGAGGAGGTTATCTCCGGGTCGCAGTGCCCCGGCGGGAAGGGCAATCTCGTGCCGGCCGGGGCCATCGGCCAGCGCAACCGGTGCGGCAGACCAGCGGTTAAGGCGCACGCGCAGTGTCGCCCTCGGAGCGGCCGAGTCGTGCAGGTCATAGCCAACATCCAGGCGGCCATCGGCGGCGGGTTGCCAGCCTTCGGGCAGATCAAAGGACAGCGAGACGATCGACAGATCAGCGGCCAAACGCAGGGTGTCGCCTCGATCTGCCAGAGAAGGCAGACTGTAGACGACAAGGGCTCCATCCTGAGGGATGGGGAAGGGCGGCGGTTCGGCAGCGACGAAACTTGAGGGGACCGGCAGAGCACCCGCTCCTCCCATAAAAAGGATGGAGCATACGAGCAGTATCGCAGAGCATCGGGCTCGATGCCTCATGAATGCCTCCCGCGACGGTTCAAAAAAGCAGGATCGGTCTCTCAACGCAGCATAACACCAGACAGACGGGCATCTGCTTTACTGCGCGATGCGCGCCGACGCTGCGGGCGCACCGGTCTTTGGCCAACCGGCGCTTCCCGGAGAGGGCGCGCATCGAAAATCAGGAACTATCGAGCTTTGGAACAGGAGAAAAGCTCACGTCAGTCTCCCATAGCGGGTGGGTCCTGGCTGACCTGAGTAAGATGGCGTAGGGATTGGAGATGGAGGGCGAGATGTAGTGATCTACGCTCGGAGTGAGTTGAGATAGATCAGACCTACGATTGGACAGAACGACCGCACACAAAGCACGTCGCCGATATAATACCTCAAAATCTTGATCTTGTGAAATCGCGAAAAGATGGATCGACCGGCCGGCGTGGCCCCTCTTGACACGCCGGCCGGGGCGGATTATCGTATCCCCCACACAACGCCTCGGGCGCAACCGGGTGCCCGAGACCATGGAAAGAGGAGCGGGTTGTGAGCGACGAAGAGACGATTCGGCTGGATCAGTTTATGAAGCTCGCCAACATGGTACGGTCCGGAGGCGAGGCCAAGCACCTGATTCAGAACGGCAAAGTGCTGGTAAACGGTGAGGTTGAAACACGACGCTCGCGCAAGCTACGCGCCGGCGATAGCGTCACGTTCAACGGAGAAACGGTCGTCGTCGGCGTCGAGGAGGATTAGCGGCGTCAGGGCGATTCCGCATCTCCGCATCCCCCCGATGGTCGTTTCCGCCCACATTGTCCGGATGCCCTCCCGGCCGACCACGCCTGTGCAAATCCAGCCGCATACGCTGTCGGGCCCGATCCTCGTCCATGACGACGAACCCCATGTGGGCGTAAAGGTTCATCGCCCGCTCGTTGGACTTGGTCACATTGAGTGTCAGAGCGCGCAACCCCGCATCCAGACACATGGCGATCGCATCCTCCAGGATACGACGCCCCACGCCCCGTCCCCAATGGGCCTGCTCGACCTGGATGTGTTTTATATGCCCGCTGGTAGAGGACGAGGTGGTGTCCAGCCACAGCCAGCCCACCATCTCGTCGTCCTCTTCGTACACATACACCTCGTGGCGTCGGACGCCCGAGCGAAGTGACACGCGAAAGGCATCGGCATTGAATCCATAGTCGGGGAAATTGATCGCCCAACTGAGGCGTTGCATCTCGAGCAGGCGATCATAGTCGCGTTCCAACTCGACTTCCCGACGTTTCATCTCTCCCCCTCAAGTGTGCGTGTGCATCCGTCTGTATACCACTTCCGGGAGCGCATGTCGCGATGCCCCCCACCGGATATGCGTATCGATAGGTCAGGCGAACAGCCGCGTGCCGGGGCGCAGGTGCTTCTCGGCCGCCTCTTCATCTAGCTCGACTCCCAGCCCCGGGCGGTCGGAGAGGGTGATATAGCCGTCCTGAATCAGCGGCGGATCGGCCCGCACCAGCTCGTGCCAGTGAGGCCGCTCCAGCCAGTGCCACTCGAGCACGAGGAAATTGGGTATCGCGGCACAGCAATGGCACGACGCGATGGTGCCCAGCGGGCCGCATACGTTATGCGGCGCCATGGGAATATAGTACACCTCGGCCATATTGGCGATCTTTTTGCCCTCGGACAGGCCGCAGCACTTGGGCAGGTCGGGCATGATGATATCCACCGCCTGCTTTTCCAGCATCTCCCGGAAACCCCATCGCAGATACTGGTTTTCACCGGCGCAGATCGGCGTGCGCGTGGATTGCTTTACCTCGCGCAGGGCGTCCATGTTCTCCGGCGGAACCGGCTCCTCCAGCCAGAGCAGATTGAACTCTTCCAGCGCCTGAGCGATGCGAATGCCCGATCCGGTGTCGTAACGGCCGTGCAAGTCCATCGCCACATCGATATGCGGTCCCACCGCCTCGCGCACTGCCGCCACCTTGGCCACCATGGCGTCCAGCTCGGCCTGGCTCACTGTGTGGTTAAAGGGATCGTGCTTATGAGGGCTGTGCAAATCATCCAGATCGAACTTGAGCGCCGTAAAGCCCATGTCGACCACTTCGCGGGCTTTGGCGGCATTCTCTGCCGGCGAATCATCACCCCCGGCGTGACAGTCGACATACATCCGAATGCGCTGGCGGAACGCGCCGCCCAGCAGCGCATACACCGGCAATCCGGTGGCCTTGCCCACCAGATCCCAGAGGGCGATCTCGATGCCGGTTAATGCCGTGACCAGATTGCCGGCCGCGGCGCCGTCGAACACCCGCGCGCGCCGCATCTTTTCATAGAGCCGATCCACGTTCATCGGATCCTCGCCGAGGATCAGGCTTCCCAGTGACGCCACCAAATTCTGGATGCCGGCGCCACCATGGATGCACTCCCCGGTACCCGTCAGACCTTTATCGGTGTAGATGCGGACAAAACAGGAATAACCATGCCCGAATACTTCGCCCGTTCGAATCTCGGTGATCTTCATTGATGCGTCGCGCTCCGTTTGGGATATGGGCGCCATCCTAGCACAGCGCGTGCAAGGCGTCAATCAATTCGCACATCGATTACACGTTAGAGCTCAACCATCCGGCGCCATCTCGCCGACCTGCCCTGCGCCGAACCACCGACGCCCCAGCTCCTCCAGGGTGCCATCTGCGTGCCACTCGGCCAGCGCCTCGTTCACCCGTTCGATCAACACCGGGGAATCGTGCCGGGTGGCAACGACATAGGGCTCATCGCCCAGGGGCGCGCCGACCATGCGCAGTTCCGGGATGCGCTGCACATAGCCATAGGCCGTCACCCGATCGCACACGATAGCGTCCACCCGCTCGGCGGTGACCGCCGATAGAACCTCGTCCGGCTCGCGCCCAACCACCAGGTCAACCGCCAGACCGCGATCTCGCGTCAGGCGACGCACCAGAAAGTGGGCCTCGCTGCCCAGTTCCACACCCACGCGCCCTCCGACCAGATCGTCAATCGCCTGCACATCGGCGCGACGATCGGGCACCAGCAGAACCGGAGCCGCGTTAAAGTAGCTGGATGAATAGAGTACGTCGCGGGTCATGGTGCGGTCATAGGGCAGCGCCGAGATGATCAGGTCGAAGCGATCCACCTTGAGGGCATCGTACAGGCCGTCCAGATGGGCGCTGATAAACACCACATCGACTCCCCATCGTTCTCCCAACATGCGCGCCAGCTCTACATCATAGCCGTGGAACTGCCCCTCGCCGTCCACCCACTCAAAGGGCGGATAGCTGGCATCCATTCCCACACGCAGCGTCCCCCGCTGTTGGATGCGCGCCCACGTTTCGTCGCCCCTCGTCCAGAGACGAGAGGCTCCGCCGGCCGCCCAGATGAGCGCCAGAATACCAAGCCCGACGGCGATCCAGCGTAAGCGACGGGTCTTTGCCCATATCGCGCCCGCCTGTCTCAGATAATTCATCATGGCCCGAGCTCCAAATATTCGAACGGCCGACCACGGGCATAGTTCGCCACTTCGGTATAGATCGGCTTGGGCACAAACTCGGGAGTGACAAAGGTATAGTAATCCTGATACGAGCGCTGTGGCCAGGGATAGCGAAACGCCCACAGCGCTGCCGCATGACACCAATCCCACTCTTGCGCGACCTTTTCGTAGGCGCGAATGGTATATTCCAGTCGCTGATAGGGTCGCACGGCGCGCGTCCAGCGGGGATGGTCGTTCCATCCTCCCTCGGTGATATAGCACGGCTTGTGGCCGTCGCCATGGCGCGCCATGATCTCGTGAATCAATTCGGACCGGGCAAAGTTGATCTCGTCCGGGTGAGCGGGCTCGTCGGGAGGAAAGGTCAGGCCGTAAGCATGAACGGCCATACCGTCCATGCACGCACCGGCGCCGGCGGCATACATCCGCTCCAGGTAGATCAGGTCGTTCATCCCCCATTCGCTGCCCGGCGGTTCGAGTGTCGGCGCCAGTCCGGCAGCCAGCACCTCCACATTGGGATCGGCCTCTTTGGCGCGCTCATAGGCCATGCATAATAACTCGGTGTATTCGTCGGGGTTCGGAGGGCGGTACCCCCACTCAAAGCTGAGGTTCGGCTCGTTCCATATGACGATATGACGCACGCGCCCGCGAAAGCGTGTCACAAACGCATGCACGAAATCGGCATAATCGGCGTAATGCGCTCGATCCAGATAGCGGTCGGTCGTCTCGGGCGGGCGGGCCCACTCGGGCACGAAATCGATGCGGGCGATGACGGTGAGCCCCTGGGCCAGGGCATGATCGATGACCATCTCGGGGTGGCGCCAATCATAGCGCCCCCTGGAGGGCTCGTAATAGCCCCATGGAAAGTACTCGACCACCCAGGCCCCGCCCATCTCGCGCACCATCTCCAGCGTGCGCTGTACCTTCCACTCATCCACCTCATCGGTAAGCCGGGTATGCACACCGATCTTGTCGTTCAACGTCTCGACGGTGCGCGGCGGGCCGATCACGACCAGCCGTCGGGGCAGCACATTGAGATGGGCCAGTACCAGGGCCAGAAAGAGGGCGCGCGAGGCCACGCGTCCGTGGGCATGGTGAAAGAGGTACCGGAGATATCGGCGGCAACGATGGGCAAAAGACACAATACTTTGTTACTCCCGGAGCTATGTGGTATACTGCGGCGTACGCCCCAGTAGCTCAGAGGATAGAGCAGAGGTTTCCTAAACCTTTGGCCGGGGGTTCGACTCCCTCCTGGGGCGCCAGAACCGGCACCAACCGCAAGCGGCTCACCTGACGCATGTCAGAATGAGCCGTGCTTTTTGTGCCGGATGATTCCCGCGCCCGAACCGTCGCGTCAGGCCATACCGGAGCGCGTCCCCGTACCTTGTGCATCATCCTCCGAGTCGTCGCAACGGCGAATATGGCACCGAATGGTCTCGATGAGATCCTCCGAGGGCCCCCCCTTGGTCAGGTAGGCCACCGCACCGGCGCTGAGCATCGGCTCGGCCATATGTTCATCGTGCATCGACAGAGCAATCACCGCCGTCTCGGGCATCAGAGACAGGATGCGCCGCGTAGCCTCCAGCCCGCTCATGCGAGGCATGCTGACATCCATCAGAATCACGTCGGGGTGCAGTTTCATGGCGGCATCGATCGCTTCATCCCCGTCCGCCGCCTGGCCCACCACGTCGATATCCGGCAACGGGGTCAACAGCGCCATCAGCCCCTCACGCAACATCTGGTGATCATCGACGATCAACACGCGGGCCGTGCCATTGCTCCATTCGCTGTCACAATCCTCCGCGACGACCTCCTGCTCGGCCCCGCCCCCCCCACGTGTCTGGCCGGTCATCAGCATCAGAGGAGCCCGCGCATCGCCCTGTGTCGCGGCATTGGCGGGCACCCGGATCATCACCCGAGTCCCTTGATAAGGCGCACTCTCGATCTCGATCTGGCCGCCCAGCCACTCGACCCGCTCACGCACGCTGAACAGCCCGAACCCGCCACGCTCCTGGCGCTCGTCGCGGCGCCCGTCAGGGGCGAATCCCTGACCATGGTCGCTGACGACCACACGAATCCAGCCGGTATCCTCCTGCGCCACTTCGACGCCGGCGCCATTCACTCCGGCGTGCTTGACGACGTTGAACAGCAGTTCGCGCACGCTCTGGAATAGCAGCAAACGAACCTCGTCCGCCACCGGGCCGATATCGGGCGCGGCGCGCACCTCGACCTCCAGATCATGAGTATCCCGCATCCAGTGCGCCAGCCAGTGCATCGCGTCGGTCAGGCTGCCCTCGTGCAACACCGGCGGGCTCAGCTCCATCGTCAACGTGCGCGACGATTCGACGGCCTGCTCCAGCAAACCGTCCACCTGCCCCAACAACTGATTCAGGCGGGGATCCTCCACCCCACCCCGGGCGATGCCCAGATAGAGCTTGGCTCCGGCGATGAGCTGCTGCAGGTCGTCGTGCAGCGTCTGAGCCATTCGACGCCGCTCACGCTGCTCGGTCTGCATCAACTCGGCGGCCAGATCACGCAACTGGGCCGCGCGGCGCTCGGCTATCGCCGTACGTTCGGCCACGCGATGCTCCAGTATCTCGTTCAGGCGCAGGATCTGTTCCTCTTCGGCCTTGCGCTCGGTGATATCGCGAAGAACCCCCACCTCCCACTGGGAGCGGCTATCCCGGCCCAGAACCACCGTGCGGCTGAGGCCAAACCAGCGATAGGAGCCGTCGTCCATACGCCAGCGAAGCTCGAGGACATCCCCGCGGTTTTTCACCGGATCATTGTACAATGCCGCGCTGGCCTGCTCAAAGCGCCCGCGGTCGTCCGGGTGCAGGCGTTCCAGGAACCCCTCCTGATTCATCTCGACCAGACCGTCGACTTTCATATCCATCGTCTGCTCGATGGAAGGACTGACATACTCGTAGCGATCCTCTACGGGGTTGTACTGATAGATCACATTATACGAGTTATCGAGCACCGTACGGAAGCGCGCCTCACTCTGACGCAGCCGCTCCTCGGCCTCTTTTCGTTCGGTGATATCCCGAATGGTGCCCACATGCGCCACCGGCTCGCCCTGTTCGTTGCGCACCAGGGAGCGGCTGACGCTGAACCAGCGATACTCGCCCCACTTTGTTCTGAGGCGATACTCCAGGTGACCGCGTGGAGTCTCGGCGTCGCTTTGCCCCAGATGGTCGCTGTCCGCGAGAAACTCGGCCAGATCATCGGGATGGATCAGCGACAGCGTCTCTTCCCACGTCATCCGGAGCAGTTCATCCGACGTATATCCTAAAAGATCCTCCATGGCCGGGCTGATGTAATCATATCGTCCGGTGGTGAGATTACGATTATAAATAGCATCTCGCGAATTCTCCAGCACTTCGTGCAGGCGCAATTCACTATGCCGCAGCGCCGCCTCGGTCTGTTTGATCGGCGTCAGATCGGTTACGAATGCCGCGGCGATCTCTTGCCCCTCGGGGCCACGTCCCAGCATGGCCCCGCCGATAAGCACCGGCACGCGCCGCCCGGTCTGCGTGATGAACTCTTTTTCATACGGCGCCGACACACCCGTCTGACGGATCTGGTGTACGGCTTCGGCATCCAGATCGGCATACTCGGGGGCCGTCCGCTCCACCCAATTCACCCGCCCGGCCGCCACATCATCCGTCGTGATGTCGAGCAAACGAGCCATAGTCGGGTTCAGATAGAGGACTGTGCCGTCCAGATCGACGATGAACAGGCCCGAGGTGCTACGCTCGGCCAGTCGCCGAAACTGCGCCTCGCTTTGCCGCAGACTTTGCTGAGCCTGTACCTGCCCGGTGACATCCTGGGTAATCGCCACGCCGGCCACAATGCGTCCCGTCGAATCGCGCACCGGCGCCGAGCTCTGCGACACGATGATCCGCGTGCCATCGTCCCGCTCGAGTTCGATCTGTTCCCCTTCGACCACCTCACCGATACGAATAGAGCGGGCCAGCGGCCACTCATCCGTCCGATATGGCCGTTCCCCATCCCGGTGGTACCCTCTCCATTCGCGATGGGCTTCTGCATCTGGCGTATGCGAGACCGGTCGATGCAGAATCTGCTCCATACGCTCGTTGCTCATGAGCACGCGCCCCGAGGGGGCTTCGGCAATGACCACGCCCGCCGGCATCTGCCGCAACACGGCCTCCAGAGATGCGTGGGATTGTTCCAACACTTGAAGAAGCCGTCGCCGTTCTTGAGCCAGTTCGCACTCGCCGTGAATTCCCGCGCACGAGAATCCCTCTGCCTCCCAATTCTGACCGCTGTGCATTCGGACCGATATGCGCGACGACATCTCGTCATCATCATACGTCGTCAGCACATAGTCGTCGGCGCCACAGCTCAGAGCCTTGTAGCACAGCTCGCGATCCGTCGGATCGGCCAACAGCACCACCGGCACTTTACACCATGTGGAATCTCTGCGCAGCCAGACCAGAAATGCCGGCAGATCCAGATCCGGCAGGTGGGGATCCAGCAAGAGCAAAACAGGGGAATCGGGTGGCTCCATCGAGCGAAGCGCCTGCTCCAGCACTTCGGCCTCTCCGACCACTCTGAACGCGTAATGGGCGGGGAACAATGAGCGAATCCGTCGCAAGACCCTCTTGTCGGCATGAGCCAGAAGGATTTGCAGCGATGTCCCGACCGGGTGTAATGTCTGGTTATTCTTTGCTTGATCGTTCACAGCGATTTTCCGGGATATCGAAAAGGGGAAGCCCCCCATTTAACGATCATCGAATGCCATTCTATTTTACTTCGATAGGCGTTTGGCGCCAAAAGCGCCCCTACATTTTGGACAAAATATACCTTAATACTTTTGAAATGGCGAAAACGCCATCTGCTTGACTGCTGCCTCAGCCTGTGCTAGAAATGCGCATGATGCTTCTGGACGAATGCGCTTCCGGCCGGGCGATATCTCATATCGTCGCATCCGCATGAACACATACGTAACACCAAATATCTGGCACGGAGAGATAATGAACCAAACCAAACGCATTCGCTTTGCCCTTGCTTTTCTGCTCGTCCTTTTGCTCCTTCCCCTGGGTTTCCCGCCACAGCCTGTACAGGCCGAAGAGACCCGTTTTCACGGGATACTCCACTATACCGAGCGAGGCCCCGGCGCCTCGGTAGACGGCATAGCCACCTCCTTTCTGTCATCGGCCGTGGCCGGTGTGGCGGCAGCCCGCCTGCAAACCAGTATGATGCCCATCATCAATGCGGCCACCTCGATGAACCTTCACCCCGGCATGCGTGAGATCAACGACATGCTGCGTCAGGGTGTGCCGGTGGATATGGCCTCCATACTGCCCATCTCGGCCGTCTACTCGGCCGACGTCGAGTTCACCCTGATTCAGGACAAAGAGGGCAATTTCGTCCTGGAATCGGGCACCCTGCACTGGCTCAACAGCAACGACACCTCCTTCGAATATGAAGGCGGCAGCCTGGTAGATCAGTTCGCCGGCGCCGGGGCCTATCCCCTCGATCCGTCCAGCGACCAGATCACCCTGACGTTCGACTTTGAGGGAGAACAGCCGATGTTCGAGCTCGAAGTCAGCATCAGCCATCCGACGCCCACCAACGGCGAATCGACCTGGACGGCCCTGGGCGGCCTCTTTACCATGTGGATTCACTCCACCAACGGCCATCAGGTGATGGGCGGCCAGATGATCAACCAGGAGTTCCCCGAGGAGCCCATCGGTGGCGAGTCCAAGCATGGTATCTACTACTATCGCCGGGCGCCGCTGAGCGAGCTGCGTGGCATGGAGACCTGGCGCAATCTGCTGGATGCTCAGGTGTTTGTCCGATACGAAATCTATGACCAGTGCAGTGTGAGTATTATCGAACCGGTAGAGAACGAACGATTGGTGTTCAGTGAAGATGCCGACCCGCTGCTCGAGGGCATGGTCGAAGCGACCGTCTTGCCCGAAGATTGGGGGGATGCGGTCTACTGGATCATCCCCGAGATTGTAGGCTCCAAACTCACCTACGATCCCGAGGATGCCCAGGGGAGCATGGTCGAATATCGCTACGAGGACATGCCCTCGCGAAATGAACAGTTCGGCCGCAAACGGATCTCGCTGCACCTCGAGCCGTCCATCTCTGATCGATGCAAGGCCCCCGATCCGCGGAACGTGCGTGTCTTTTTCCCGCGGGATGCGACCAACAATTTCGACGGCGACGTGCCCAACTGGTTCTACTACTGGAAGCAAACACGCGCCGCTCAGGGACATGGGGATGCCATGATCTATGACCCGGCATGCGACGATGCTTACGGTTATTACGTCGGCATGGGCAATCCCACTGAAAAGAACAGAAGCGTGATCTATCTCTGCGATCTGCACTCCGACGGGTTCATTCACGTAAATCCGGTTACGGGACAGGTGCAACGGGGCATCGATATGTTCGCCGGGATCGTCCTCCACGAGTGGACCCACCTGGAAAACGACCACGATTGGTGGGGACCGCGCGGCTATAGACCATCGGAAGATCGGGACAACGATAGGGTAAAGGACGATCGCGAAGCGGCCTATGGGCTGGACCCCAAAATGATGGACACGTTCGGGCTGGGGTTCCGCGATTGCGAATATCCCGCCTATCTCCAGCAACACACCTGGCCCATAGGCTCTGCCAACCGTGAGGATTGGGCCTACCCCGGCAAACAGAGCGGAGGTAACTGATGCGACGGCTGATTCCTTTACTGCTCACCATGATGCTCCTGCCGCTCATCGTCAGTGGCTGCAAATTGCTGGATCGACGCGTTCCGCGTGCCACGCCCATCGCCACATCCATCACGATGGAACCGGAAACGGAGCAGGAAATCGCTCAGGAGGTCGCACCGACGCCTACCCCCGATATCGACATGCTGGAGAGATCTCTGCACGATGAGGAGTGGCCCTATCGATTGGAGGCAGCCCGCTCCCTCCCGGATCGCGGCGACATCCCTGTGAAACAACGTGTCGATCTGTTGGTCGGGGCGCTGGAGGGCGAGCTGGAGATAGCCGACGAGTCGATGCCCGACCAGGCCTACCTACCGGTCAGTGGTGTTATGCGCCTGCAGTACACCCGTGCCCTGGGTGAATTGGGCGATGATGCCGTTTCGGCACTGCGTCAGATTGTCGCCGAGACCGAGGGAGAGGTCCGTGACCACGCCATTCTCGCCCTGGGATACCTGGGCCAGCGCGACGTGATCCCCGACCTCATCACCCTGCTGCGCGAGTCGGAGAGCGTCGTGATTCGTATGGACGCCGCCCGCGTATTGGGCGCCCTCGACGCAAAAGAGGCCATCCCCGACCTGATCGCGGCGCTGGAGGACGACTATCTGGCCTATGGCCGCGACAGTCTGGGCGAATACACCATCTATCCCGTACGTGATCAGGCCGCCGGTGCCCTGGGAGCCATGGGCATCGAGGTCGAGATCACCGACGACGATACATATACAGTCAGGAGGCCCTGATATGGAAACCGATACCCCTCGTCGCAAACGCCGGGGTTGCCTGGGCAGTTGCCTCATCGTCTTGCTGGTGTTCATCGTCGTCATCGCCGGCACCGTCGGCGCTGCTTATACATTCGGCCGCCCCTACGTCGCCCGCAAGCTGCCCGAGTGGGAGGCGAAATATCCCCTCATCGGCCTGGCCAGCGGCCTGCTCAACCTGCGCAGCCAGTTCGTTCAGCAGGGGCCGCTCGTCGACCTGACCGCACGTCAGAGCGGAAGCAACGACAAGAGCCTGATGCCGCCGGATATCGTCATGTATCCCGATCCGCTGGAAGAGACCTATAACATCGGTCCGTCGCAGGTCACCGGCTATCAGCGTGTGCGCGCCGACGTATGGTCGCTGGAAGATCATTTTCAACAGACCATGCCCGCTCGGGGTTGGGAACAGGTAAGTGAGAGCGATGCGGGTGATAGCCGTGTGCTGGTGTGGAGCAAGGGCAAGAACGTCTGCCACACCGAGTTCGTCGCCCTCGAACGCTCTTCCGAGGTCTGGCTGCGCTGTACGCTGGTAGCGGAAGAAGCAGCGGAAGAAGAAGGGAAAGAGTAGGTCATCCGACAGGAAAAGAGGGGGCGGTGTATCCGCCCCCTCTTTTATTACAAGCCCGCCGCGCTCCCCTACCGAAAGCGCGGCAGATAGGGCGCATGGGTCGTCAGCAGCTCGTCCAGGCAGGCCTCCGCCGCCCGGGCGCTCTGTACCACCGGATCGGCCAGCAACGCCTGCAGCGCCAGATCGCGCGAGCCGTGCACCGCCGCCTCGACCACCAGATCCTGCACATGCACCTGAGTATTCAGCAGCGCGGCGATTCCGTCGGGCAGTTCGCCCACCTGCACCGCGCGCAGACCATCGGCGCCGGCCACGGCGGGCACCTCTACCACCGCCCACGGGGGCAGATTCGCGATAGCGCCGTCGTTACGAATGTTCACCGCCTCGATAAACTGGTGCCGATTCTCCGTCATCGCCACGATGATGGGGAAAGCAAATTCACCGGAGCGATGGATACAAGCCCGGTCGTGCGCCCAGGTCACGCGGCCGTCCTCCACCCGCTTCTCGGGCAGGGGCACCACCTCGGCCCCGGCGGCGATGCGTTCGATGCGCTCCCATGATGCCTCGCGTCCCCGATCGGCCCCCTCGAAATCGTAGCCGTGCAGACCACAATCCTCCCAGGCGAAGGAGAGATACTCGCCGATATGATCGTCGCTGGGATGGGGATAGAGCCCATAGGTGCGGAACATTCGCCGCGTCAGTGGATAGTACTCGGGGTCGTACGCCGTATCCTTTTCGCGCAACAGGGGATACACATCCTCCCGGGTGCTCTTGCGCCGTAGATCCAGGAACCAGCAGAAATGGTTGAGCCCCGCGGCGATGCCCACCAGATCGTCGGCGGGTATACCGGTGATGCGCCCCACGCTTTCATAGCCCATGCCGATGCCATGGCACAGCCCGGCATAGCGAATGTCGGTATAGCGATCCAGTGCCAGCGCGATGCGGCTCTCCGGATTGGAGAAATTGAGCAGCCAGGCGTCGGGACAGAGCGTCTCCATATCGTGGGCGATCTCCAGGATCACCGGGATATTGCGCAGAGCGTGGGACAGGCCGCCGGGACCGCCGTTCTCGCCCAGCACCTGTTTGATACCGTGCTTATGCGGGATCTGAAAGTCGAGCTTCCACAGGTCGTTGCGGCGGATGGCCACAGCCGTGATGACAAAATCGGCCCCGGGCAGCGCCTCGCGTCGCTCGGTCGTGTGCTCGATGACGAGACCGGTGCCCGCCGCCTCGTTTAGCTTGCGGGCATAAGCCGCCATGGTCTCTAATCGTTCGGCGTCGATATCCACCAGCGCCAGAGTGCTGCCGCACAGCTCGGGCGTGAGCACGGCGTCGGCGATCATGGCCGGACCAAAGCTGGCGCTGGCCGCGCCGATGAGGACAATACGGACGTTCCTCATAATTCCTCCTGTTCCTCGTTGTGAGGCGAATACCGGTATCGTTCCACACCAAAACGCTCCGGATGGGCCATGGCGTCGGCCATGAGGGCATCCAGCTCGGCCCTGACGGCGTCGCTCACCACCGGCTGCGGCGGATAATGAGTCGCCAGGATCTCACGCACCCTCTCGTGTGCCCGGGCGTACACATCTTCGCCCCCAGCAGCCCGCCAACCCTCGAACCCCTGGTAATTGAACAGATCCGAGCGCCAGTAGGTATCGCGCATATGCCGCACCGTGTGCTCCTCGGCGAAATAGTTGCCCAGGATCCCCACCTTTTTGATCAGGTCCGTCGCCAGCGTCTCCTCGTTCACTTCGATGCCCCGCCCAAAGATATGGCTCAGCGCCGACGCCCACTCGTTGTCGATGACGAGTTGCTCCAGGCCGGTGCCCTGGTCGGCCCCGACGATGCCCTGCGCCCCATACCCGCCGCCGGTCAGTAACATGGCCATGGCCGAAGCGCCCTTTTCAAAGCCAGACTGGAAATCGGGCACGCAGGCATCGGTGAGGGCACAGTTGGCGCCCGTCTCGAACCCATACCAGTTGCCGATCTGCAGCGCCGCCAGGCCGAGCAGCACCTGATTGGGCGAGCCGAATGAGCAAAGACTGCTGCGCAGATCCATGGTGTGAGCGCTGCCCGACCAGCTTCCGGGCACGTCCCACAGATAGGCCACCACATTGCCGATGAGGTTGTAGGCGTTCTGCATCACCAGTGTACCGGCCAGCGTCACCGGCGCATCCAGCCCCGCCATCGCCATCGGCCCCACATGGAACGAGTGCCCCGCCTCGGCGAAAAGCAGCGCCATCTCCAGGCTGGCCTCATCGTACGATAACGCGCCGTTGGGCTCCAGCAGGTAACCGATCCGCACCGGGCGCTCGGTCGAGACGATCTCGGCGATACGCATAATGCACCGCGCCGACTCGGGCGAGAGCACGTACACGCCAAAGGGCTTTTGCGAATAGAGGGCGCAGAGGTAATAGCCGTAAAGGTCGCCCATCACCTGGGGGACATCGGCGGGCGTCACCAGCGGCATCGCACTGTGCACATAGGGTAACGCATTGCATAGCGCCAGCCCTTTGAGCACATCGTCGGTGGTGCCCTGCCGGCGTTCTCGCGCCGGATAATCGACGATGAGGGCCTGGTTGCCGGGACCGATGGTCACCCGGCCGTCGCGCAATCGCGTCTCGCGGAAGCGATCCTCCCCCACCAATCGGCGCCCGCCCAGGGCCGACATGGCCTCCTCCACCAGCCTTACCGGCAGTCGGGCCACCCCCCTCGCCTCATCTATCTCGGCGCCTCGCGCCGCCAGGCGCTCCAACACGCGACGATGGGGCAGACGGCAGCCGGTGGTGCTCAGCACCTCCAGCGTGGCGTCATGAATGGCCTGTATCTCAGCCTCGGAGAGGATATCAACCCGGCTACGGATTTGCTTCATCGCATCCTCCTTCGTCGCCCGGCATCGAACGAGAGGGAATACCTGTCTGGGGGGAGAACGAGGCGCCGGCGGGATACCCGGCGCCTCGGAAAAACTCGAGCTTAGCGAACGCGCAGTTCGCGTTCTATGCGGTCGGCCACCGCTGCGCCGGTCAACCCGTGCTTGGCCAGCAACTCGTCGGCGGTCGCCGATTCGCCAAACACATCTCGGATGCCCAGACGCACCAGGCGCGCGCCTCCGGTCGATTCAGCCATTACCTCGGCCACGGCGCTGCCCAATCCGCCGATGATGCTGTGCTCCTCGACGGTAACCACCAGCGGAGTAGTTCCCGCCGCCCGGCGCACGGCCTCTTCATCCAGCGGCTTGATGCTGCCCATGTTGAACACACTCGCCCGCACCCCGCGTCCCGCCAGCAACTCGGCGGCCTGCAGAGTAATGCTCGTCATATGCCCGCAGGCAAAGAGGGTCACATCCTCTCCCTCGCGCATGGGCACCGCCCGGCCCAGCTCGAAGCGATAGCCAGAGTCGAACAGATCGGGCACCGGATAACGCCCCAGGCGGAGATACACCGGCCCGTCGATCTCGCGCACCGCGGCCAGCGTCATCGCCCGCGTCTCGACCCCGTCGGCGGGCACCAGCACGCGCATATTGGGCAGCGCCCGCATCAACGCGATATCCTCCAGCGACTGGTGACTGGCCCCATCCGGCCCCTGGGTGAGTCCGGCGCTGGAGCCGGCCAGAATCGCGTGCAGCCGCGGGTAGCATAGCTGGATACGGATCTGGTCGTAGCAGTGGGCGGTGATAAACATGGCGAACGAGTTCACAAAGGGCACCAGACCCGACGCGGCCATGCCGGCTGCCGTCGAAACCATGTCCATCTCGGCGATGCCGATATCGATAAACCGCTCCGGATAGGCCGCCCGGAAGAAAGAGGTTCCCGTCGAGTTGTACAGGTCGGCATCGAGCACCACCACATCGTGGTGGGCCGCACCGGCCTCTACCAGCGCCTCGCCGTAAACAAAGCGCGTCTGTCTCAGCCCGCTCATAACGCCTCCTCCTGCAGCCCTTGCAGCGTCGACTCTAGCTCGGCCAGGGCGTCGGCCACCTGCTGTTCGGCAAACGGCGCGTTGTGGAACGCCGCCTGCCCCTCGATAAACGATATCCCCTTGCCCTTGATCGTATGAGCGACGATGAGCGAAGGCGCGTCGGAGCTCTCCTCGGCCCAGTCCAGCGCCCGGCAAATAGCCTCCATATCGTGCCCGTCGATTTCGCGCACCCGCCAGCCAAATGACGCCCAGCGCCCGGCGATAGGCTCCATCAGCTTGGCACACGAGGGCTCGTCCATCGCCTTCAGGCCGTTGGCGTCGATGATGGCGGTCAGGTTACCCAAGCAGTGCCGCGAAGAGGTCATGGCGGCCTCCCACACCTGCCCTTCCTGAGTCTCGCCGTCGCCCATCAGGCAATATACGCGATACTGCAATCCCTGAATGCGACCGGCCAGCGCCATGCCGTTGGCAAAGGAAAGTCCCTGCCCCAACGACCCGGTACACCCTTCGATGCCGGGCAGCAGATGAGCGGCAGGATGCCCCTGCAAACGCGTGCCCATCTGCTTGAGCGTCAGTAGTTCGTCTATGGGGAACACGCCACGCATGGCCAGCGCAGCATACTGCACCGGCACACAGTGGCCCTTGCTCAGAATGAACCGATCCCGCTCGGGCCAGGTCGGATTCGCGGGGTCATAGCGCATCTTGTAGAAATAAAGGGCGGTGACAATATCCGCCGCCGACATCGAGCCGCCAAAGTGGTGGGCCTTGTTCGCGCCCATCATACGCACCACATTCAGGCGCAACTCGGTCGCCAGGCGACGCAGTTGTTGAACATCCTGCACTGTCATACGGGGGTGGCCTCCTTGCATTCACCATCGCGATCTCTGCCGATCAAGGCGGGCCTGCGGCCATACAAAAGCCTCACACCGGCTCCATGTTCCCTTACACAGGGTTCACATACTCTAAGCACAAGCCGTCATCACGTCAAGAAGCGCCCGATCCATGGGGCGTTGCCGTTCTCGACCGTCTTTGTGTCGATGGGAACGGGTAATAAAAGTCTACTTCTCGTCCAGCATATCCACATACTCCTGCCGCAGCATATCCTCGGGCTGTGCGCCCAGAATCTCCAGCAGCTCGGAGATGAGCCCCGCCTTGTGAACCGCATCCTGTTGTGACCAGGTACGGCTCTTGATCTCGACGAATAACCGCTCCGGCATGATCTGCCGGATGCGATCCAGGTTCACGGCGAAATCCAGCCCCTTGTAGCGGATATGATAGCGCTCACGGTGTTTGATGATCTCGTGCTCTTCTTTTGGCTGGAAATACTCTCGATAGAACCGCAGGCTACGGTCGGCCGGCGCCGTAAAGCGTGACCGACTGAGCACCACGCTGTTCTCATACTCGGCCTCACTCGCCGGGCCGGTCAGCGTCAGGTTATAGATCGGCTGCACCGTACCCTCGGCGATGATGACGTGATCCTCGCGATAGCGCAGGCGTCCCTGCTCCGGATCGTCAAAGCTAAAGTAGGTGTCGTACTGGTCACGAGAGGTGTGTTGGGTGATGTGTACCTCAGGGTGCGCCAGCCCGGCCTCGAATAGCGATTCATCCTGTAGAAATCCCTTGACCTGAACCTCAAACGTCTCTTGCTGCTGCAGGCCGCCGATATCCACCAGCTTGTCCAGCACACTCTTCTCTCGCTCGACAAAGAACCGGTTGATGCGCTGCGCCAGCGTACGGGCCTGATCCAGCACACGGGGCACGTCTATCGTCTGCAACGCGCCGTCGCGCACCATGGCGCGCCCGTTCACAAAGACATCGCGCACATCACAGCTCTTGGTCGTGTAGACGATCTGTGAGTAGATATTAAGGCCGGTCGTCTCAAAGTGGGGCAGCGAATGCATCGTCTCCAACCCCACGACGATCACATCGGCACGCTTGCCCACCTCCAACGAGCCGATGAGATGATCCAGATGCAGGGCGCGGGCGCCGTATATCGTCGCCATGGCCACAGCCTCGACCGCCGGCACGGCGACCGGGCTGCCCCCCACCCCCTTGGGCAGCAGAGCGGCCAGGCGCATCTCCTCGAACATGTCCAGGTCGTTGTTGCTGGCGCTGCCGTCGGTGCCCACACCGACGTTGACTCCCCTGTCCAGCATCGCGGCCACCGGCGCCACACCGCTGGCCAGCTTGAGGTTGCTGGTGGGGCAATGCCCCACCCCCACCCGGTGACGGCTCATCAGCTTGATCTCTTCGTCGTTCACGTGCACGCAATGGGCGGCCACCGTTTTGGCCTCAAACGCGCCCTGCTCCTCCAGCCAGCGGGCCGGCGGCAGCGACGTTGCGCTCAACCAATCCTCTACTTCGTCGGCGGTCTCGGCGATGTGGATGAGCTGAGGGACGTCATGGCGGCGCGCCAGATCGGTGGTGACCTGAAGAATCTCGGGCGTGCACATGTACACCGAGTGCGGCGCCGGGGCGGCTACGATCAACTCGTGTCCGGCCCAACGCTCGACGAAATCGGCGCAGAAACGCAGGCTCTCCTCATAAGAGACGGCATCCGGCGTCGGGAATTTGATTACCGTTTCGCCACAGATGCCGCGCATGCCCGCCTGCACCGCCGCCCAGGCCACCTCTTCCTCGTGATAATACATGTCGGCGAAACAGGTCACACCACCGCGCAACATCTCGGCACAGGCCAGCAGGGTCCCCAGAAAGCAGAACTCGGGATTGACAAACTCGCGCTCGACCGGCAGGATGTAACCGTAAAGCCACACATCCAGACGCAGGTCGTCGGCCAGGCCGCGCAACAGGCTCATGGGCAGATGAGTGTGCGTGTTCACCAGGCCCGGCATGATGACGTGCCCGGCGCACTCGATCACTTTGCGCGCCCGATAGGCGGCATCGATCTCGCCAACATCTCCCACGGCGACGATCTCGCTCTCGTGAATCACCACCGATCCGGGATGATAAATGGTACGGTCGGCGTCCATGGTCAGCACCGTGCCCCCACGAAGAACGGTATCGACCCGGGCAGCCTGAGTGCTGCGATCTGTCTCGGCCATGTGCACCTCCGAATCTGTACGAGCATCCCGTGATAATAGCGCCATTATAACGCCGCATCGGCCATACCGCCAGCGCCCCCGGGATATCACCTTCCGGAGGTCTCCTTCTCCACCCTCGGAAGGTGGTTGTCGCACCAACTCGACACAATAATGGGTTTGGTCAGCGTATGGCTCCGTGATATAATGCACAGACTGGATTGACATTGACATTGGCATAGCCCGTTCATGAGGAGAAAAGAATATGCGCCTGCAGTTGCGCTTTTTACTGGTGGCCCTCCTGGCCGTCGCGATATTGCTGATGGCCTGTCGCAAGACCGACCAGCCGACCGATCCGACCCCTGTCCCGGAATCCACCTCGACCGAAGAAGCCGCGACACTGAATCCCGATGAAGAGATCCAAACGCGTACACAGAACGTCGAGCTTGCTTTGGAGAATATCCAACGCCCCGATGGAGACGCCATCGCGACTGTGAACGGACAGGATATCCCGGTGGATCATTATATCGACCTGATGCGTCTGCGACTCTACACCATCAGCGATCAGTACCAGATCGACTGGGCTGACGAAAACAGCATCGCCATGCTCGGCCAGATCGAGAGCCAGGTGATCGAGCAGATGGTGAGCATGGAGGTTCTCCGTCAGCGCGCCGCCAGCGAGGACATGTTGCCCGGTGAGGACGAGATCCGTCAGACATCGGATGAGATCCAGGCCGAGATCCTCATGTACGGTGACTATGAGAGCTGGGATGAGTTCATGGAGCTCAATCAGATTACCGATGATGTGCATCGGAGCATCGTCGAAGAGTCCATCATCCTGGAAAAGCTCGTCGACAAGTACGCTCAGGTGGGCGAGATGGAACAGATCAACGCCTCGCACATTCTGGTCGAGGATGAAGAGCTGGCCCAGGATCTGCTGGAACAGATCGGTGACGGCGCCGACTTTGCCGAGCTTGCCCGCGAACACTCACAGGATACCGGCAGCGCCGAAAAGGGGGGTGAGCTGGGCTGGTTCCCCAGAGGCGTCATGGTTCCCGAATTCGAGGAGGCCGCCTTTGCCCTGCAGCCGGGTGAGGTGAGCGATGTGGTAAGCACCGACTTTGGCTTCCACATCATCAAGATAACGGGGCGCGAGGTGCGCGCGCTGGAGCCCTATCTGGAACAAGAGTTCCAGAATCGAATGTTCAACGCCTGGGTCGCCGAAATCGTCCAGGAGGCCGACATCGAGGTCCATGTGCAGACCGACGTCCAGTTCCGATAGAGCGATTCCCCGGTTACCGGTATATCAAAAGGCCCTCGAGTGTGCGCTCGAGGGCCTTTGTTTATGCCGGCGCCGGGAATCAGAGTTTGATCAGGCGCAGCGCCTCGGCATAGGTATAGCCGTGCGGCTCACCGATCTCCTTAGCCATCCGGCGCACGCGCTCTTCGATGGCCTCCATGCGGTCGCCCACCTGCGAAGCGTGATGGGTCAGGGCGCGGATCCGCAGATCCATCGATTCGGTCACATCTTCCCAATAATTCGGATCATCGGTCCAGTAGAGGTACACCTCTTTGATCCGCCAGGGCTCCTCATCGCCCAGTTGTTCGGGGAACAGGTACCACTCACGGGCGGCCCAGGCCGCATCCAGCGCCACCTGCCCCGCCGCGCGATGATCCGGATGGAGCTGATAGCGACGCCACGGATCGATGGCCAGCAGAATATCCGGCTTGAACTGGCGAATGAGCCCGCACACCTGCTGGCGTAACGCCATAGTATTCTCCAGCATACCGTCAGGGTGCCGCAAAAAAGTAACGCTTCGCACGCCTAGCACCCGGGCGGCGGCGCGCTGTTCTTCCTCACGCATAGCCACTACCTGCCCCGGCCGCCGGGTCGGATCGTGGCTGCCCTTGTCTCCGCTGGTCAGCAGCAGGTAGTCGATCTGGCGCCCCTGTCCGGCCCACTTGGCGATGGTGGCCGCGCAACCAAACTCGGGATCATCCGGGTGGGCGCCGATCACCAGTACGGTGCGCAATTCAGGTTCCCTGGCCTCACTCATGTTGCAATCATCCTTCCTGAATATGTTGAATCCGGTCGGATACGAACAACCATCATCGGCATCGCCACGCCCTCGACATCAGACCGGCGACGTCAGCATCGAACGAACCGCCTCGGCGATCTGCTCCATCTTGTAGGAACGGGTAAAGCGGGTCACGGCGATGAAATCGGTCTTTTTCGCGCCCACGTGCTGAATCCAGCGCTCCATCGTCTCCAGACAGGTGACGGCGCCGTTGCCGCTTCCCCCGGCCGCCGCCACAGCCAGCACCGGCGTGGACGCCAGCGAATCGGGTCCCTCGGGCACGAGAAAGGTGCAGCGGCGCACGCGATCGAGCATCGCCTTCATCGACTCGCTGGGCTCGCCAAAGTAAACCGGCGTCACAAGCACCAGGGCATCGGCGGCCGTCATGCGCGTCAGCAGGTCGTCGAGATCATCCTCCTGGCAGCAGCGATGCTCCTCTCGACAGGGGCCCCACCCGTTCCCACAGGCGCGGCACAGGCCGATATCCAGATCGTTCAGCCGCACCGCCTCGGCCTGATGTCCTGCGGCGGCGGTTCCTTCGATCGCCGCCCGGGCGCACGCCGCCGTCAATCCGTCGTCATTGGGGCTCGAGCTGATGACCAGTACCTTCATCGTCCTTCCTCCTCTTTGCAGATTCCACGTCGTCAGCCACCAAAGAGGCGGGGCAGCGCAATGCCTCGCGGTCTATCGAATCGCGGCCGACCACCGGCCAGCGGAAACAGGTAGAACAATCCGGCGCCCAGTATGCGCAACGCGCCGCCGATGAGCA
>JBMNOI010000127.1:0-11096 GCA_050942995.1 Anaerolineae bacterium
GACGCCACACCGGCCCGCGCCACCGAACCCTCCGGGGAGGGGGTCGGGAGATAAAGGTCAGCGACATCTGGCCACGGCACTCCGACAAGGGCAAGGAAGAGATCGTCCCATGGCACCATCGGTGCAACCGATCGTCATTCGTATAGATCACCGCGAGATGGGCAGCGGTGTGCCCGAGGCGCTACAGGCGACAGAGGGCGTCTCGGTGCAGGTAGAACAGCTCCCCCTGGCCGATTACGTATTGAGCCCTCGGGTGGCGGTAGAGCGCAAAACGGCGGCCGATTTCGCCGCATCGATCATCGATCGACGTCTGTTCTCCCAGGCCGAGGCGCTGCGCCAAAGCTACGAGCTGGTCGTCTACCTTGTGGTCGGTCCGGAGCTTTTCGAGGTGAGCAATCTGCACCCCAACGCCATCCGGGGCGCCCTCTCGTACCTCATCATCCTCGGCGGCATCTCGGTGTTGCAATGCGCTGACGCCGAAGAGGCGGCGGCGCTACTGGCCACCATGGCCCGCCACGAACAACAGGGGTTGGGTTACGAGATCTCGTTGCATCTCAAGCGCAAGGCCCCTTCGCCCGAATTGCAGATGCGCTACCTGGTAGAGGATCTTCCCGGTATCGGCCCGCGCACCGCACACGCTCTTTTGGAGGCGTTCGGCAGTCTGCGCGACCTGTTCGCCGCCGATGAGGCGGCCCTTCGTCGGGTGCCGGGGATCGGGCCCAAGCGCGCTCGAGATATTTATCGAT
This sequence comes from Anaerolineae bacterium, assembly GCA_050942995.1. Lineage (GTDB taxonomy): Bacteria > Chloroflexota > Anaerolineae > UBA1429 > UBA1429 > JBMNOI01. The sequence continues at coordinate 747 of JBMNOI010000127.1, forward strand.
TACTCACAGCCCGATACCCACATAGTCAGTGACAACGGCCTCTCTTGATGCTATAATGGATCTGGATGTGCGTACATGATGGCCCCCGAGGCCTTCCTCCGCAGGCAGACCCCAGGGCGCATCGAGCACTGTTCCACAGGAACACTATTCATTCAATACAGGGGGTATTATGAGGTACGAACTCCACGGGTCGATACTGCCTTCGGTCGACGTCTGGCTCGAGGCCGGGGAATCGATCTACACCGAGAGCGGCGGCATGGCCTGGATGAAGGGCGATATCGACATGAACACCAGCACCCGGGGCGGGCTGCTCAAGGGGCTCAGCCGCCAGATGGCCGGCGAGTCGCTGTTCATGACCAGCTATACCTGCAAGAGCAGCACCGGTCTGGTGACCTTTACGACCGAAGCGCCGGGAAGAATCCTCGTTTTTGAACTGGACCGTGGGGAAAGCCTCATCTGCCAGAAGGATGCCTTTATGGCCGCGCAAGAGAGCGTCGAGCTCGAGATGCATTTCCGCAAGCGACTGGGCGCGGGGCTGTTTGGCGGCGAAGGGTTTATCCTGCAAAAGATCAACGGCCCCGGCATCGTCTTCCTGGAGCTCTGCGGCGATATACGCGAGTACGACCTGGCCCCCGGTGAGGTGATCAAGGTCGATCCCGGCCATATCGGCCTCTACGAGCCCACGGTGGATTACGACATCACCACGGTCAAGGGGCTCAAGAACATACTCTTCTCCGGCGAGGGGGTCTTCCTGGCCACCCTCAAGGGGCCGGGCAAGGTCTGGCTGCAGAGCATGCCTATCCCGAATCTGGCCGCCAAGATCAGGCAGTATATCCCGACCAAAAGCTGAGCGCGACGCCGTATAACCTTTTCCATATCTCAGAGGAGGACGCCTCTGGCGTCCTCCTCTGCTTTTCCGGGCCGTCTGCAAGGACATTCTCGAGGCGCTATGGCCGGGGGGATATCATCGTCCCGGCGCCCCACAAAGGCAGCGCGATGTGGACGCGCTCGACGGCTCCTCACAATTACACTAAACTGGTCCCCATCAACCCCAATCGTCACGCCTAAATCGTTGTGGAGGATCGCGCCATGATGACGTCAAGAGAGCGCCTGCTCACCGCCCTGCACAATGAAAAGCCCGACCGCCTGCCCTGCCAGGTCCACTCGTGGATGTCCTACTACCTCGAGACCTATCTGGGCGGCCGGGATCAATATGCGGCATACGAGTTCTTCCCCGGCATGGATTGGGTCATCTATCAGGGGCCACGCTTTATCTACGACGAGGCCGACCTGGCCCGCTGGCAGGTAACGGTGCGCCCACTGGGGCGCGATCGCGACGGCATCGAGCGATGGACCGAGGTGATCGAGACGCCCGGCGGCACACTGACTCAGTCCTATGCCCGCAACGCCATCACCAGCTGGAACACCGAATACCTCATCAAATCGCCGGCCGATTTCGAGATCTGGGAGCGATACGCGCCCGATCCGGTATCGGTGGACTGGTTGCCGGTGGTCGAGGCCAAACAACGCATCGGCGAGCGGGGCATTGTACGGGCCGGGTTCTACGGCTACGGCCAGGGGAGCCCCTGGCAGGATCTGTGCATCCTGCACGGCACCGAGGAGTCGATCATGGCCGCCATGGACGACCCGGCATGGGTGCACCATGTACTCGAAACGTTGTTGACGCGCAAGCTGCGGGTGATCGAGATGGCCGGTCGCTTCGAGCTGGATCTCGTCGAAACCGGCGGGGGCGCCGGCTCATCGACCGTCATCAGCCCGTCCATGCAGCGCGAGTTTTGCCTGCCCTACGACCGGCACCAGCACGAGGCATTCCATCAGGCCGGCACGCGGTGCGTCTACCACCTCTGCGGCGGCTTGATGCCGCTGCTCGAGATCGTGGCCGAGAACGGCGCCGACGGTTTGGAGACGATGACGCCGCCGGGCATGGGGGGTGATTGCGATCTGGCCGAGGCCAATCGCCGCGTGGGTGACAGGCTCTTTTTCATCGGCGGGTTCGACCAGAGCGCGGGATTCGAGCGGGGAACCCCGAAGGTGGCCGCCGAACTGGTGCATCGGTGCCATGCCGCATGCCCCGACGGCGGCTATATCTGCAGCCCGTCGGATCATTTTTTCCACGGCGACCCGCGCAATATACAGGCCTTTGTCGATGCGGCGGTCGGATGCGTCTACTGAGCCCTCATGGGCTCTGCTGAGTCCTCACGGACTCCGGTGAGCTCATGGGCTCAACGGAATGCCCAGCGCCTGCAGCGCCGCCACAATGAGCGGAGCAATCAGCAGCGCCGGCAACATATTGGCCACCCGGATGCGTCTGAGGTTCAGCAACAACAGGCCAATCGCCAGCATGAGGACGCCTCCGGTGGCCGACATCTCGGAGATCATGGCATCGGTGAGGATGTTCTGAAATACACCGGCAAAGAGCGAGAGCCCGCCCTGATAGATAAGAATGGTAAAGACGGAAAAGAGCACACCCAGCCCCAATGACGCCGCAAAAGCCAGCGCGGCAAAGCCGTCGAGCATGGACTTGATGGCCAGCAGCGTATAGTCGCCCGCCAGTCCGTCCTGAATCGAGCCCAGGATCGTCATGGGGCCCACACAGAACACCAGGCTGGCCGTGACGAACCCCTCGCTAAAGTGGGCCAGCCCCTGCGACCCAACATGTCGCACGACGCGCCCCTTGAGCCACTCGCTGAAACGTTCCAGGCCGCTGTCGATACGCCACCACTCGCCCAGAATCGACCCCACCAGCACGCTGCCCATCACGATGAGGACGTTCTGCGTCTGCATCGTGAGTTGCAACCCCACGACCAGAGTGACCAATCCCAAACCGTGCATCACAGTCTCGCGCATCCGCTCGGGGAGACGCCCCCCCAGCAGGGTGCCCAATCCGCCGCCCAGCAGTACGGTGATGATGTTGATGATCGTGCCGATCAAAAGGATCCCTCCAGGCTCTGCCCGCGCGTCGCATGCGTTCAGGGTATAAAAAAGAGGCCGTGCTCGTCAGCCCGGCCTCTTGCAAAGCGTGATATGGCAATCAGGCTTGCTACCCTTCAAAGAACGGTCGTTCCTGATCGTCATAGCACCAGACGCCGTTGTTACTCAGGTACTCGTATGTCTCCTGCAAAAAGGCAAAATGCTGATCTTCGGCTCGAACCAGATACTCCCACATCTCTCGCTCTGCATCCGAGGTGGCCTTACGAGCAGATTCAGTATACTGCTCATAGCCCCGGCGTTCAAAATCCATCGCCAGGCGCAGCGCATCCTCATCGTCGGCATCGGCCTGAGGAAAGATGTCGGCGGGATCCACCGATGAGGCCAGCGCCCGGGCCTCGTCCATGGTCACCCAGGATTTCTCGCCCGAGAGGGCGGCATACCGACCGCGCAGGATATCCAGATGGTCTTCCTCCTCACGGATGAGGCTTTGGAATACCTTCTGGCCGTCCTCTGCCCTGGTACGCGCCGCTGCCTGCTCGTAAAAATGCCGACCCCACAGCTCGGTGCTCATGCCCTGCTTCAGTGCATCGAGAGTGCGATTCATGTTGTTATTCCTTGTCCGGCCCTGTTGCGACAGGGCAGATCGACGGCCGAACCGGTTACACCCAGCTCCCGCGATCCACCAGCGACTCGTAGTTGCTCATCAACAGATCGAAATGCGTGCGCTCGGCCGAGGCCAGCCAGAGGTACATCGTCTTGCCGGCGCGATCCTCTGTGGCCACCGCCGCCTGACGGTACAGGTCATAGCTGGCGATCTCGTTCTCCAGCGCCAAAAAGATGGCCTGCAGATCGTCCGGATCTCGCCCCAGCTTTTCATCCATAGCGGGCGGATCCAGCGGGAACAGCTCTTGCCCGGCGTCGACGGCCTCCACATCCACGTCGGGCAGCGGCACATACAGGCCGTCTCCCTCTACGGCGTGCAGCTGCCGCTGGATCATCTCGGCATGCAGCCGCTCATCGTCGGCCAGCGAAAGGAACAGGGCCTTGCCCCGTTCATCTCTTGTTTTCTCGGCGGCCTGAAGATAAAACGCACGCCCTTCTTGCTCCAGTTTGAGCGCCTGGCTCAGTGCCGTCAATGATTCGTTCTTGTTCATCATCATTCTCCAGGGGTTGTGAAATCGTCCCACGCCAGCGTGGCCCGAGATGCTCAAAAGCGCAAAGTAGTCTGATGCTGCTGCCCATCGCGCATATAGGTGATGGGCACGCTCTGCCCGGGGCGCACGCGGGCCATCAGCCGCTCCAGATGTAGCGCGCTGCTGACGTTCTGCCCCCCCAGTGCGACGATGACGTCGCCGGGCTGCAACCCGGCCCCCGCCGCCGCACCGCCGGGCGAGACACGCCCGACATAGGCGCCCTGGCGGATAGAGGTGCGACCTTTATCGGCCTGCTCGGCGGCATCGGCCACGGCAGCGCCCAATCGCGGGCGTTGAGCCCGGGCCAGCGCGTCATCCAGGCGGGGCCGGTCATAGCCCACGATCGCCTGCCCGTCTATCACCGTCACCGGCACGCCCTGCTGCCCCGAGATACGCACCATCTCGGCCGCCGCCGCCGGGTTTTGCGAGACATCGACCTCTTGAAATGGAACCGACCGACGTGAAAGATACTCTTTCACCTGACGGCAGTACGGTCAAACGGATGTCGTATAGACAGTGACGTTCATGGCTCCCGCTCCTCTCAGCCGCCGCGCCCGGCTTCCAGTTCGGTTCCCTCAGTCAACAACTCCTCGATCAGTGAGCGATGCTCCTTTAGCGGACGGCGGTGAAGCGGCTGCGAGACCAGCGGACCGGCCTCAAGGGTGGGCACCATCTCTTCATAGGCCGGCACCGACTCGTCCTGATAAAAGATGCCGATAGGGATACGCTCGCCCCCGGGAAACTCGTAGGCCTTGGCCATGGCGGCGTCACGGTCGCCGGTATCGTGCCCCTCTTCCTGGATATCGTAGACGTGCTCCCGGTAAAAGTCGTTACTCATGGCCCGGTTAAAGGTCACGCATACCTGCATGATCTCGAGAAGAGCATAGCCACGATGGGCCAGCGCCGCCGTCAGCATCTTGCCCATATGCTCGATACTGAAGGAATAGCTGCGCGCCACAAAGGTCGCCCCCTGCGACAGGGCCAGAGCCAGAGGGTTCAGGGGCCGTTCCCGGCTCCCCTCGGGCGAGGTAGACGTCTTGAGGCCAAACCGACTGGTGGGCGAGAACTGCCCCTTGGTCAGAGCGTATACATGGTTATTGTGAATGACATCGATCAGCCCGATGTTGCGGCGTATCGAGTGGAGAAAATGGTTGCCCCCCTCGCCATAGCCGTCACCGTCGCCATGCTCGACGATCACCTTGAGGTCATGATTGGCCAGCTTGATGCCGGTGGCCACGGGCAGGGGGCGGCCGTGCAGGCCGTTAAAGCCGTTGATGCGCATATAGTCAGGCGTCTTGGCCGCCTGACCGATGCCGGTTACCAGGATCACATCCTCCGGCGCCAGCCCTACCTCGGGCAGGACGCGCTTGAGCATGTTCAGGATGGCAAAGTTACCACAGCCAACGCACCATGTTGGCCGAATGTCCACATTGTAATCCTGACGGGTTACCATCTTAATTCTCCTCCAATCGCCGCAGGATATAGTCGGGGGTAAAGGGGCGGCCGTCATACCTGAGAATCCGCTCATGAACTTGAATGCCGGCATGAGCGCCGAGCAAGAAGGCGAACTGGCCCTGGATATTATTCTCTACATCGACGATCCGTTTCGCGCCCTCCAGCGCCTGCTGCGCCTCCTCGACGGGGAAGGGCCACAGGTCCACAAAGTGCACCAGGTTGGCCGATGTGCCCCCCTTGTTGAGAAGATCGACCACCTCGCGTATCGGGCCGTAGGTAGAGCCCCACCCCACAAAGGTTATCTCGGCGTCATCGGGGCCGTATCGCAACGGGGGCCGCATCTCGGTGCGAATGCCCTCCAGCTTGCGCATCCGCTTGCTCTGCATGGCCGCCGTCACCTCAGCATCCTCCGAGATGTGGCCGTCCTCCCGGTGCTCGTCCGACGTGGTCAGATAGACGGCTTTGGGCCCCATGCCGGGAAGTGCCCGTGGCGAAACACCGTCGGGCATAATTGCGTAGCGATGGTACTCATCCATCGCCTCCAGCTCCTCGCGGGTGAGCAACTTGCCGCGATCGATGACGACCGATTCGAAATCAAAGGCGTCCACATCGCGTGCCCACACCGAGCTGGCCAGATATTGATCCGAGAGAACGATCACCTGGCACTGGTACTTTTCGGCGATATTGAATGCACGTGTGGCGCAGACAAAGGCCTCTTCAGGCGTATGCGGGGCCAGCACCGCGCGGGGAAATTCGCCATGCCCGGCGTTGAGGGCCAGAAACAGGTCGGACTGGGCCGTGCGTGTGGCCAGTCCGGTAGCCGGGCCGGGGCGCTGCGCAAGATAGACCACGATAGGCGTCTCGGTCATGCCGGCCAGACTCAACCCCTCGGTCATCAGGTCAAAACCACCCCCCGAGGTGGGCACCATGGCCCGCACGCCGGCATGGGCGGCGCCAATCACCATATTCATCGCCGCGATCTCGTCTTCGGCATGCTTGACCACCAGCCCCCAGTCGGTCGCATGGCCGGCCAGATGCTCCAGCACCGATGTGGCGGGCGTCATGGGATAGCCGGCGGAAAACTTGCAGCCCGCCGCGATGCAGCCGATGGCAAACCCCTGATTGGCGGTGATAGCCACCTGTTGCGGGATCTCTTGCCGACGCAGCGTCCATGGCGAAGTCACACCCGAGTGCTCGCGGGCCCAGTCAAAGGCCTGCTGGGCCACAGCGGTGTTCTGTTCGATGATACGGGTGCCCTTGGCCTGAAAGTTCTTGGCAATTACGCTAAAGACGGGGCCGAGATCGAAATCCACCATCGCACAGGCCACGCCGATCGCCGCCGTATTGGCCATCACCCGGTTGCCGTTCTCCTCGGCGATACGCAATAGCGGCGCCTGAACCAGTTGCAGATCATGGCCCTCCAGCAGCCCTCGATCGAAATTCACGCCCTCGTCGACGATGATGATGCCCTGCGGGGACAGCTGGTCCACATGGCGCACGATCGTCTCCCCGTCCAGGGCGATAAGGATCTGAACCTTGTCGCGCACGGCAAAGACGGGCTCGTCGCTGGCGCGAACGGTAAAGAAATTATGCCCACCGCGAATGCGCGAATAGTAATCGGCCACACCGATAACACGCAGGCCGGCAAGCGCCAGCGCCTGTACAAATCCGGCGCCGCTGGACTCTACGCCCTGGCCGGCCTCGCCTCCAATGCGAAAACTCGTGTCAATGGCAGCCATTCACAACCTCCTTCGGACTGCCCCCCGGTGCCGGAGAGCGGTATCAACAAACGGGTCATCTCATAGACCGGTTTCGGCGGGTCGATAGATCGAATCAGGGTGAACCTGAGAGTGGTACGGCCGAATAATCGTAATGAGGGCGACGGCCCGGCGAATAAAAGACGGTAGGTATCTCTTATCCGCCGGGCCGTTTATACGCTTATTGCAGCACGCAAATGCCACCGGGACGCTTGACCCGCAGCGCCACCGACTCGAACACACGAAAAAGATGATCCAGCTTCTCGTTACCCAGCCATGCTGTCACCACATCCTGCCCCACCACCATATCCATGTTCCAGGATTGCGGGCTGAGTACGATCACCTTGTCATCGTCCATATCCGGCCACTGATAGATGCCGACCGTCACCAGCTTCTGAACCATGTCGATCTCACGGCGGCCATATTCCATCAGGCTGGCCAGCCGAGCGAACATGGTCGGGCTGAGCACCAGGCCATAGGGGCCGTCAAAGCCGGTGATTCGCAACTGGGCCACGGCACCGGCCACCGCCGCAAAAGGCCCACCGATGGTGTTCCAGTCACCCAGTTCGCCATGGCAGCCGGCTTTTTCCACGAGACCGCCCAGCACCACCCGATCCTCAGCTTTGGCCAGTTCCATCGCGGCGAGGGCCACCGCGCCCAGATCGAGGTCGAACGGCGTTTGCTGGGCGATGAATAACTGCTTGGCACGCAGCATGAACTCTTGCTGTAGATCCTTCAACGACACATAGTCGTTCGGCTCTGTCGTAACATAGGCGCCATCCTCCTGAGTGAACTTGAAGAGTGGCGTCTGTTCAAAGCCCCAGCCTATCGGGCCCATCATCGGGATCAGCTTGCGCCCTACAACCACCTTCTTGAACACCGACACCACCATGTCGTCGATCTTTTCCCAGATCTCGGCACTGATCGGTGCATCATCCCGCATCAACAGGTCACTCATCATATCCTCCCGTCATCTTGTATAAACAAGCGATATCGTCTCGTACAGATCACCACTGCAAGACCGCCACAGCGGAATGTCAATATCCTGAATCAACGCCCGATGACACGGGCATTACCCAACACGCCGGGGCGTGTTTCAAAAACGAGCCACTGAACATGGACACGGCAGCGCAGGGCATAACAAGCGAGCCCGAATGTGGTGTTTTATATTGTTATGGGGGCTATGTTCCCATAACAACATAAATAATCCATCTTTAACCACGCCCTAGTCCTGCCCCTCACCCAACAGGCTGCCCACGGAAGGGATGGGGCGCGAGGGCCCGGCCGGCGGCTCTTCTTCCTGAGAGCCCTGCTCCTCCTCCGCCTGTTGTTCCTCTCTCACCTCGTGTAGCAGATCCTGGAATACGGCATCGTGATAGATCTCGTGTTCGCGGATGCGCCCGAGCAGCGCGTGCAACTCGTCATCATCGATCTCGGCGAGGTGGGCGGTATAATCTCGGGTCACCGCCTGCTCGGCGGCGATATCGGCCTCGATATTCTTTTCCGGATCGCGGCTCAAGAAGAGCTTGAAACGCTCCATGTGCGGGTGCCCGCCACGCTCGGCAAGCGCCTCGGACAGCCAGCCCATATGCTGCATCTCGTTGATGGCGGCGTCTTCCAGTTCCTCGGCCACCTCTTTCCCCTCGGCCACAAAGGAATGGTACAGATACTGGAGAATCACGGTGTATTCGTGGCGAATACCCTGGTTCAGTATCCCGGCCAGGCGGTCGGACACCGGCTCCCCATCCTCACCGCCATCGCCCAGCAGGGCCTCGTTCATCACCTCTTGCCCCGCCTCTTCCATCTCGCGACCCTCATCGGCCAGATCGGCAAAGGTGCCCTTGTGCGCCACCTCGTCCGAAAGAATACGCGCCAGCAACCGGCATATCTTGGGATCATCGATCATCTCGATCTGAGCGCGATAGGTGTCGATGGCCCCCTGCTCCAGGTCCACATCCTTGCGCATCAGCGTCTCGACATCGGCCAGAGTCAGATCCGGCGGCGTGCGCTCCATCGTGGGATCGCCGCCCAACTCGACGATGGCCTCGGCCAGCCAATCCAGATGGCGCATCTCTTCCCGGGCCACCGCCTCGATCTCACAGGGGATCTCGCCCTCTTCCATGGCGTAGGCGTGGAACAGGTACTGAATGATGGCCTGATGCTCGTCCATCATGTCCTTCTTGAGCAGGTCGATTATCTCTTGCTTGGTCACGTGCACCTCCATGCAATATCGTATCGTGATGTGGCCGCACTAGGATCTATGCATACCGCCTGCAGATTGAGCCAGCGCCATCAGATCGAACCCCTCATCGAGCAGTTCGTCCTCATGCGCCGATACATCGATCTTGCCGGCGACAAGCTGATTGATGGCGCGAAGATCATTGCGCGCGCCGATAAGGATCGCGCCGACAACATGCCCATCGCGCAATACCACCTTTTTGTAGATGCCATGGGCTGTATCTGTGTAGCGAATCTCTCGAAATCCCCCGCCCTGAGGGTGAACCTCTCCCATCGAGGCCACGTCGATGCCGGTGACTTTGAGCGTCGTGTTGGGCACGATATCGTGATAGACGACCTCATCGTGGCCGACGATCTGATCGGCCACCACCCGCGCCTGAGCCACAGCCGCCGGAATGATGCCCCACACCCGCCGGGCATACTCGGCCACATCGCCGGCGGCATAGATATGGGGGTGATCGGCCTGCAGATGCTCGTTAACCAGCACCCCCCGATCACACGCCAGGCCCGCGGCCCGGGCCAGCTCGATGTTCGGGCGAATCCCCGTCGAAACAACAACCATCCCGGTGGGAACGACACATCCGTTCGACATCTCGACACGCTCTACCCGCTCGTTGCCGACGACTCGAATATCCTGTCCGCCGGTGATGACCTCGATGCCCATGGATTCGATCGAACTCTGCAACACCGCTTCGCCCTCGGCATCGAGTTGCCGGGGAAGCAGCCAGGGCAGGGCCTCCACCACCGTAACGGCG
>JBMNOI010000128.1:0-11044 GCA_050942995.1 Anaerolineae bacterium
TTGCGCGATGAGGTCGATCTTTTAGTCGTCCTCTCCCGGTTGGGGATGGAGAGAGACATGGCCCTGGCCGAAGCCGTAGGGGGCATCGACATCATTATCGGGGGAAATACTCGACAGTTAATGCGACAGCCCGAGCGGGTAGGTAATACCCTCATCGTGCAGCAGGGGGCCCGCGGCGAGTGGCTGGGCCGACTGGTGGCCCGATTCGATGAGCGGGGCCTGCCCGTCGAGAGCGTCGCAGAAGCTATCACCCTGGGACCTGACATCGCCGACGACACCGAAATAGTCGACCTCGTCAGCCGGTGGAACGCCCTTTACCCGCCCCCCACGCCCACAAACCGATAAGCATCAAAAGTTGCGAGGCGCTTCCTTCTGAGGAAGCGCCTCGTGGGATAGCTAAAAGATCAACCCGGGGCATATGCAGCCCCGATATCGGGCTTTTCGCATCGGGGCGGATGATTTCAGGATCCATCCGTAGAGTGGTTACCGGGCGGCAGCATACCCACGGCGCCCGTGGGGCTCCAGCGGAAACTCACCGCCGGCGGCTCGTCACTGATCTCCTCATCGGTCCCGTTGCCGTTCTCGCGCACCACCACCACCGTCCAGGCGTGCCAGCCCTCGCCTTTGGGGCGCTCCTCCAGCTCGGTATCCTTGGTCAACCCCACGCTCTCTTGGGGCTGTCCCAGACGCCACAGCCGCACATCGAAATACTCATCCTCGGCCAGTTCGCCGTCCCACGACCACACCAGCCGCAGTGGAGAACCGTACAGGGTATCGTCCTGCTCCGGGCTGACCAGATCGGGCGGCGGCAGGATATCGCCTTCCTCGCGAACGATCTCCTCAGCCGCCTCATCGGGCGCCTCGGTAGGAACGGGCACCGGCGTCTCAGCCTGCGCGGTGCTATCCTCTGCCGTGGGCGATGCGACCGGCGTGAGCATATAGCCAATCACCATATCCGACAGATTGTCCAGATTGATGGCGGGACGCTTGATCCACAGTGTCGTGGCCACCGCAATCAACGACACGGCCAGCGCCAGAATAATGGGCGAAACCCCCTGTCGGGGCGGTTTACGCGGCGCGGGCGTCGTCGCCGGGATCTGAGTGGCCATGGCCGCCTCTTGCATCGGCGTGGTGAAACTCGGCATGGGGCGGAATCCGGGCACATGGATCATGCTCAGCGGCACGTGGAACTCTTTATGCCCCCGGTTGACCGCTCGCGACAGCGCCTCGGCGGCCGAATCGAACGAGCCCTTGCGCAATGCACGGGTCATCGTGGCGTCGGTCAGGCGGTGGGCGGCGCGTTGCGTACTGATCACCACGGTGTCGCCGGTGGACAGCCGCCACTGAGTGCTGTACAGGGGCACCGGCTCATCCGAACAGGGGTAGCGCTCGGCCATCTTCCAGGGCATGAGCAACTCGCGCACGCCGCTGTGATAGATCAACCAGGCGGCGGCCTCTTGCGTGCCCACCAACGATATCTCTAATCCCTGGGCAACAACGGCCACAGGCAGTTGCCCACACAGCTCGGGGTGCTCGGCATAGGCCGCCGCAAGGGCCGCCTTGAGGCAGGGGATGGGATCGAAACAACGATCTCCATAATAGCTCGTACAGATCGATTCCAGAATCGCCGGACTGACCTCGGGGTCGCTCAGGAAGTACAGAACGCCCTTACGGGCCAGCAATACCGGATCACGATTATCGAGCGCAGAGCAAGGGCTGTTCTCGCGTATCCTACCGGCCTGAATATAGACCAGTCGCTGATTGGGCTGGCTGGATGTGTTCTGCATATGATCTTCCGTGTCTGGCAGGATGTGACAGGTCCAGTATAGCAGAAACAGCCACTTTTCTCAACAATAACGAGTCGCTACGTAAAGCTTGCGTCAAGGTGAACAAAGAACATCATACACCCTCTGCTCACCGAGCAGGTGATCGTTCGAGGGCTTTGAGCGACATTCGGAGAGGGCGACTAGCGCCGACGCCTGCCGCCGACCAGATAGGATGAGATGAGCAGAACGCCCGATACCGCCGCCAGTCCGCCCAGCGCCAGCGCCGGCGGGCCCGCAGACTCATCGGCCGCGTTCCCCAACTCATCGGCCTCCCAGATCGCCGGGCTCTGCGCCACCGTCTGCCCATCGTTCAGATCGGCCTCCGTCAAGGGAAAACGCACGTCGCTGATGGCCACATCGTCGTACATCTCGCCCGGATACACCGACTCGACGATGATCTGAAAGCCCAGCACCTTTTCCGGCCCGTCCAGTATCAGATACTGCCACGCGTCCTCGTCGCTCAGGGTCAGGCGATGGGCGGTGATCATCGTCTCGGGCCAGGGCGTGGTAAAGGGCTCGGGCCCCTGGGGCAATTCGGGTAGCGAGGATTCATCCACCGCCCGGATCAGGCGTATCAGCACCTCTCGCGGCCGCCCGTGTGAGCGATCACCCGAGCGCAACCCCAACCCGATGGTGGGCGCAACATCTTTTATCGCCTCGCCACAGGTCCAGGCCAGCCAGGCGCCTTGCGTCTCGCCATCGCTGAGCCAGGCCAGATGTTCGCCCCCCTCGTTGTTGCCGAAGGAGCTGGCCGAGGTGTATCTTACAGGCTCGTCGGCGAATGCGGCCGGTGGATAAACACCCAACATCGGGATGAGCAGGGCCAGCATCACGCCCCATGCCCACACTCTGCGCCACTGCCATATTCCCCGCAGCGCCCGTCTCTTCATCCCCTGCGCTCCTTCGGCCGCCGCTGATCGCTCCTCTCTGTTATAGACGATAAACCCGCGTCAAGAGTTCCCGTTGCGGCCACCTGTTTCAACGTTTCGATAGATTGTCGGGAGCCGGGCAGTGTATAGAATACGGCCGGGAAAGGAGGTTCATATGAGCGACTATTGTGTGGTTCTGGTGACCGTCGCGACTGCCGAGGAGGGGCAAACCATCGCCGGAGCGTTGGTCGATGAACGACTGGCGGCCTGCGCCTCGATCGTCGGGCCGGTGCGGTCGCTTTTTCGCTGGCAGGGAAGCGTTCAGGACGAGGCCGAGCACCTGCTCATCATCAAGACCGAGGTCGCCGCGCTGGATCGCCTGACCGTGCACGTCAGATCGTTGCACCGTTATGACCTGCCCGAGATCATCGCCCTGCCCATTGTCGGCGGCTCACAGGCTTATCTGAATTGGATCGGCGCCGAGGTCGAGGCGTAACACCCGGCTGCCGCCTTCCAAAGATTTCATGTTTTGCGACCTGTTACGCCGCCCTGCCAGGCGGCGGCAGCATCTTGCACGCACGGGCCATATGTGCTATGATGGCCCCGGTCATATTATGGCACAAGGCATTCGACTCGACACGAGAAAAGGAAAGGAGGCGCGTTTCGATGGCAAAGAGAACAGTTATCGTGGATCTTGTCTACAAAATGCGCCTGTCGGCGGATCGTTGATCCCCCGTTACGCGGGTTTCCACGGCCGCGGGTGCATCATCCGCGGCCGTTTTTCTTTTCCCCCGGCCCCTGCGTGGCCCGAGCCCTCGCAATGGCCGTCTGCCCTCGGGAAGCGCGGATGATGCATCGCCTGCGGCATCCGGTTTACCAGAAGGGATAGACGGTGACCAACCATCTTTGGGATGACGAGTACGAACATCTGGCCGAGCAGTTTGACCCGCTTCACACCGATCGTCAGGCCCGGCGAAAACGCAAGCCGGTGCCCGGACACAGACCGAAAAAGACCCGGGATGAGATCATCGCTGCGCTGGCCGACGTCCCCGACGAGCTCGAGACCGAATTCACCACAACCTACCGCCCGTCGCGTTACGAGGCCGGGTGGCTCTTGTCATCACTGCAAGGGTTTTACAGCGAAAAGCTCATCATCGATGTGCTGGCCCAGGTCAAGGGAGGCAAAGAGGCCAGCGTTTACCGCTGCCTGGCCCATCCGGCAACGGGATACGAGTTTCTGGCGGCCAAGGTATACCGGCCGCGCAGGTTCCGCAGCCTGCGCAATGATGCCGTCTACCGCGAGGGGCGCGAGGTGCTCAACGAAGGGGGTGCGGTGGTCAAAAAGAACGATCATCGCATCATGCGGGCACTGGGCAAAAAGACCGACTTTGGCGTGCAGGTGGCCCAGACCTCGTGGTTGATGTATGAATACACCACCATGCAGCACCTGCACCAGACCGGCGCCGCGCTCCCCCGGCCGGTGGCCTCGGCGCATAACGCCATCCTCATGGCCTACCTGGGCGATGAGCGCATGGCAGCCCCTACGCTGAACGAGGTGGCGCTGAATCCGGCCGAGGCCGGGGAGTTGTACCACCGGGTGTTGTATAACGTCGAACTGATGCTTATGCACGACCTGATCCACGGGGATCTCTCGGCGTATAACATCCTCTACTGGGAGGGCGAGATCGCCCTCATCGATTTCCCCCAGGTGGTGCGTGCGACAGAGAATCGTCGCGCCCGCTTTCTGCTCGAACGCGACGTGCAGCGAGTCTGTGAGTACTTTGCCGCACAGGGCGTGGACTGCGCGCCGCCATCTGAAATCGTCGATGCGCTGTGGGAGCGTCACGTGCATCTCCCGCCCGACGTGCCCGATATCCCCGAGATCGAACTGTAACGGGATACCATCCCGTTCTCCGCCGTAGAATCGGCGGCGGTGAGTACACCGCCGCCGATTCTACCTCCCCAGAACGGATCGACCTGCCGTGAAAAGCAATTTCTGGTAGAATAGGGGCCGTCCGGCAGGGACGGACATCATCATCCACCGACAGGAGATCATCATGTTCTACTGCGTCGCCTATTATCCGGAGCACTGGCCTGAGGAATGGTGGGCCCGCGACGCCCGCCTCATCGCCGAGTGCCACTTTGACGGCGTGCGGGTGGGCGAGTTCGCCTGGTCGCACATGGAGCCGGAGGAAGGCCGCTACGATTTCGGCTGGCTCGATCGCGCTATCGACACCTTTGCCCGCGAGGGCGTCAAGGTCATCCTGGGCACCCCGACGGCCACGCCACCCCCGTGGCTGGTGCACAAGCATCCCGAGATCCTGCCGGTGGATGCCATGGGTGTGCGCATGGGGTCGAGCATGCGCAAACACTACTGCCACACCAGCCCCGTCTACCGCGAGTATGCCGCCCGCATCGTCGAGGAACTGGCCCGCCGTTACGGGCAACATCCCAACGTCTACGGCTGGCAGATCGACAACGAGTTTGGCGATCACGATACCGTGCGTTGCTACTGCGACGCCTGTCGGCAGGGATTCATCGACTGGCTGCAAAAGCGCTATGATTCCACCGACGAGCTGAATCGCGCCTGGGGCAGCGTGTTCTGGAGCCAGGAGTACAGCGCTTGGGAACAGATTCCCCTGCCCTTGCCGCGGCGACCCATCGGCCTGAACCCCGGCCATCTGCTGGATTACTACCGCTTTGCCTCGGATCAGGTGATCGACTTCGCCCGCCTGCAGACCGACATCATCCGCCGACACGCCGATGACGCCCAGCGCATCACCACCAACATCATCGCCACCTTCTGGGAGATCGACTTTCAGAAGCTGGCCCAGACGCTGGATTTCATCGGCTGGGATTGCTATACCATCATCGATGCCATGTCGCCTATTCGGTATCCCCACGGCGCGCCGCCGCCCCCGATCCATTACCCCTACCGTCCGGCGATGATCTCGCTGGTGCACGACCTGATGCGCAGTTTCAAACACGCGCCCTTCTGGGTGCTCGAAACAGCGGGGCAGGATCGGCTGGTCACCTATCACACCATGGCCCGGGGCGGTGAAGGCATCAGCTTTTTCCGGTGGCGCGGCGTGCGTTTTGGCGCCGAACAATCGCGTGGCGGCTACGAGTATCACGGCATCCAGAGCCCGCGATATATCGAGGGGCAGCGGGTCGGCGCCGAGATGCGCCAGATCGCGCCGGAGGTAGAGGGCACGACCTTTACGCCTTCGGTCGGCCTGCTTTATTCCTTCGATATGGGCTGGGCGTACGATATCGCCCATGTCTATCCGCGCTCCACATGGGTGGACGGCACCAGCTACTGGAGGGTGCTAGAGGAGTACTACACCCATCTGTGGCGCCACAATGTACCGGTCGAGCCGCTGACTCCCAACGACGATCTCTCGGCCTATTCGGTCATCGTCGCCCCCTGCCTCTATCTGATGAACGAGGAGCTGGCCGATCGCCTGTGTGATTATGTCGAGAATGGCGGCATCCTCATCGTCGGGCCGGCATCGGGCACCAAGGACTGGAACAACGCCTACTCGCTAGAGATGCCCCCCATCGGTCGCCTGCGCGAGCTCTTTGGCTGCGCCCTGGTGGGCGGCGGAGGTATGTTCGTCGGAGAGGCCGCCGCCGTCCGCATGGCCGACGACGCCCCCTTTGCCGCCGGACAGATCGTCTCCGCCGAGCCACAGTCCACGGCGCCCAGAGGATTCTTCCGCAGCGGACGCCCCACCGAAGAGTTGCGGGCCGAGGGGGCCGATGTGCTGGCGCATTGGGGAAACGGCAAGCCCGCCGGCACTCTGAACCGCTATGGCCGGGGCGAGGCGATCTACCTGGGCTGGACGCCGAACGAGGGCTTTTTCGACGCCCTCATCGCCTGGCTGCAACAACGCGACAGGCTCGTCTCTGCCGGTCGCACCCCTGCGGGCGTCGAGGCCACCATCCGCGAGGGCGATGGGAGGCGTCTGCTTTTCCTGGTGAATCACAACATGGCGCCGACGGCCGTAGCGCTGGAGGGTCACTATCGCGATCTGATATCGAACGAGATGGTGAGTGGCGAGGTCATCGTCGAGGGACAGGCCGCACGGGTGTTACGGATCGTGAGCGACGACTAGGTCTGAGCATGATGTTCGATATGGGGGAGGCGTGGCCTCCCCCATATACGCAACCTGTTGTCGAAAAGCCCGAGGTTCGATTGCGGGAAGCGCCACCGAATGACATCGTAACGGCGATGCAACCCGGTAGAGGAATATTGCAGATGTTGAGGGATCAGCTGCTTTCGCGCTCGGGGACATGGCCGAACAACTGCCTGGCCGCCCGGCCCACTCCCTGCAAAAACTGAGGCACATCGCGCCTGGTCAATCGGTTCCAGGTCAGCGTCACGTTGGCCAGCACCCACAGGATCAGGATTCGCCCCAGCAACATGCGCCGTACCAGCAAGCAGATGACGAACCACAAGTACACCGGCCCCTGAAACAGCGCCCCCAGCGGCTTGGTGATGCTGCCGAAACGCCACAGAATGACGGCCCAGATCGCCACATACGCCAGCATAACCAGAGGGTGTAACAGCCCCGCGCTCTTCATAAAGTAGAGCAATCCCAGCGCCAGCAGCATGTCGATGAAAAGATCGCTTCGTCCGATCCAGCTCTGCGTCTTCACCCCGCTTTTGCGTGCCAGAGGGCCGTCCAGCGCATCGGTCGTCCACGCCGTCAACACAAAAGCAGCCGCCAGATCCAGGCCGCGCGATCCGGCCAGAGACCCCAGAACCGTCAGGGCAACCGACAACACCAGGCGCAAGCCAGTCATCCCGTCTGCAAACGTCTTCATCCAGGCCATGGCATCTCCTTGAGTGTGTCGTTGCGTCGATCACCCCCGACGACTAGTTAACGTACAATCCTTAAAAGGATAACTGATCTGCCGAAATATGGCAAGAGCGGGCACCCCTCGCCCCAGAGCGGCGTACAAGGACGCAAAGTAACTTCCTTCCACAGAGGGAAAATACAAAATTATATGCGTCTCGCGCCATTCACTCGCTCCGGGCAGAGATCTTTGGAAGGGGATGCCGGACCATAGCCCCCTGCCCCCCGTCGGCATCGAACGATAGGAGTTTCTCGTTGACTTCTCAGTTATTTACTTTATAATCTCAATTAATAGATGCAGGCCATCGGCATTGCATTACGCCCCCGGCACGGCTTCCCCATGCAGCATCGCCCCATCGCAATGCCCCATGAGTTAAAAAGGGGAGATGATGGGAAAGAGCGAGTCACAGGAACAGTTTCCACCCCAGCAACAGCCTGTACAACCGGGTATCGAGCGCGAGATGGAACCGCCACCGCTGCAAGAGGCGGCCGCCTATCGAGGCAGCGGCAAGCTGCAGGATCGCGTGGCCCTCATCACCGGTGGCGACAGCGGCATCGGTCGCGCCGTCGCCACCCTTTATGCCCGCGAGGGCGCCGACGTGGCCATCGTCTACCTGAACGAGCATCAGGACGCCGAGGAGACGCGCAGAATCGTCGAGGCCGAGGGACGCCGTTGCATCACCATCGCCGGAGATGTGGGCGACCCCGCCTTTTGCCGCCGGGCCGTCCAAGAGACGCTGCAGGCGTTCGGGCGCCTCGACATTCTGGTGAACAACGCCGCCGAGCAGCATCCCACAGACAACCTGCTCGACATCAGCGTCGAGCAACTCGAACGAACCTTTCGTACCAACATCTTTGCCATGTTCTTCATGACCCAGGCCGCCCTGCCTCACCTGAACGAGGGCAGCGCCATCATCAACACCACGTCGGTCACCGCCTATCGAGGCAGCGCTCACCTGCTCGATTACTCCTCGACCAAGGGCGCCATCGCCGCATTTACCCGCTCTCTGGCCCTCAACCTGGCCGAAAAGCGAATCCGGGTCAACGCCGTGGCTCCGGGCCCAATCTGGACGCCCCTCATTCCGGCCACCTTTGGCGAGGAAAAGGTCGAGTCTTTCGGCGCCGACACGCCCATGAAACGTGCCGGCCAGCCCGAAGAGGTTGCGCCCGGCTATGTGTTTCTGGCATCCGCCGACTCGACCTACTTTACCGGACAGGTCCTGCATCCCAACGGCGGCCAGAATATGAGCAGCTAGCATGAGGAGATCATGCGCCGGATGTGATCGGTGAATAGAACGAGTCGAGGAGGCATGAGATATGACAGGAGAATTGGAAGGATTGCGGATTGCCATTCTGGTCGAAGAGGGGTTCGAGCAGGAAGAGCTAACCCGCCCGCAGCAGGCGCTGGAAGAGGCGGGCGCCACCACCGAGGTCATCTCACCCCAGAAGGACCGTGTGCGCGGATGGGATCATACCAGATGGGGTGACGAGATCGATGTCGATACCCCTCTAGATCGTGCCAGCCCCGAGGATTACGACGCGCTGCTGCTTCCCGGTGGAGTGATGAACCCGGACAAGCTGCGCATGGACGAAAAGGCCGTGCGCTTTGTCCGTAGCTTTTTCGATGCCAACAAACCGGTGGCCGTCATCTGCCACGGCCCGTGGACCCTCATCGAGGCGGGTGTCGTCCGAAACCGACAGATCACCTCTTATCCGTCACTGCGTACCGATCTGGAGAATGCCGGCGCCGTGTGGGTCGATCAGGAGGTCGTCGTGGACGAAAACCTGGTCAGCAGCCGCCGTCCCGACGATATCCCCGCGTTCAACGAACGCATGATCGAGGTATTCAGTCGGCTGGGTCGATACAGACAGATGATGGAGGAACAGCGCCGTCAGACGGCCAGAGGAATGAGCTAAGGAGATCGCCATGCTCGGCGAAACCTATTGCACAACCGACTATGCCGCCATCCGACGCTGGATGCAGGCCCGCAATATCCGCCCGACCATCGATACCAGCACCGGCAGGCTGGTTATCGGCTATCCCGGATATCAGGAGGTCGGTGTGCTCGAAGAGATCTCGTGGGGCGAGTTCTATGAGCGGCTGGATCGAGAGGGGCTGGCTCTGATGTACCAGGAAGAGACCGCCCTGGGCGAGATCAGTCACTGGGCCAGGCTCGTCCGCTATGGTCCGGAGGCGAACGACTGGCCTCTATAAAGGGGGAGATACAGCATGCCTTACGCCGGCATCGAACAACTGCCCGCACAAGTGCGTGACCACCTGCCCGTACATGCCCAGCGGATCTATATGGAAGCGTTCAACAGCGCATGGGAGCGTTACCGGGAACCGGAGGACCGGCGCGGAGGTGCCTCACGGGAAGAGACGGCGCATCGGGTGGCGTGGGCGGCGGTGAAACAGCGCTATGAGAAGGATCCCGAGACGGGCGAGTGGCGCGAAAAAGTCGCCGAATCGTCCAGATAAAACCCGGGGGCGGCCGAAATGGCCGCCCCCGGAGCACATGCACGACACAATCCCTATCGGATCACCGACCGGGGCGTGGGCGAAATGCGGGTCACAACGGTTTTGGAGCGATCCATCATCTCGCCGATGGGCGGGCTGATGACGTTCTTCCACTCGTCATCCTCATACACCGCTTTGTACAGCGCCTCACGCTGGGCCTCATCGTCGAAACGACGGATCCAGATATACAGATCGTCCTCTTCCTGAGCCACAAAGCTGCCTACCACCACCATTCCCCTGGAGATCTGGAAGGGGATCACCGTCTCTTCCATATACTTGACAAATTGCTCGCGCTGACCGGGCCGGCATCGATATTGTCGCAGTTCGAAGAACATGGTGTTCGCTCCTGTATGATGATTCGTTGGACGCATATTGCGGCGGACGCCCCTATTTATACCCCTGAACCCATTCCCCGGTCAAACGTCGCTCAGCGTCCGCGCAACGCATTGGTCCGCTCCACCAGCCCCTCAAGGCGTTGCATCAGATTGGCGATCGCCGGTGTCATCGTCTCGGATTCTCCGGCGATACGCGCTCTGGCCTGCTCCAGGCGCCGGGTCAATTCGTCCATCGCATCGGGCGACTCTGGCATCTCGGGCGTCAGCGCGGGCCCTAGCAGATGCCGCCCCACCGTCTGCAGAGCCAGCGACAGCAATGGGGCAAGGAGGGCGCCCAAAAGGCCAAACACCCAGGTCATGGCCACCACGATAAATGCCGTGAACAGCGAGCTGAAGCGTTGTTGGACGGGCAAGAGGCGCCGCACGGCGACCTGGATGCCGGCCAGTACCGCTCCCGCATACAGCACCGGACAGATGCTACACGAGATCGACTGCCCCATACCCACCCCCAATGAGATCAGCAACACCAGAGGTACCCCCAACCATGGGATGAGTCGCAACGCTCCGGCCACCAGCGCGAGGATGGTCACCTGCTGCAGGCCCAGCAATCGGTACCCGGGCCAGAGAAACACGA
>JBMNOI010000129.1:0-10918 GCA_050942995.1 Anaerolineae bacterium
AACGCCGGTGCTGTACTCAGCGCAGTGCTGTACTCAGCGCAGTGCTGTACTCAGCGCAGTGCTGTACTCAGCGCAGTGCTGTACTCAGCGCCAGCCTACGGCCCCGTCGCGCGGACATACTCTGCCACGTCGACGTTATAGACCATCTCTTCCACCGTGAGCACCGCCCAGGGTGTGCCCTCGTCGATCCAGGTCAATGCCCCCACCACCGGCAGCGGGTGGCCGTCCACCTCGCCCCAATCTCGCACCTCGTTCAGCCAGAGCACCTTGTGCTCGCCATCGGCCTCTTTGTAGCGCATCGATTCCAACATCTGAAGCATCCCGCTCTCGGGATCAAAGCGCGCGATAAACGTTTGCTCCTCCTCACCAAAGGGCACCACCAGCGCCGCCGTTTCGTCATCCACCGGCTCCCAGCGCACCCGCGGGTCCGTCACCAGCAGAGCCGGAAACCACACCGACTCGGCCCACAGTCCCAGGTTGGCGCCCTGGTCGATCCTGGGCCCCTCGCTCACGCCAAAGGGCAGTTCCAGCCGGGCGCGCCCGTCCAAATAATGCTCGTTGACGGTGAGTATCGGCACGCTGAATAGGGTGGCCTCGATATAGTGGCGATAGCCCTCTCCGGCGATGTGGGTAAAGCGGAACCTCGTTGGGAGGGTGAGGGGCCCCGCCGGCCGCATGGTGGCCCTTCCGGTGATGACGGCCGACTTGATGACGGGCACCGTGTCGCCGTACACCTGTCGGTAGAATCGATCCACCGGCGCCGGCAACCCCTGAGGCAGCGGCACCCTTTCCACGGGTGGCGTGCGCTCTGCATACGGTGCAAAGGGACGCGGCCGGATGAGCAATCCCGCTCCACCCAGTAACAGCAGCGCCAGCAAAATGCCGGCAATGATCGTTATACCTTTCATAGAGTTCTCCGTTTCGCGCCGTGTCTTTGTCGCACCCGCACCACGCGCGTATCGGCGATGCGATCGCCTATACGGGCGCATTCCGGCGAGCGCACGATAGTGACGATGCCGATGATGTTGAATGCCGGCAGGCCGTCGATGAAGCGTAGCAGGTTGCGAAAGGCGCCACGCTTCAGGCCGGGCCGCCCGCCATCCGGGCGCACTACGCGTAGCCCCATCGCCCGCTTGCCCACCGTTGCTCCCGTCAGCCCCTCGGCCAGGGAAAAGTAGGCAAACATGGCGATGAGAAAGGCGATACACAACGGGTCGGTGATGAACAATCCCGAGACCCATCGGTGGTCGGTGGCGCTCATCAGCCACACCCCCTTGACCAGCCGTGTGATGGGAAAGAATACGCCGCACAGCAGCAGGCCGTCGACGGCCAGCGCGGCCAGGCGCGGCCCCAGCCCGGCGTAGGATGCTCCTTCGGGCGTCTTCATGATTGGTGACTCCTATCTTTCGATGGATAATGGTTCCTGTCGGGATGGGGCGTCACATTCAGAGCCAGGGTGCCGCCAGTATCGCGATGATGAGCAAAAGCCCTCCCACGGCGATGGCCAGACCGACACCGGCGCCCTCAACCTTTTGCTTCCTCTCATTCACCATTTGGACGATCGTTGCGGCGATCAGCCCCAGTGATACGCCTATCCCGATGTTGTCAAAAATGATCCCCAAAGATGTACCCAGGCTGACGCCCAGGGCGATACAAGTTCCAAAGCTTGTCCTGGCGCCGTATGCCCTCTTGTTCGATAATTATTCCCTTTGACTCATGGTCCTCACCTTGCGTTGTTTGTGTCGTAGGTGGCTTTGTGGCGGGTTCTGGCTTGTTCAAAATGCGAACAGATGGGCCACAGAGCGGCGTTCGGGCGCGCCACCAGCTCCGAACCAGAGGCGATTGCCTCTCCGCTGCAGCCCGGCAGATTGTACCTGTTGATCTCTTCATCGCTCCGGGGTGCCGGCTCAAAGGCCACCGGCCGGCGCGCGGCGCATCCTGCAGGTGCAATGGCGAAGAACAAAACCACGACGATGCATCTGAGTGTGCGCACGATTCCCTTCTTCCCGCGTTTTATTATAGCGACCCGGGCGAACAGTACACCCGACGACTGGCCGATTGGATTCCTACCCGATCGGGTAGGGAGGCCTACAGGCGGTTGGTGTGGGCACATCGGCGCCGGGGCCCAGGGCTGCAGCAAAAGTCGCAAAACAACCATCTTCTGAAGATAGCGAACACAGATCGTGTGCTTTCCTCATGAACCGTTCGTTCTTGGCAGAGACCTTTGGAAGGTAATGCCGGACAATGACGCAACTCTGAGTGTCAGCGCTTCATTGACACCTGTCGGGCTTTGTGCTATCACCACCGGCGACACGGCATTCGATATCTCGCAGGGTGTGGGCGATATTCTGCCGGCCTCTCCCGATACCCTGCACGCTTTCCTGCCCGCCGCTTTCCGGCGGGCCTCTGAGGAGATTCCATGATCGTACCGACCATCGACGATATCCGTCGCGCCGCCGAGCGCATCGCGCCCTATGCCCATCGCACCCCGGTGTTGACCTGTGACGCCCTCGACCGGCGCGCCGGCGCGCGGCTTTTCCTCAAGTGCGAGAACCTGCAAAAGGTGGGGGCGTTCAAGTTTCGTGGCGCCTGTAACGCCGTCATGTCGCTATCCGATGAGGAGGCCGACCACGGCGTGGCCACCCACTCGTCGGGCAATCACGCTCAGGCGCTGGCCCTGGCGGCCCGATTGCGCGGCATCCCGGCCTATATCGTCATGCCCGATAACGCCCCGGCGGTGAAAAAGGCCGCCGTGGCCGGATATGGCGGGCACATCACCTTTTGCGAGCCCATCCTGCAGGCCCGCGAGAGCGCTCTGGCGCGGGTGCTGGCCGAGACCGGCGCCACCTTTGTGCATCCGTATAACGACGCCCGCGTGATCGCCGGTCAGGGCACCGCGGCGCTGGAGCTCTTGCAGGAGGTGGACGACCTCGATGTGGTGATGGCGCCGGTGGGAGGTGGAGGGCTGCTCAGCGGCACCGCACTGGCCGTGGCGGCTGTCTCGCCACGCACCCGGGTGCTGGGCGGCGAACCCGCCGCCGCCGATGACGCCTATCGCTCGCTGCATGCCGGACACATCATCCCCTCGGTGAATCCCCGCACCATCGCCGACGGGCTGCTCACTTCTCTGGGGGAACTGACCTATGCCATCATCTGCCGCCACGTCGAGGATATCGTCACCGTGAGCGAGGAGGCCATCGTTGCCGCCATGCGTTTCGTATGGGAGCGGGCCAAGCTCGTCATCGAGCCCTCGGCCGCCGTGCCGCTGGCGGTATTCTGGGAGCAGAAGGTGGATCTGCGAGGGTTACGGGTGGGCGTGATCCTCTCGGGGGGCAACGTCGATCTGGATCGCCTGCCGTGGATGTGATGGCGGCTTTTTCAGTATAGAAAAGCACCCCTTCCGTCGGGAAGGGGCGCTTTTGTTCGTCGCTTCGGGCGGCCTCAGTCGTCGCGCCGGACTTGAAAGATGGCCAGGCCGGCGCGCCAGTTGGCCATAAAGGCGCTGATGTGCCGATCCGGCGGCGTCAGGAATATCTCCTTCTCCACCCGGAGCCGCTCCTGACGGCACAGATCGCGAAAGTCCTTTATCGTGCACAGGTGCACGTTGGGCGTATCGTACCATGTATAGGGCAACAGATCGTGCCGCGGCATGCGCCCGCCGAACATGAGCTGCATCCGCGTTCGCCAGTAGCCGAAATTCGGAAAGCTGATGATGGCGCTGTGACCCACCCTCAGCATCTCGTGGATGACGGTGGGCGGATGCTCCGTCTGTTGCAGCGTCTGGCTGAGGATGACGACATCGAATGAACCGGCGCGAAAGTGCCCCATGCCCTCTACCATGTCGCCATGATAAACGGCCACCCCTCGCTGCAGGCATTCGGACACGGCCTGATCGTTGATCTCGATGCCGCGTCCCGGGCAGCCTTTGTGAACCTCTAGCTCCTGCAGCAACTGGCCGTCGCCGCAGCCCAGATCGAGCACGCGGGCGCTCTCGGGCACGAGAGAGGCGATGAGTTGATAGTCCAGGCGGCGTTTGGTGGCGCGTCGATCGTGTGCCATCAGCGCCTCCCGTTCCCTGTGGTTTCGGCGGCGCCGTTGGGGATGCCGCGTACTTTGCGTTGCATGTTGGCCAGGAATCCGCTCACCGCGTCGTCGAGTTGCGGGCTGGGCAACAAAAAAGCGTCGTGCCCGTAGGACGAGGGGATCTCGAAAAAGGTGGTGGGCACACCGTTGGCCTGTAGCGCACGCACCAGCTCTTTGGATTGATAGGTGGGGAAGAGCCAGTCGCTGGTAAACGAGACCACCAGAAACTCGGCCTTTACCCCTTCCACCGCCTCGACCAGTGAGTGGTGCCCGTTGGCCAGGTCGAAATAATCCATCGCCTTGCTGATATAGAGGTACGAGTTGGCATCGAACCGCCGCACAAAGCTATCACCCTGATAGCGCAGGTACGACTCGACCTGAAACTCGGTCTTGAAATCGTAGCCAAAGGCCTCGCGACTCTGTAGCCGGCGGCCGAACTTTTTGTGCATCTGCTCGTCCGAGAGGTAGGTGATGTGCCCTACCATCCGGGCGATGGCCAGGCCGGCCCGGGGCGGTTCTCCCCCGTAATAATTGCCCTCGTTCCAGTTGGCGTCGGACATGATGGCCTGACGCCCCACCTCGTTAAAGGCGATCCCCTGCGCGCTCAGCCGGGCGGTGGTGGCGATGGCCAGCACCGATGCGACCCGATCGGGATAGCGCACGGCCCAGTCCAGCGCCTGCATACCCCCCATGCTGCCACCGGCCACGGCCAGCAGCCGGTCGATGCCCAGATGGTCGATGAGGTAGCGCTGAGCGCGCACCATATCGCCCACGGTGACGATGGGAAAGTCCATGGCGTAGGGCCGTCCGGTGTTCGGATTAATGCTCGCCGGGCCGGTGCTACCTTTGCAGCCGCCGATGACGTTGGAACAGATGATGAAATACTTGTTCGTGTCATACGGTTTGCCCGGGCCTACCATGTTATCCCACCAGCCGGGTTTGCGATCATCGGGTGAATGATAGCCGGCCACGTGGGCATCGCCCGAGAGGGCATGTAGTATCAGAACGGCGTTATCGCGTTGTGGCGACAGCTCGCCATAGGTCTCATAGGCCAGGGTGATCGGCGAGAGCGATTGTCCGCAATCCAACTCGAGCGCCGGTTCGTCCCAGGTGTAGTATTGGGTCTGGACGAGGCCCACGCTATGAGCCCCGCCCAGTTTTGAATTTTCGTCTACAATAATCTCGTCATCCAGCGCCACAATGGTTCCTCCGCGTCAGATCGTTGCCAGGGCCTGCCCCAGATCGGCCAGGATGTCGTCGATCGACTCGATGCCGATAGAAAGCCGCACAAAATCGGGCGTCACCCCCGCCTGCGCCTGCTCCGCCTCGCTCAACTGCTGGTGGGTGGTCGAGGCCGGATGGATGGCCAGGCTGCGGGCGTCGCCGATGTTGGCCAGATGGCTAAAGAGCTGCAGTTTTTCGATAAAGCGCCGCCCGGCGGCCATACCGCCCTGTACGCCAAAGCCGACCAACCCGCTGGCGCCATCTGGCAGGTACTTTTGCGCCCGCGCATAGGAGGGATGGCTCTCCAGCCCCGGGTAGAGCACCCAGCTCACCTTTTCATGCTCGCTCAACCAGCGCGCCACCGCCAGAGCGTTCTCCGAGTGGCGCTGCATGCGCAGGCTCAGCGTTTCGATCCCCTGCAGGATCAAAAAGGCGTTGAACGGGCTCAGGCAGGCGCCTACGTCGCGCAGCATCCGCACCCGTGCCCGCAGGGCGTAGGTCATCGGGCCAAAGGTCTCGTAAAAGCGCATGCCATGATAAGCCGGGTCCGGCTTGACAAACTCGTCAAAGCGGCCGCTGTCCCAGGGGAAGCGCCCTCCGTCTACCAGCGCGCCGCCGATCGAGTTGCCGTGCCCCCCCAGATACTTGGTCAGGCTGTGGGCGACGATATCTGCGCCATGCTCGATGGGTCGGCATAGCGCCGGCGAAGACGTGGTGTTGTCCACCATCACCGGCACGCCCCGCTCGTGCGCCACCGCCGCGATGCCCTCCAGATCCGGTATCGTCAGCTTGGGATTGCCGATGGTTTCCAAAAAGACCACTTTGGTGCGATCGGTGATGACCGCGGCGAAATCGGCCGGCTCGTCGCTATCCACCCACACCGTATTGATGCCCATGCGCGGCAATGTGGCGCCCAGCAGCGTCACCGTGCCGCCGTACAGCCGCGTCGTCGAGACGATCTCGTCGCCCTGCCCACACAACGTCAGCAAGCCCGAGGTGATGGCCGCCATGCCGCTGGCAAAGGCCAGCCCCGCCACGCCGCCCTCTAACGCGGCCACGCGCTGCTCCAGCACGTCGGTGGTGGGGTTCATGATGCGTGTATAGATATTACCAAACTCTTCCAGCGCAAACAGCCGTGCGGCATGGTCGCAATCTTTGAATACATAGCTGCTGGTCTGCCAGATGGGCACCGCCCGTGCCCCCGTGCCGTCGGGCGAATAGCCCGCATGCAGCGCCAATGTATCAAATCCCGTGAATTCCTTCTCCATGATCTGTTCTCCTTTGGAGAATGATAAACAAACAGGGTCCATCCCCGGAAAGGGCCGGATGGAACGAGCCGATCGACCGACGTCTCGCCCGACTCTGGCGGATGATCAGGCTCGACCGGCGCGGTATGCTTCAATGGCCTGGCGCAGGGCCGTGGGGGCCAGCACCGAGCAGTCGATTTTGGATTCGGGCAGTCCGCCCAACGCCTCTGAGATCTGTTCGGCGGTGATCGAGGCGGCCTCGTCCAGAGTCATGCCCTGAACCAGCTCGGAGGCCATAGAGCTGGAGGCGATGGCGGCGGCACACCCGTGGACGAGATAACGCACCTCGACGATGCGATCATCCTCTATACGGAGATAGAGGTCGATGAGGTCGTCATGGACGGTGCTCCTGACCCGGGCGTGAGCGTCGGCGTTCTCTATCGTGCCCACGTTTCGCGGATTGGCGAAATGCTCCATCACCGTTCGGGTATACATACTGCCTCCTGCCTGGCGCCGCCGACGAGACGGCGCATATTACAGAAAGGCGGAGGACATGAGCCATGTCCCCCGCGCCATCGTCGGAGCTGTCGTTCGGGATGCTCCCCATCATCACCGATGAGGGTCCCAATCTCACGTGAGCTGAGATTGTCTCATCATAGCATCTTTTCCCTCGAGATGCAATGACGCTTATAGAACAACTACCTTCTGAAGGGGATACCGGACCATGACGCAGCTCTGCGCTTTTGGCGCTCTGGCATGTGTCGCCGCTCTTTATTATAATGGAGCCGCGCACCTGTCCGCACAGGTCGCCTCTACAGGCATTGGTGACGCGCTGCTCCGATGCGGCGTGACGGCTCGGACGCTAAACGAAACATCAAGGCAAGGAGAGATGCATGATGGAACAGAACCGTGTGAACGACTGGGAAAACCCACGGGTTGTGGGCCGGAACAAAGAGCCCGGCCATGTGCCACTGGTGCCTTATACCGATATCCACTCGGCGCTGATCGGCAAGCGCGAGAACTCGCCCTATTGGCGGTCGCTTAACGGCACCTGGAAATTCCGCTGGGCGCCTAACCCCGATGCCGCGCCGGACGATCTTTATCTGGTGGATCTGGACGATTCGGATTGGGACGAGATCCCCGTGCCGGCCAACTGGCAACTGCACGGTTATGACGTGCCCATGTACACCAACGTCCAGTATCCCTTCCCTATCGACAATCTGCCCGGCGTGCCTCACGATGATAACCCCGTAGGGTCGTACCGCACCACCTTTAACGTGCCCATGAAGTGGGACGACCGGCGCATCTTTATCGTCTTTGAGGGCGTCGATTCGGCCTTTTACCTGTGGGTGAACGGCCAGGAGGTGGGCTACAGCCAGGATAGCCGACTGCCCGCCGAGTTCGACATTACCCCTTATGTGAAAGCGGGCAAGAACGTGCTGGCGGTGCGGGTGTACCGCTGGTCCGACGGCAGCTACCTGGAGGATCAGGATCACTGGCGGCTGAGCGGTATCCATCGCGATGTCTATCTCTATGCGGCACCGTCGGTGTGCGTGCGCGATTATTGCGTGCGCACGTTGCTGGATGACGACTATCAGGACGCCGTGTTGCAGGTGCGGGCTCATGTGGCCGCCTATACCGAGGACGCAGGTGAGTATACCGTCGAGATCCGCCTGCAGGATGCCGACGGCCAGGTGGTGGAGGGCGGCCCGGTGAGCGGCACCGTCTCGCCGCAGCCGGGCGAAGAGGCCGTGCTGAATCTGGAGTGGCCGGTGAAGGCACCGCGCAAGTGGTCGGCGGAGGACCCGTACCTTTACGATCTGCTGGTGATCCTCAAGGACGGCCGCGGCAACATCATCGAGGTCGAGAGCAGCAAGGTTGGCTTTCGTCGCGTCGAGATCGCCAATGCGCAACTTTTGGTCAACGGTGTGCCGGTAGAGATCGGCGGCGTCAACCGCCACGACCACGATCCCGATACGGGCAAGGTGGTATCCCGCGAGGCGATGCTGGCCGATGTGTTGCTCATGAAGCGCCACAATATCAATGCCGTGCGTACCTCTCACTATCCGAACGATCCCTATTTCCTCGACCTGTGCGACCGCTACGGCCTGTACGTGTTCGATGAGGCCAATCTGGAAACCCACGGCGTGTGGGACCGGTTGACCAAGGACCCCGAGTGGCACGACGCCTTTATGGAGCGGGTCATTCGTATGGTCGAGCGCGACAAGAACCATCCCAGCATCATTGTCTGGTCGTTGGGGAACGAGTCGGGCTATGGCCCCAATCACGCTGCCATGGCCGACTGGGTCCACGAGAACGACCCCACCCGGCCGGTGCATTACCATCCCGCCGAAGATGCGCCCACGGTGGACATTCTGGCGCCCATGTACCCGTCGGTCGACAAAATCATCGCCATGGCCGAGGTGCCGGATGAGACGCGGCCGGTGATCATGTGCGAGTACGCTCACTCGATGGGCAACTCCACGGGCAACCTCAAGGAGTATTGGGAGGCGGTGCGGCGCTATCCGAGGTTGCAGGGTGGCTTTATCTGGGATTGGATCGACCAGGGCCTGCGCCAGCGCACCCCGGAGGGGGTCGAGTGGTTCGCTTACGGCGGCGACTTTGGCGACGAGCCCAACGATGCCAATTTCTGTATCAACGGGTTGATCGGCCCCGACCGCAAGCCGCATCCCGCCCTCATCGAGTACAAAAAGATCCTGCAGCCGGTGGTCGTCGAGCCGGAGGATCTGAACCTTTTGCTGGTGCGTGTGACCAATCGCTACTCGTTCAGCACCTTCGAACATCTGCGGGCCGTCTGTCGGCTGATAGCCGACGACCGGGTGCTGCAAGAGCGCACCCTCATGTTGCCGGAACTCGGCCCGGGCGAGAGCGCCTCGGTTCTGGCGCCGGTGACGCCACCGCGACTGACGCCCGGCACCGAGTACTGGCTGACGTTCCACTTTTTGCTGGGACAGTCGACGTTGTGGGCCGATGCCGACCACGAGGTGGCCACCGAACAGCTCAAGCTGCCGTGGACGGTGCCCGCCGCCGATCCCCTGCAGCCCGAGGAGATGCCGGCTCTGGAACCGGTCGATGCCGACGATGACGACACGATCGGCGTGAACGGCGAAGGGTTCGAGGTGGCCTTTTCGCGTCGTACCGGACGCATGACGACCTTCCGGAAGGACGGGCGCGATCTGCTGGTCGAGGGGCCGCGCCTCAACCTGTGGCGTGCTCCCACCGATAACGACGCCAATACCTGGGGCGACCAAAAGGCCGCCATTCGCTGGCGCGAGGCCGGGCTGGATCGCCTGGAGGAGACGGTGCAGGATGTGACGGTCGAGACGGTGTCGCCCCAGGTGGCACGCGTTACCGTGCGCACCACGCTGGCGCCGCGTCCGCCTGAGGATCTTTCCGCCTCGGAGCAGTGGCAGGGCATGTTGGGGCAGTTTATCCACGGCATGGTCGGGTTCGCCGACGAGCCCACTTTGCGCACCCTGGGCCAGACGCTCAAGCTGGACTATGACGCGCTGCCGGGGCGCGGCAAAGAGGCGCGCCTTCGGGCCATGGTCTCGATGCTGGATGCGGAGGATCGCATTCACGAACTGTTGCAGGCGACCTACGAGATGATGGGCGCCCAGCCCGACGACCACGGCGCGGCACGCATCCGTGCGGCGCTGGAGCCGGTGCAAGGCATGAACACTCAGGAGCTGCGGGCGAACTTTGCGCCCAAGTACAACGCCCACTTTGACTGCACCTACACCTATACGGTGTATGGCAGCGGCGATGTGCTGCTCGAGACGCACGTGCTGCCCGGGGACGATCTGCCCCCGCTGCCGCGCGTGGGCCTGACGATGACCTTGCCCGGTGGGTACGAGCAGTACACCTGGTACGGGCGTGGCCCGCACGAGAACTATGTGGATCGCAAAGAGAGCGCCATGGTGGGCGTGTATCGGAGCACGGTGGATGAGCAATACGTGCCCTATGTGGTGCCGCAGGAGAACGGCAACAAAACCGACGTGCGCTGGGTGGCCCTGACCGACGACGAGGGCGCGGGATTGCTGGCCACGGCGGCGCCGGGTGAGGTGCTGGAGGTGAGCGCCCACCACTTTACCGCCGAGGATCTGACCCGGGCGATGCACACGCACGAGCTGCCGCGTCGCGATGAGATCACCCTGAACCTGGACTATCGTCAGTCGGGCCTGGGTGGGGCGAGCTGCGGGCCGGGTACCCTGCCCCAGTATCTGCTCCAGCCCGGGGAGGTGCGCTATACCGTGCGCCTGCGGCCGCTGGCGCCGGAAGAATCGCCGATAACGGTGAGTAAGCGCTACATCGCCGAATAGGACGAGATGCGGCGAGAGGGC
>JBMNOI010000130.1:0-10849 GCA_050942995.1 Anaerolineae bacterium
CGCACGATACTCATCGGGCACATCGCCGCCCATGTTCACGGTGACCATGGGCCCCATAAAGGGCTGGCCCTCGCGCACATGCTTCTCAAAGCGGGCGAATTCGGCCGCGGGAGTATCGGGGTAGACATCCCAGTACTCGGGCTCCATATAGTTGAGCACCCGCGGCGTTCCACCGGTGATAATCTCCATGGTGAAGGGCTTGTCGGGGCAGAGCTCCTGGTACATCTTGGCCCATTTGTCGATGCCGACGGTTCCGTCTCCCATTGCCACCCACTGCACGGCAGCGCCCCTGGGATGCGACCACACCGCCGTATCGCGCACATGGCTGGTGGCCACGTACGGCGCCAGCGTCTCCAGCGTCACAAAGGGGCTCTCGGCCACCCAGCAAGAGTTGCCGGGATCGATGCAGGCGCCCACATACTCGGGGCCGGCCGCCTCGATGAGCATCTTGAGCTCGCGCGCCTGCATATCGCCCGCGTGGTTCTCCACGGCGATCTTGATGCCCAGGTCCATCGCTATGCTGCGCACGGCCTTGCAGGTAGCGACTACATTCTCGATATGGGCCGACAGCGGCAACTCGCCGCGCCGGTCGGCGTTCGAGCCCAGGTAGCAACGCACCACCGGAGAGCCCAGCACATCGGCGATGTGCAGCATCTCTTTGAGCTGATCGACGGCGCTGCCACGCTCGTCAGAGAAGGTGACCGAGGTGGGGCAAATAGAACCCATGCCGGCCTCGATCAGGATTCCCAGCTCGTCGGCCTTGGCCTTGACCTTTTTGAGGTAATCGTCGTCCAGGCTCTCGAACGGGTCCAACTCGGAAAAGTGCACGATATTGAGACCGATCTTTTTAGCGTACTCCAGATGCTGGAAGGCGTTCCATCCCTGGAAACGCAGGCTATAGATGTCGACTCCGAGTTTCATGGTCATTCCCTTCTTTGGTTGACATGATGATGATATGTCGACTCGACACAACCTCGTCGATCACAGGGTTGTGATCGGCCCTAGTAAGAGATCTCGACCTGCCGGCCGTTATCCGCCGACTCGAGCACGGCCTCGGCCACCGCCAGAGCGCGATAACCATCTTCAAAGGTCGCACCGTAAGGCGCGATGGGATCGTCGTTCACGATGGCCCGCATCATCGCCTCGACCTCGTGCACAAAGCTGTGCTCCCAGCCGATGATGTGTCCATGGGGCCACCAGAGGCCCACGTAAGGATGGTTCCGCTCAGAGACCAGCACCTGGCCAAAGCCCTGCAGCCGGTCGGGCGTGTCGTACTTGAGGTAGACCTGCAGCTCGTTCAGGCGCTCCAGGTCAAAAACCACGCTTCCTCGCGAGCCGTTGATCTCAAAGGTGTTCTGGTTCTTGCGACCCGTCGCCACCTTGGAGGCTTCGATAGTCCCCACCGCGCCGTTGGCAAAGCGCACCGCCGAGACAAAGGCGTCATCCACCGTAACCGACCGCTTCTGATCAGGCTGATCGGCCAGCGGGCGCTCTTTGACATAAGTTGCCGTCATGGCGCTCACCAAGACGATCTCGCCGGCCAGGTAGCGGGCCAGGTCGATGATATGCACACCGATATCGCCCAGCGCGCCATAGCCGCCCTGGCTGCGGTCGTGCCGCCAGCTATAGGGCCGGTTCGGATCATCGCCGCCCTCCTGGAGATATCGCCCACGGAACTGGTAGATTTCCCCCAGGATTCCCTCGTCGATTATGTCGCGCACAAAGCGTACCGCCGGTACAAAGCGATAGTTAAAGCCCGTCATATGCTTCACGCCGGCTTCTTCGGCCGCCTGCCACATGGCGCGGGCGTCCGCCGCCGTAAGCGCCAGCGGCTTTTCGCAAATGACGTGCTTGCCGGCCTTGACTGCCGCAAGCGTCGGCTCTGCGTGGGCGTTGGCCGAGGCACAGTTATCAAAGAGCTGGATGCGCGGATCGGCCAGCATCTCATCCAGATCGAGATAGTACCCCTCATAGCCGTAGCGCAGAGCGGCCTCTGCTACGGCCGACTCGGTTCGCCCGCACATGGCGATCAACCGTGGCCGCGCCACCGGGGGCCAGAAAAATACCGGCATACGATGGTAGGCGTTCGAGTGCGCTTTGCCCATGAACCGATACCCTAGCATGCCCACCCCTACCTCGGGGATGCCGTCATTTCCACGATCTACCGGTTTGAACCCATTCGGCAACGTCATAAATCGCTCTCTCCTTCTGCATATGCGATGAGATACGGCCATCACCTCCCGACCGTGCGGGGTGCCAGCCGCATCTATTCTACACAAAGGTTGCCCACACCTCAAGTGAGATGTGGGCAACCTGTTCGGACGAGGCATCGGAACTATGCAGTGATAACTCCCAGCCCGACCAACCCATAGTAGAGCACGATGGGCGCCGCCTCGATCGCCGTCACGATGAGAAAGCGCCGCAACAGGTCGCCTCGAGCTGCCCCGCGACTATAGTGCGGGAACAAAGGAATGATGGCGATCAACCAACCAATGGCCAGGACGATGACAGAGATGAGGCGCACCGTCGTGCGCAATCCTCCGGTTTGCACCGTGCGCAGCGTATCAAAAGGTATAACTACCGGCCACACCAGCTTTGTCAAAAGCAGCTCGATGGACATCATGGTCCAGATCCCCACCGCTGCAGAGACAAGCCCCAGCACGGTAGCCATAGTCGACGCAAAAACACTCCGCTGTCTGGCCATGGCTAGATTATCCCTTCTCAGTACACACCACGCAGCTTGAGTTCCGTGGCACGGTGGCACTTGGCAAAGTGCTCCGGCCTGACCTCAACCAGCTCTGGCTCTTCCTGCGAGCATTTGTCCACGGCATACCGGCACCGCGGATGGAAGTAGCAGCCCGAAGGCGGATTGGCCGGGTCGGCCACCTCACCGGGCAGCACGATTCGGTTCTTGGGCGCCCTCGGGTCGGGCTTGGGCACCGCCGACATGAGCGACTCGGTGTAGGGATGGAGCGGATTGGAGTACAGCTCCTCCGTTTCCGCCATCTCGACCAGCTTGCCCACGTACATCACGGCCACGCGGTCCGAAATATGCTCCACCACGCTGAGGTCGTGAGCGACAAAGAGATAGGTCAGGTCGAAATCTTCCTGAAGATCCTGCAGCAGGTTCAGCACCTGTGCCTGAATCGACACGTCCAGCGCCGAGACCGGCTCGTCGGCCACGATAAACTGCGGGTTCAGAGCCAGAGCGCGAGCCGTACCGATACGCTGCCGCTGACCACCGCTAAAGGCGTGCGGGTAGCGACGCATATACTCGGGGCGCAACCCGACGATGCGCAGCAGCTCGGCCACGCGATCTTCGAGCTCCTTGCCCTTGGCGATTCCGTTCACTTCCAGGGGCTCGCCCACGATCTGCAACAGCGTCATACGCGGGTTCAGAGACGAATACGGGTCCTGGAAGATCATCTGGATCTCTTGGCGAAGCTTTTTCAGATCGTCTTTTTCCAGATTCGGGATATTGATGACATTGCCGTCTCTCTGCCGGAAGAAAATCGATCCACTGGTCGGCTCGATGGCGCGCATAATGCAACGCCCTGTCGTGGTCTTGCCACAACCGCTCTCTCCCACCAAACCCAGCGTCTCGCCGCGTTTGACGTAAAAGTTCACCCCGTCCACAGCCTTGACGGAGCCCACGACCTTTTTCATAAAGCCACGGCGGATCGGGAAATGCTTCTTCAGGTCAGTGACTTGCAGCAGCACGTTTTCCTGATTGTGGATATCCATCCTCTGCACTCCTATTTCGCAAAGTGGCAACGGACATCATGTCCTTCTGCCACAGTCACTACCGGGGGTTCGACCACATCACACAGACCGGCGCTGAACATTGAACAGCGCGGATGGAACGGGCACCCGGTCGGAATATTGTACGGATCGGGTACGACACCGCTAATCGACTCGAGTCGCTTGGCAGTCTTTTGCCCCAATCGGGGGATCGAGTTCAGCAGTGCGCGGGTATAGGGATGCCCCGGCTCGTAAAAGAGCGCATCCACATCGGCCATCTCCACCACCCGACCCAGATACATCACCACCACGCGCTTGGTCATCTCGGCCACCACCCCCAGGTTGTGGGTGATGAACATGATGGCCATACCCATCTCATCCTGCAGTTGGCGCATCAACTCGAGGATCTGCGCCTCGGTGGTTACGTCCAACGCGGTAGTGGGCTCGTCGGCGATGAGCAGGCTTGGCGTGCAGCTCAGAGCCATGGCGATCATGGCGCGCTGCCGCATACCACCGCTCAGCTGGTGCGGATAGTTGTCCACCGTCTGCTGGGGCTTGGGCATACCCACTCGACTCAGAACGTCGATCGCCCTTTCCCGTGCCTCTTCCTTGCTCACATGCTGATGCAGCATGATCGCTTCCATGATCTGTGCGCCCACGGTGTGCACCGGGCTAAAGGAGGTCATGGGCTCCTGGAACACCATGGCGATCTCGGCGCCACGGATAGAGCGCATCTCACTGCTCTGCGGGTCGAGATCGCTCAGCTTGATCTCTTCCGTCATGGCAAAGTTGTCGCCATTCCGGCGCTGACGCCAAAAGGTGATCTCGCCACCCACGATACGCCCCGGCTTGGGCACGATGCCCATAATCGACTGCCCGGTCACGCTCTTGCCGCAGCCGCTTTCTCCCACCACGCCCAGGGTCTCACCCCGGTCGATATGGAAATCGGCGCCTTCGACCGCGTGAACGGTCCCTTCTTGTAAGAAGAAGTAGGTCTTGAGGTCCTTTACTTCCACAAGACGTTGCTTTTGTTCCATCAGCGGTAACTCCTATCTGGGCTACGGGCTACACATCAACGCGTGTAGCACATTACGCTTGGTCTGCATCGTCCCCGAGGGCTCTCGGCCGGTGGCCACAGATCCTCGGGTGAGCCGTTACAGCTTGACGACCAGCCCCTCCTCTGCCGCGCGATACCCCGCGAGGATCAGGCGAAGCGTTTCGGTCGCTTCGGACACAGAGTGGAGCGGCTCGTATCCGCCGTTGACGGCGTCTACAAAGTGCGAGATTCCTGCCGCAAAGGAACGGGCATAATCCCAGCCGGGATACTCGACCACTGCCGGATTCTGAAA
This sequence comes from Anaerolineae bacterium, assembly GCA_050942995.1. GTDB lineage: Bacteria > Chloroflexota > Anaerolineae > UBA1429 > UBA1429 > JBMNOI01. The sequence continues at coordinate 5,091 of JBMNOI010000130.1, forward strand.
GCCCACAGGCAGGTAGTAGAGCTTGTCCATCTCGCCCCAGAGCTGTCCCGCTTCGGCAGAGATGTTGAACAACATGGGTCGACCACCCGGTGTCTGCACTCCCCAACTGCTAAAGATGCGGCCGGTGACGCCATCCTCGAATTTAATGAGAAGGTTGGCCGTATCCTCGCGTTTGAGCGGCAGGCGATAGGTGCCCAGAACCGCCGAAACCTCTACCGGTTTTTGGCCGGCCAGGAACAGCATACGATAGGTGGGGTGATAGCCGGTATCGATCAGCTCGCCACCGCCCATCTTGGCCGGGTCAGAGCGCCACGTCTCCGCGCGCTGCTGAGTGGCCCCCCAGGTCGCCTTGTTCAGGCTCAGCGGGCCGCGCCGGGCGCCGGCGTCGATCGAATCGATCATGTACACTTTGCCCAAATCGCCCTGCATGATCATCTGCTTGGCCTGCAGCACGGACGGGAAGAACAGCTGATTGTGCCCGGTCATCATCGTGATGCCCGACTTTTTCACAGCCGCGGCAATCGCAGCCGCCTCATCCAGGTCCAGGCAAAGCGGTTTCTCGGTCATCAGATGCTTGCCGGCCTCAGCCGCCGCCACGATAGACTCGCAATGCAGATGATGCGGCAAGGCAATGTCCACAGCATCGATCTGCTCGTCAGCCAGCAGATCACGATAGTCTGAATAGATCGTCACCGGATGGCCGATCTGAGCCGCGCGTGCCTTGGCGTTTGCTTCCGAAACATCCGCCACAGCCACGATTCTGGCACGATCGGCAACGGTCTTCCAGCCCTCTACGTGTGACTCAGTGATACCCCCACAACCGATGAGCCCAATCTTGAGCGTCATAGCTGGTATTTCTCCTCAGTCTTGCGATCGTTGCGTCCCGGAAACCCCGGGACGTTCTTTGACGTGTCGGTCCTACTCCAGACCCGCCGCCCGCCACAGCTTGTCCATATACTCAGCGGCAAACCGGGCAGCCTCTAACGGATCTTCGATGGCGTTGATGCGCGCACTAAAGGGCTCGGGCGTAACGGGCCCATCATACCCCATGGCCACCAGCTTTTTCATAAAGCCGGGCAGGTCAATGACACCGGTTTCCATAGGCAACCGACGCACATTATCGACCTGATCTTCCAGCGCCACGCCCTCGGGGGCATCGTTAACATGGACAACGACCACATCTTTGGCGGTAATCTTGTCCAGATCATCGATACTGCCGCCACCGGTGTACAGATGCCAGGCATCCAACAACAGCCCGACGTTACCGGTACCGATGGCCGCAGCCAGATCCATCATTCCTTCAAGTGTGTAGATAAACTCGTACTTGAACCGATCGCGAATGGTCTTGGGACCGAGAAACTCGATGCCGAGACTGCATCCTTCGTCGGCCAGCACCTGCGCGATGGGACGGAACCGCTCGATGTGCCACTGCCAGTTCTCGTCGAAATCGCGATCGTTCGAGCCAGAGGTGCACCAGGTCGCCGTGCGGGTACAACCCAGCTCGCGCCCCAGCGCAGCCAGCGCCGGGAGCTGCTGCAGGTCTTGCTCCCACTGTTCCTGCTCCCTGTTCCACACCACCGGCAGGCCCCACTGCCCCGGCAACACGCCGGCATCGGCAAACAGGGCTTTTACGTAATCCACCCCGCGCAGATCGGCCAGTTCGGCCGCCTCTCGGATGGAAAAGTCGATCCCTTTGAACCCGCTCTTTTTGGCCAGCTCGATCGAGTCGGCCAGCGTCGCGCCGCGGATTCCGATAGCCCCCGGGCTAAGATTCTTGAACATATCCCATCCTCGATTCAGTCTCAGAATCTAGAGCCCGATGCTCTGGAGATACTTGCGGCTGATCGTCGCAGATTCCAGCGCAGAGGACTTGGTGGTCACATCCGTCTCGACGATTACCCAACCGTCAAAGCCGGCCTTGCTCAGGATATCAAACATAGCCGGGAAGTCGACCATGCCCTCGCCCAGCTCGGCAAAGATGCCGTGCTTGGAGAACTCGGCATAGGTCCACTCTTTCTCCCGCCCCTCTTGCAACACGTTCGGGTAGATATCCTTGATGTGCAGCGCCTTGATGCTATCGGCATAGTCACGGCAGAACTGCACCGGGTCCGCACCGCCCCACATCAGGTGACCGATATCGGGCCCCTGGAAGACGACGTCGCGATCGACCAGCGAGAACAGCTTGTCGATCTCCTCACGCGTCTCGATGGCACTACCCACGTGGTTATGGAAGCAGCTCTTGACTCCCTCTTTGAGGGTGATCTCGCCGACCTCGTTCAACACCTTGGCGAACTGGGCAAACTGAGCGTCGCTCATAAAGTCCGCCGCCGTCACTCGCCCGGCGATATCCATACGCGCTTTGCCGCTCTGGCCCACCGGGTTCATTCCGGGTGCCACAAACAGCTCGGTGCAACCCACCTCGCGCATAAAGACGGCCAGTTGCTTGGCGCGCTCGAGAATGCCGTCGCGTTCGTCCTCATCCCAAAAGTTAGCGCCCAGATAGCCCGGGGCGGGCTTGAGCCCAAACCTGGAGAACTGCTCGACCAGCGCAGCCGCCGTCACGTCGCCACGCGCTCCCGCCGGAGCCCCCTCGTATCCTGCCTGGGCGATCTCGCCCAGCACCTGCTCGACGGGCGGAATGACCGGCTTGTCATCCTCCCACTTCATCCAGGTGATCTGCCCGCAACCAATTCGCATTTTGCCCATGATGTGGCTTCCTCCGAAAGGTGATGTCGTCAGGATTAGCTCTTGTACGGGTCAGCCGCGTCGCGCAGGCCATCACCCATAAAGTTGAATGCCAGCACGGTAACGATGACAAAGATACCGGGCAGCATCAACCACGGATACTGGGATACCGCACGCACGTTCTGGGCTTTTTGCAGAAGCACGCCCCAGCTCACCACAGGCGGGCGAAGCCCCAGCCCCAGGAAGCTCAGCGCAGTCTCACCCAGAATCATGTTGGGGATAGCCAGCGTCATGTTCACGATCAGGTAGCTAAGGAATGCGGGGAGCAGGTGACGCGTGATAATACGCCAGTCGCTCGAACCGGATAGCTTGGCCGCCATCACAAAGTCTTCCTCGCGCAGCTCCAACAGTCGACCACGCACAACGCGCGCCAGGCCGGCCCAGCCGCTCAGCGAGAGGATGATCGTAATCGCAAAGTACACCTGCAGGGCCGTCCAGGTTTGCGGCACGGCCGCGCTCAACGCCATCCAAAGGGGAATCGTGGGAATCGAGATCAGCAGCTCGATGATACGCTGAATGACCGTATCCACCACGCCGCCGTAGAATCCCGAAACACCACCCAGGATGGCGCCCAGGGTAAAGCTCAGGAACACACCGACCAGACCGATGGACAGCGAGATCGATGAGCCATAGAGCACGCGAGAGAACAGGCAGCGGCCCAGCTCGTCGGTGCCCATCAGAAAGATGGTTCCTTCTTCCACACCAAACAGGTGAACGTCCGTGGTGAACAGCCCCAAGAACGAGTACGTATCGCCCTTGACAAAGAAGTTGACCGGAACAAGCACATCAGGGTTGGGGGCGTAGATGCGGCTAAAAGTCGCCGAATCGATCACCGCCTCGACACCATACACATGGGGCCGCAAAGAGAACTTTCCTTCACTGTTGCGGAAGACCAGGCGCTGCGGCGCCATGTGGATGTACTCCGAGCGTGTACCTTTCTCATAAGGGGCGAGGAAGCCATGAAAGATGGACATAAGGTAGAGCAATATCACAACCGCACTACCGATCATGGCCAGCCGATGCCGCTTGAAATGGAGCCACATGAGCTTCCACTGCGATGCGACAAAGACCTGTTCCTCGACCTTCTTGGCGCCTTTCTTGTCCCTCACTGCTGTTAGAGGGCTTGCCGTTGATGCCATGTTATACTCCTCGACTTTTCAGGATGCTCTGATCATGTTGCTGGCAATGAACCGGAATGTCGTGACGCAGTGATTATGTGTACTGAATGCGCGGGTCGAGCCAGACCAGTAGAATGTCAGAGAGCAGCGTGCCGATAAGGGTCAGCGCCACCGTCACCATAACGGTACTGGCCGCCAGGAACATATCCTGCGTCAACAAGGCATTGAACAGCACCGGCCCGATAGTGGGCAGGTCCAACACAATCGCCACGATGGTAGACCCGGAAAAGATGCCGGGCAACGTCCAGCCGATGGTGCTGGCGATGGGGTTCAGGGCCACGCGGATCGGGTACTTGAAGAGCAACTTGGTCTCTTTAACCCCCTTGGCGCGGGCCGTCTGCACGTACGGCTTGTGCAACTCGTCCAGCAACATGGCGCGCATGATACGGATCAGAGACGCCGTACCCGCCAGACCGATCACAAGAAGAGGCACCGGCAAGTGCACCAGCATGTCCAGGAATTTGGGCCAACCCCAGGGAGCCTCTCTCATCTCTGGTGAGAACAGGCCACCTACCGATATCCCGAACTGTCTGTAGGCGAACATCATCAAGACGAGCGCCAGCAAAAAGTTGGGAATCGAGATACCCGCAAAACCAATGATGGTAAAGATATAGTCCCCAAGGGAGTACTGCTTGACGGCCGAGTAGATGCCAATGGGGATGGCCACCGCATAGGTCACGATGAGTGCCCCGAACGACACGACAACTGTCATGGCGAGCCGTTCACCGATGATCTCCTTTACAGGACGGTTCCACCAGAACGACCGCCCCATGTCTCCTTGCACGAACCGGACGGCCCATTTAAAGTACTGCACATAAACGGGCTGGTCGAGTCCGTACTGCCTTTCCAGAGCTGCGACCTGCTCCGCGCCGACATCATGACCTTGCGCCTTGAGCTGCATGATATACGAGGTCAGATAGTCACCGGGAGGCAGGGTGATCACGGCAAAAGCCACAACAGATGCCATGACCAGGAGCAACAGCATGTACAGGACCCTGCGAGCAATGTAAGCTTTCATAGCCTCTCTCCCTTTTCCCTTTACCTATTCTCCCACGCGATGAAAAGATATGCGCGAATAACTGCATGTGTTGCTCTATCGATAAGCCCGGAGCCTCGCAGATTAGCTACGAGGCTCCGGGGGCTCACTACGGCTGATCGCACTGGGGCGCTCGCGCCGCTGCGAGCTCCTTGTCCTGATTAGGACTCAAAGTACCACTGCTCCGGGAAGACGGGATCCGTCCAGAGATAGTCCCAGGTCCAGAAGCCGTCCGCGCTCACGTTCTTGAGCTTGTTGTTCACGATCAGCGGGTGCGGCCCGTTGGCGATGGTACCGATGGTCCAAAGGTTCTCCGCGTTCGAGGCCAGCGCGATGTGCCCGTACTGGTCCTCGTCCGTCTCCAGATACTTGTCCAGCGAGTCGTACAGCGCCTTGATCTCGTCGGGCGGCTCCTCGCCCTCCGCGCCCTTGGTGTTGTACCACAGGCCCCACAGCTGACCCCAGCAGGACTCGTCGCTGGCGCCGATCGGGGCGAAGTACTTGGGCCGACGGTGGAACAGGATGTCCATCGTCTCGTCACCGTGCCACGTCGACATCGGCTCCTCGTTCGCCTGGATCTTTTGCGTCAGCAGCGTCCGCGTCACCGACGTCCAGTCGATATGGACACCGATGGCGTCCCAGTACTCCGTCACCAGCTCGGTGATGGGGCCCTTCGGCGTCTCCGTCTCCACCAGATCCCACTTGATGTCGATCGGCGTGCCGTCCGGCCACAGCCGTCGCGTGTGGTCCGCGTTCCACTCCAGCCCCATCTCGTCCAGCAGCTGGTTCGCCAGATCCGG
>JBMNOI010000138.1:0-9285 GCA_050942995.1 Anaerolineae bacterium
CCACTCGAAATTGTCCATGAACGACCAGACAAAGAACCCTTCCAGATCTACGCCCTGCTTGATAGCGTCGTGCGCCGCGGCGAAATGCAGCTTGAGGTACTCGGTGCGCTTTTCATCGTGTACCCGGCCGTCCTGCACCACATCCTCATAGGCGCAACCGTTCTCGGTGATATACATGCGCGGAGAGCCATAGTCGCGATCCAGGCGCACCAACAAGTCGGTCAGCCCCTGCGGGAACACTTCCCAATCCATCGCGGTGTACTCGCCGTCAGGACGCAGCGAGGTATAGTTCATGCCCTCCGGGGCATCCGCCGAATACTGAATGACCGCCCGCGTGTAATAGTTGACGCCCAGGAAATCGATGGGCCGCGAAATGATCTCCATATCGCCCGGGGCAACACGCGGCACGAACGGCCCGAAGAGCTCCCATATATCCTGGGGATAGGCGCCCTTGTAGATCGGGTCGGTGAACCAGCGGTTAGAGAAACCGTCGTGGCGCACCGCCGCGGCCACATCCTCCGGGCTGTCGCTGGCCGGATAGGTCTGACTAAAGTTAAGGGTGATGCCCACCTGCGTCGAATCGTCGCCCCGTTCGCGCAAGACGGGCACGGTCAACCCATGAGAGAGCAGGAGATGATGAGCGACCTGCAGCGACAGGCCGATATCCTGCCAGCCGGGAGCGTGGACGCCTACCAAGTTACCCAGGAACGCCACCACCCAGGGCTCGTTGTGGGTGATCCAGTGCTGCACGCGATCTCCCAGCCGATCGGCCACGATGGCGGCATAATCGACAAATCGATAGGCGGTATCACGCGCAGCCCAGCCGCCCACCCGCTGTAACGCCGACGGCAGATCCCAGTGATAGAGCGTCACAAAGGGCGTGATGTTGGCTTTGAGCAGTTCATCCACCAGCCGATCGTAAAAGTCGAGACCCTTGGCGTTCACTTCGCCCACGCCCTCGGGAAGCACCCGGGGCCAGCTGATGGAGAAACGATAGCCCTGCATGCCCAGTTCGGCCATCAGGGCGACGTCGTCCACATAGCGGTTGTAGTGATCGTCGGCCACATCGCCCGTGTCGCCGTCGTGCACTTTGCCGGGCCAGCGACAGAAATCGTCCCAGATGCAACAGCCGCGATCTTTGATACCCCCCTCGATCTGAAACGAGGCAGTAGCCGTTCCCCACAAAAAGTCGTCCGGGAAGCGCCGCTCTGTCTCCATAGTTGCCTCCTGTCGTTGTATATGAATATCGGCGCGAGCAGATGCCCCCATCATATGAAACAAGACGCCGCTCGTCAATGCGGGCGAATGCCCTCTCCTGCATCGCCGGCAGGGGTTTGACAAGCCCCCCGCTGCGCCCATAATGACGGCAAACAGCCATTTCAGAGAGGACGGATTCATGATGCCTATCACCGGTGTATACCCTCCCATCGCCACACCCTTTGACGCCGACGGCCGGCTGGATGCCGCCGCGCTGGCCGATAACGTTGCCTGCTGGAACGAGACCGGGCTCGACGGATATGTGGTGGCCGGATCGAACGGAGAGAACGTCTTGCTGGATGCCGACGAAGTGGTCGAGGCGGTGCGCGTGGTGCGCCGGGCCGCCCTGCCCGACCAGCGCGTCATCGCCGGCACCGGCCTGCAATCCACGGCGGCCACCATCCGCCTGACCCGCGCCGCGGCCGAGGCCGGCGCCGACACCGTGCTGGTGCTGACGCCCTCTTTCTACTCCGGCGAGATGACGCCCGCCGCCTTTATCGCCCACTACCAGGCCGTGGCCGACGCCTCACCGGTGCCCGTATTGCTCTACAACGTGCCCAAGTTCACCCATGTGAATATCTCGCCCGCGACCGTCGCCCAACTGGCGGGCCACGAAAACATTGTCGGCATCAAGGATAGCGCCGGAGATATCGCCCAGATCATCGAGTTCCTGCGCCTCTGCCCGCCCGAGTTCAGCGTGATTCTGGGGAACGGCCCGGCCTTTCTCAGCGGCCTGCAGGCCGGCGCCGTGGGGGGCATCCTGGCCCTGGCCAACGTGGCGCCCCGCGAATGCGTGGCCATTCATCGTCTGCTGAGCGAGGGGCGTGTCGACGAGGCCCGCAAGATCCACTTCCGCATGATGCCGGTGGGTCGCGCCGTCACGTCACAATTCGGCATCGCCGGGCTCAAGGCGGCGCTGGACATTCTGGGCTACTACGGCGGCCCCCCGCGCCGGCCACTGTTGCCCGCCGATGATGCCACCCATGCGTCGATCCGCAACATTCTGAGCGAGGCGGGGTTGCTCGATTAACCACCGAACCCCCAAAGCACAAAAGGGCGCGTCGAACGATCGACGCGCCCTCTGCATTTCATGTCGTCTCGGGAAATCTCCCTCATCGGCCTCAGGCCATTAGCTGCTCCAGCTCGCCCACCAGCCGCTCGAACTCTGCAAGAGCGGCGCCCACCGGCTCGGGCGTGGTCAGATCCACACCGGCGTCGCGCAGCAGATCCAGCGGGTACTTGCTCGATCCGCTCTGCAAAAAGCGCAGATAGCGCTCCAGAGCCCCCTCTTCACCGGCCAGGATCGAGCGCGCGATGGCGATCGCCGACGACATGCCTGTGGCATATTTATAGACGTAAAAGTTGTAGAAGAAATGATCGATGCGAGACCATTCCCAAGCGATAGGCTCGTCCTCCTCATCGAACGCCACGTCATCACCAAAGTAGAGCTTGACCAGATCGTAGTAGATGCCGTCCAGCAGCTCGACGGTGAGGGGCTGGCCCTCCTCCGCCCGGGCATGGATTATCTTCTCGAACTCGGCAAACATCGTCTGGCGGAACAGCGTGGCCCGGAAGCTATCCAGATAGCGGTCGATGAGATAGGCGCGCATGGCCTTGTCATCCGTCACCGAGAGAAGGTGATCGTTCAGAAGGCTCTCATTCGTGGTCGAGGCCACCTCTGCGACGAGGATACGATAGTCGGCCAGATGATACGGCTGGCTGCGGTTCGAGTACCAGCTATGCATCGAGTGGCCCAGCTCGTGCGCCAGGGTGAACACCGAGTCCAGCGTGCCGGTATAGTTCATCAAAATATAAGGCATCGAGTCGTAACAGCCGGAGGAATAGGCGCCCGAACGCTTGCCCACATTCTCATAACGATCCACCCAGCCGCCCAGCATACCGTCTCGCGCCGCCGCCATATACTCATCGCCCAACGGGCGCAGCGCCGCATGGATCATCTCGACGGCCTCGTCATAGTCGTACTCGACCTCTATCGCCGGCACCACGGGCACATACACATCGTACAGATGCATCTTGTCCACGCCCAGCAGCCGTTTGCGCAACGCCATGTAACGGTAGAACGCCGGCAGCGCGTCGTGCACCGCCGAGATCAGGGCATCGTATACCGACACCTCGACGTTGTCGTTGAACAGGGCCGCCTCCAACGCCGAGGGGAATCTGCGCGCCCGCGCCTCAAAGATGTGGGTCTTGACGCTGCCGTCCAACGCCGTGGCGATGGTATGGCGGTTGCCCCGAAATTCGGCGTAATAGGCGTCAAAGGCCGCCTTACGCACCGAGCGATCTCGCGCCTCCAACATCTTGATAAAGATGCCGTGAGTGAGCTGCTGTTCCTCGCCCTCCTCATTGGGCACTCGGGGCAGCCGCGCCGCCAGATCGACGTTCTTGAGCACACTGAACACCCGCTGCAACGATGAGAGCGGCTCACCGGCCATCGACATCAGCCGCTCCTCCGGCGGCGTCAGTACATGGGGTTTGCTCCGCAGCAGATCCTCAAGCCATACCCGGTAGGGGGTCAGCGGCTCTCCGGCCATCCACTCGTCCATAATCTCGTCGGGTATGGTCAATATCTCCGGTGCGATGAACGAGCCGGCCGTGCTGAGCTGGATATAGCTCGATCGAGCCCGCTCCATCATGGACTGGTACTTGCTGTTGCCCAGATCCTCATCGCTGCGCAGATGGGCATACACCCACACCTTTTCGACATGACGGATGGCGTCGAACCAGACCCGCAACGCCTCGGCCAGAACACCGTCCGACTCGGTGAGGCGTCCTTCGTACGCCGCAATCTCGGCGGGCAAATGTTGCGCCTCCGCATAATCGGCCTCCCAGGCTGCATCATCAGCATAGAGCGCGTCCACGCGCCAGCGGTCTTGTTGAGGAACGTCTTCACGCCTTCTCAGCTCAGTGGGCATTGGTAATTCCTCCCCCTTCGGTATGGTGAATGCCCGCTGCTCTCTGATCGGCTGCGGGCCGCGCAGAGAAGTATTCTACTCTCTTTTACTTGGGGTGTCGAATATTGGGTGCTTTCTACAGTGACCGGGGCCGACTGCCTGTAAGGCATCTGCGGAGTGGCCGGCGATGTCATCGGCCCGATCCGCGATCCCGTCCGGAACGAGCGCGATGATCCGATTTGCCCTTGTTCTCGCGATGATCTTTATCCTTGCCGTCTTGCTTCTTTCTGTCTCGATCCTCTCTCTTGTCCCGACGCTCTTTATCCTTGTCGTCTTGTCTCTTTTTGTCTCGATCCTCTCTCTTGTCCCGACGCTCTTTATCCTTGTCGTCTTGTCTCTTTTTGTCTCGATCCTCATCCTTGTCTCGACGCCCTCTATCCTCCTCATCCCTGTCTTTATCCTGCTTCTTGTCCTGCTCGTGCTTTCTGTCACGATCGTCATCATCATCGTCATCGTCACGCCCCTTGTTTCCATCTCGTAGATCGCCGACGTGCCCCGGTGGATTCATTGGAGGCTTTGGATTGGAGCGGATGATCTTTTCCGCCACCGGTTTACCGGCCGGGCCATGCTTTATCGAGGGCTCGGGAGGCGTATCGGGCGCCGGTTCGACGGGCGGCTCCGACGTCGCCACCGGTTTTTCTCGCAAAGAGGTCGTGTCTCGGGGGGGCCACACGGGTTGGAAGGCCGGTGCGGCGTGGTGCTCGTCCGTCCCCTCGTCCTCGGGCGCAGGAACGTCCACAGGCTCTGCAGGTGGGTTGACCGTGGGCGTCGTCTGAGGCTCAGGAGGAGGTGTCGTTGTAGGACGCGTCGGTGACGGTTCGGCCGTCATCGTCACCGCCCCTGTCTCGGTCGCCGTCGACCGGGGGGGCGCCGTAGGGGCCGCGATAAAGGTCGCTGTGCGTGTTAGAGTCGATGCGTTCGTGCCGAATGCGCCGGCCTCGGTGATTCCGGTCTTTTCAGCCGCGGCATCGTTCGAGCGCCGGTCATCGACCAAAGGGGTAGCGCTCCGTGTGAGGCGTATCGTCGCCGTAGCACGAATCAGCGAGCTCTGGCGCGCGGGCCGCATCGATGGCGTTGCAGACCGCCCCGCCCCCATCTGGCCGCTCGGCTTTCGGGGGACCGCCCCTTCGTCAACCGGCGGTGCGGCGTGATGCGCCGCCGGATATCCCGGGATGGGAGGTACCATAGAGGGTGAGGGGGTCGGTGTCTCTGTGCGTAGCTCCCCCTCCCGATCGACCTGCCACTCGGGAAATAGCGCCCGCTCCACAGCTGCGGCCGCCCACAGGCTGAAGAACGAGCTCGTCAAAATGGTCACGATCAGAACAATCTGCCGTATTCGCCGCGCATTGGGCCAATCCATAGGTATCACTCTCCTCTGATGACAAGCCCTCTGGGAGACGAGAGAGTGATGTATAGCATCAGAATGGGAATGTCCACCGCCGATCGACCGGCCGCCCGGGTGATCCTGAAATACCCATAGGCGCGACAGGCGTCACAAAACCAGCTCGCAGATGGGGGAAAAGGGACGGTAAAAGTAGATCAAAAATGCCAAGGAGGGATGTCTCGCAGGCAGAGCCGCATCGAGACAACGGCGCATCGAGAGAGAGGGCAGCTTACAAGTTTGCACGACCGGATCGTCATGCAGTCGCATTGTATGCGAGTTTACGGGCCTGTCAACCACAACATCACAACATGACGGCCGGGGTCGCCTCACCCATGGCATACGGCAGGCTTTCCCCGATCAAAAGGGCCTAATATGCTGGCGTTTAGTATGCCCGCTTGACAAGAACCGCAGGCCATGATATGGTTATGTTAAATATACGGCATGAAAGGAATCACGCCGGTGGATACGCAAAGAGAGTTATTTCCCTTTGGAAATCCCGACGCCGTCGAGCTACCGCCCAAGCCCGACCTCGAATCGACCAGCACCGTCAAAGAGGCGCTTCCTGAATTCCAGGAGCACATGGCCCGCAAAGAGTTCACCACCAATACGGTCAAGGCCTTTCTACACGACATGGGATTGTTTGCCGAGTTTGTGGGCCCTGAGGCGACGCTAAAAGATTGCTCGACCGAAAAGCTGCGCCAGTTCATCCATTACCTGCAACACGAGCGCGGAGCCCCCTGCTCTCCCAAATCGCTGGACCGGCGCATCACGACGCTCAAGGTATTCTTTGGCTGGCTGGCCGATCATGGCATCGTGCCGAACGATCCCGCCGCGCCTCTGGTCCACGATCGAGCCCAATCACCCCTACCGCACATATTGACACCGGAGCAGGCTGAAAACATCCTGGATATCGCCCGTTCGATGCGCGATGCCGACGAGGCGCCCGATGCGCGCCCCTATCTGCTGCTTTCGTTGCTGCTTGCCACCGGCATCAAAAAGGCCGAATGCATGCGCATCTCCCTGAAGCACATCGATCTGACCGACGTGCAACGGCCTGCCGTCTATATCCATTACGACAAGCCACGTCAGCGCTTCAAGTCACGCCTGCTGGCTCTGCCGCCCGATTGGCCCGCCACGCTAGAGATCTATCTGCGACGCTATCAGCCCAAAGAGATGCTGTTCGAGTGCACGCCGCGCAATCTGGAATATGTGCTGCACAATATCTCTGCCGTGGCCGGTCTGCGCCATCCGCTGACCTTTGAGGCGCTGCGATGGACATCGGCAGTGCATTCGTTCCGCGAGGGGATGGACGAAGAGCGCCTGCGCAAACGACTGGGGCTATCGCGCATCTCCTGGCGCGAGACCCTGCCGATCATTCAAACGCTGGCCGAGGGGCCTCTCTGAGTCGGCGTAACGCAAGATAATCGCATTTAGAGTTTTTGCATCCACAAATGCCCATCTCCAAAGTGCGATTGTCCCGGGTGTCGCCGTTTTGGGGGGGCTGTCAGGATCGCGCCCTGTTACCGGCCAGCCGCGCCTCGGCGCGGGCCAGATCCTCGGGCGTATTGACGTTAAAGAATACGTCGGCGGTAAAGGGCACCAGTTCGGTCTCGTCGAGATAGAGGGCATTCAATGCGGCGCAAAAAGCGCTCACCCGCCGCTCGCCCTGAGAGAGGAATCGTTCGAGGATGGGCAGGCAACGCCGGTGATACAGAGCGTGCAGGGGTTCTAGCCCCACCGTCAGTCGGGGAATGACGGCGTCATAATCGTCGCGACGGTCGATCATGTGCTGCAGCAGATCCTGCTCTAAAAAGGGCATATCGCAGGCCACAATCAGGCACAGGTCATGGCGGGCGGCTGCCAGCGCCGCCGCCATTCCGGCCAGCACCCCCCGATTCAAAGCGCTGTCATAGATCAACCGCCCCGCCTCTACCGGCAGACGCTGTCCCCGACGCGCCACCACCATCACGTCATCGCTCAAACCGTCCAGCCGCCGCAGAGTATGAGCCAGCAAAGGTTCCCCCGCCAGTAACACGTCGGCCTTGTGTCGACCGAGCCGGCGGCCCTTTCCGCCGGCCAGTATCGCCACACTTACAGCTTTATGTCGAGAGGGGTGCCGTTGCATCATTCTAGCGTGTAGCAAAGTCCGACCGTGCCCGGACCGGAATGCACCGACAGCGCCGGGCTCAGATCACACATCAGCATCTCCACAGGGTGGACCGCCTGGCGTACCATCTGGCCGAGTTGTTCGGCCTCTTTGTGGGCCACCGCATGGGTCAACGCCACCCGCACATTTCGTCTCCCCTCGACAGCCCGCTCCACGAGCGAGACGATACGTTTGTAAGCGCCCATCCGGCTGCGGGCCACTCCCAGCGTGGTGATCTCACCGTCTTCCATGCTGACCAGCGGTTTGATATTCAGCACCGAGCTGAGCAGATGACTGGCCCGGCCGATGCGTCCGCCCATATACAGGTAGCGCAACGTATCGGCCGTCTGGATCATATGCGTCACCGGCAGCATACGCTGCGCCAGCGCCAGGATATCATCCAGTGTGGCGCCGTCGGCTGCCGCTCGCGCCGCCTGCAGAGTGATCCATCCGTGACACATGGACACATTGCGCGTGTCCACCACCTCGATGCGCACGCCTCGCAGCCGCTGAAGGGCCATATCTCGGCCGATTGTGGCCGCCTGAAACGCGCCACTGCCCGTCGATGTCATATGAAAGGAGACGATCTCCCCGGCCTTTTCGGCCAGCGCGAGAAATCGCTCCAGATAATCGCCGGGACCGGGATTGGCCGTGCGGGGCAGTTCGGCGTCATCGGGCAGGCCACGCATATACTCTCCAAAGGGAACCGGCATTACATCGACCATATCTCGGGCCGCGCGACCGTCGTAGTGGATATAGTAGGGCACCATGCTGATCTGATACCGCTCGTACATCTCGAGCGGCAAACTGGCCGTGCTATCAGTAACCACAGCTACCTGGGCCATGCCCAACCTCCTGTCCCACAAGTGCTCGGACAGCGCCCGAGAAGATGGCCGAACGAAAAAAGGGATGCCTTCAGAACCCTTCAGCATCCCCGTTCATCGTCTCTTAAAACCCCGACGAGTCGGTGGCTATCCTCTGTCTTCCAGATACTTGACCGCATCGGCCACGGTAGTGATCTTTTGAGCATCCTCATCCGAGATCGAGCCGCCAAACTCTTTCTCGAATGCCATGATCAACTCGACGAGGTCCAGCGAGTCCGCCTCCAGATCCTCGCGAAAGCTCGCCTCCATCGTCACCTTGTCCTCATCAACCCCGAGCTGATCCACGATGATGGTTTTGACCTTTTCAAACGTGTCCATTGTGTCCTCCCTACGAGATATGAGCGTCCTGGTTTCCCCGCGGCGACGCCTCCGTCGACACACCGGTTGACGTGAGACTCGGGGCGTGTGGCATCGGGATGCGGTACGGGGCTGCAATCACCTCCGCCCATTGCATCCGATTATACCATCCACCCGGCTCATCGTCAACAGAGCCGGTCAGTCCATGCCGGGGGCCGGCGGGTCGTTACTCCTAACACCCGTCGTAGCAGAGGGTTACGCGTGTATGCCGTTTCCCCTAAAAAGAATCGGTCCGCCGCATATGGGGCGGACCGATTATACTATAGGTAAGCGATTGGTGGGACA
>JBMNOI010000131.1:0-10606 GCA_050942995.1 Anaerolineae bacterium
CCGATACGGTGCCGGTACAGATCGGATCGCGCTCGCTCTGGTGTGTGGATGTGGGCAGTGGCGCCGGATTCCCCGGACTGCCCATCAAGATCATGCTGCCCGAGGCCGAGGTCACGTTGATCGAGGCGACGGGGAAAAAGGTCACCTTTTTGCAGCACATGGTTCGGGTGCTGGGGTTAGAGCATGTGAACGTGCTTCGCGCCCGCGCCGAGGAAGTGGGGCGGCTACCGGAACATCGCGAACGGTACGATATCGTGGTGGCCCGCGCCGTAGCCCATCTAGGCGTGCTGGCAGAATATTGCCTGCCGCTGTTACGCGTGGGGGGGCGGATGATCGCGCCCAAGGGAGAAGAGGCGGATAAAGAGGCCGAGGCCGCCGGCCGGGCCGTCGAGGTGCTGGGCGGCCGGCTGGTGGGTGTCAAGCCGGTGCACCTGCCGGGCATCGACAGCGAACGGTATCTGGTCGTCGTCGATAAAGTGGGTAAAACGCCGGATGATTACCCACGTCGCACCGGCATTCCCTCCAAGCGCCCGTTACAGAACGAATAGCGCATCGCGCAGACTCTTCAAAGGCCGCCCCTGCATGGCTCTGTGGGGGCGGCTTTTACTCTCCCACCTCGTCTGCCTCCAGCGGACGCAATGTGCCCGCCTTCACACACCAGAGCATGGCCGCCTCCAGAAACTCGGGGGTGTAGTCGCGCAGGTGGGTGGTGGTGACGAGCACCTGCTGAGCACGTGAGATGGTCTCCATCAGGTAATAGCCGCGGTGCAGATCCAGTTCAGAGAGCACATCGTCCAACAGCAGGATGGGCATCTCGCCGGCGTGGCGCTCCATCACGCCGACTTCGGCCAGCTTGAGGGCCAGCGCCGCCGTGCGCTGTTGCCCCCGCGAGCCATAGACCGTCGCGTCCACTCCGTTCAGGATAAAACGCATATCGTCACGGTGCGGCCCGACCACCGTAACGCCCCGCGCGATCTCCTCGCCCCGCGCCTGACGTAGTGCGCCGGCAAAGATACGAGCCCACCGCTCCTCGTCGCCGACATTCTCTGCGTCGGGCAACGGCACACCATCGGTGGGACGTTCGGTCAGGCTGTTCTGGTAATCCAGCGACAGATGCTCCTGACCGCCGGTAAGCGACTGCTGGATAGGATCCACCATCCGGCTCAGATCGTCCACCGTCTCCAGCCGTCGCGCCAGCACATAGGCCCCAAGGGCCGTAAGCTGCTCGTCCCAGTATGCCAGCTCGTCTGAGCGACCGTACCCCTCACGCAAACTGCGCAGCAGGGCGTTGCGCTGGGTCATCACTCGATTGTAACGCGAGAGCGAGCGACAGTATTGGGAATCGATCTGGCACAGGGTCACGTCCAGATAGCGGCGCCTCTCTGCAGGCGAACCCGACACCAGAGAGATATCTTGTGGGAGAAAGAGCACCACGTTCAACCGCCCCACCACATCCAGCGCGCGCCGCGGCACACCGTCCAGCAAGATCTGTCGCTTGAACACGGCGTTCTGCGGATCCCCATTAGCCGGCGGCTCTTTGACCAGAATCGCCTCCAGGGTGTGCTCATCGCCACCACGCACAAAGGTGGCGCGCATATCGGTGTGAGGGATCACCTCCTGCCCGGCATCCCAATGCATCAGTTGCCGATCCGATGAGGCCAGGGGAGATTTGGTCGTGGCCAGATAGTAGATGCTCTCCAGCAGGTTGGTCTTGCCCTGAGCGTTCTCGCCCTGGAAAATATGAATGCGCGCCGGGAGTTCAACCTCCAGGCGCGCGTAGTTACGAAAGTTGGTCAAAGACAGATGCTTGAGGTACATCGTTCTCCGGCGCTAGCGCGCGATATGCACCGGCATGATGACATGGACAAACTCGCCGCCGCCCACCATACGGATCACCCCCGAGCTGGTGGGATCCCGCGTCTCCAGGGCCACCTGCGCCGAGTCGATGATGCTGAGCACGTCGATGAGATAGCGTGCGTTAAAGGCGATCTCGATAGGAGCGCCCTCGATGGCGGCATCGAGCTCACTCACATTGTCACCATGCTCTGACGAGCTGGCCGAGATGACCAGGCGACCGATTCCCTGCTCGCCGTCGGGGATCACCTGCAGGCGCACGATATTGGCCGCATCGCGGGCAAAGATAAAGGCCATGCGCACGGCCTTGAGCAGGTCGACGGTGTTGACCACGGTGCGCGTGTTATAGCTCTGGGGGATGATCTGCCGGTAATCGGGGAAGGTGCCCTCGATGAGCTGTGACACCAGATCCACATCCGAAAGGTGGAAGAACACCTGGCTGCGGTTGGGCGCCACAAGCATCTCGATCGCCTTTTCCTCCTCACCGGTGATGCGCCGCAACTCTTGCAGGGCGCGGGCAGGGATGATGACGCTGACCGGCTCGGCGGGGCCGTTATCCAGCGGAGCAGAGGTCACCGAGAGTCGATAGCCATCGGCGGCGGCAAATGCGATGCGATCGGCGCTGATATCGGCCAGCACTCCGGTGAGCACCGGCCGACTTTCTTCGGAGGCGGCGGCAAACACCACCTGATCGATCATCTCGCGCAGCACATCGGGGTTCAGGCTGATGCGGTTGTTCTTCTCGGGTACGAGAATCAGCGGGAATTCCTGCGCATCGATGCCTTTGATGTTGGCCTCGAACCGCCCCGACTTGAGATTCAGCGTCTGTGTCCGGGTGATCAACTCCATATCCAGGCGCTCAGAGGGCAGCGAGTTGACGAAATCGGTGAGCAGGCGGGCAGGCACCGTCACCGAACCCTCTTGCTGCACCTTGGCCCCGATCCAGCAATTGATGCCGATCTCGAGGTTGGTCGCCGAGAGCTTGAGACGGGATTCATCCGTCGAGAGGAGGATATTGGACAGCACAGGCAATGTGCTGCGAGTAGCGACTGCACGTCCGACAACCGACAGGCCCCTGGCCAGGTTTTCCTGTAGACAGGAGACTTTCATCACGACATCCTCCTCATATGGGTTGGCTGGCAGTATATGTGCTTCGGCGCCAGGCGTCAACTGATTGCAGGCGGTCGTATTTGAAACTCGCACACAACGACAAGTTGCTTTTTGCTCTGTCAGCTGATCACCGCCACGATCGTATCCGATCATGCATTATGTCAAGACGAGGGGCACAGCATAGCCGTTACCCGGCCATCCAATGCGAACGAAAGCGGCGCGGCAGATGATGCCGCGCCGCCGTTGCCGACTAAACGGCGAGGCGGGAAACCTAATCCCGCGTACGCAGGCGGCGAATTCCCAAAGCCAGAGAGGCGAGGGCCACACCTACCAACGTCAGCACACTCCCCGCACCGGTCTGTGGCAACATGGGCGCGTCGGCGGCCGCTTCGGCAGGATGTACCGCCCCGTCGGGACCGACCAGGCTGACGGCATCCAGATTATAGAGCACCCGCTCCCCCACGGTAGGGAACTTTTTAAGCGCTCGGATAAAGACCGTGATCCGGTCGGACGTGGCGGTCACACCGCGAGAATAGGATTGCAGGGGGCCGGGGCTCTCGATCTCGTATTCGGACCAGGGGAACTCGTGCCATTCGGTCACCCGCTGAGGATCGGTGCCGCCGTCGTAATCAAAGCCTACGTACAGTCGGTAGTTATAATTCGATCCCTCAGCCGAGCCCACCGAGCTACGCACCATGCCATAGACACTGAACATATAAGAGGCGCCGGGAACCACCGTCGCCGTCTGATAGATGCCGCTGTAGCGATCGGGCTGGCTACCGCCCACCCCCAGAGTGTGGATCTCCAGCAGCTGCGTATAATCTCCGTCAAAGACGGCAGAGGCCCGGTCATCGGCGCCATAGCCATAGGAGGCATCGCCCCCGTTATGAAAGGCCGTCCATCCCTCGCCCACTCCATGGACGAACTCGCCCTCAAAGCTACCGTTGCGCAGGACGTTGACCGACTGGGCGGACACGACGCGGATAGAGAGCAGAAACGCGATGAGAGTGACAAAGGCCAGCGGGTAACGTCGTTTCTTCATCTCTGCCTCCGGCAATAATGGCGTTCCCCATCGAGTTTGGCGGTCAGGATCGTACGAGTCACGCGGCCCCATTATATCCCATATCAGGAGGAGGGGCAAGAGATCCGGCGGGCCGGAGATAATAAATCACGCGCGCAAAATAGTGACAAACAGATCAGACAACGAAAATAAGAGGGGGCGATCGAAAAGCCCCCACAAAGAGCGGGGGCAGATCTCCCAACCATCATCCATCGGCGCTACTTGAATACGAACACGCCGTTCTCGCGAGGCCAGTGCGCGTCACAGGCATCGCAGGTCACGCCGTCCTCGTCCATCCCCAGCGGTTCGCGGCCGCAGGTGGGGCAGCGAAAGATGCGGGCGGGATCCTGTGTCGCAGGAGGAGCGCCGTCGCTGGGCCGGGGAAGGTTCGAGCGCACGAACATGCTGGGCGCCAGGGCCAGAGACGCCAGCGGCTGCTGCAACGCACCGTCCATCGCCGTGAGCCAGGCGGTGGGCACCACCCGCTTGAGCGGCCGGGCGCGAAAGTGCGACACGGCCAGCCGCCGGCCGTCGCGGAAACCGGCTTCTCGCAAACGCAACAGCACCCAATCGGGGTGAAAGTCATAGTGTAGCTCGGCAAACTCGTACGGTGTGGGATCGTTGGGATCGGGGCCGCGCCCCAGCAGATGGCGCACGCGGTTCTTCAAGTGGCGCTTATTGGCAAACTCGAGCACAAAATCGCCGCCGGGGCGCACCACACGGGCGATATGGACGAACGCCGCGGGCACATCGGCGATATGGTGCAGCACACGCACCATCACGGCGGTATCCACCAGACCCGAGGCCAGAGGCAGGCGATAAAGATCGCCTGCCACATACACAAAGCGCTCGTCGCCCAGGCGCCGGCGGGCGTATTCGAGCTGTGATTTGGAATAGTCGAAGAGGATGACGCGGCGATAGCCGTCGTACATCGAGGCCAGCCGGCCAAAGCCCGCGCCGATATCGAGGATCCAATCGCCGCTCGGCGGTAGCAAACGTCGCAACGCCACACGCTCGACGCGATCTTCATACTGGCGCCCCTGCCCCTCCCAGAAATCGGTACGGTAGGTGCTGCCCTCATAATCGCAAATCGGACGATCTGCGTCCTCTATCATACGCTCGTTCAATCCGCTCTCCATCCCTTCGGCTATTGACGATGTTTCACGTTAAACGATGTTTCACGTTAAACGTAGGGCGGCCCCTGTCCTTATAGCGCCGCACCTGGCTGATTCTAGCCCCACTGACCGGCGATGTCAAAGCGCTTGACGTCGAAGGGCATCGCGCCTATACTGAAAATAGAGCGTTAACAGTCGCACAATTGCTGGGGGAGCCCCTGTGGGCTGAGAGGATGGCCGGACCATCGACCCCTGAACCTGATCTGGGTTATGCCAGCGGAGGGAAGCAACCACAGCCTGCACATCACATCTTGCGCGTCGCTGGCCCACCCGGTCGGCGGCGCTTTTTTGTTTGCCCGCAGGACCGCATCGTCGTTGAGATCCGCCGGCGATCATCTCGCTCTGCAGAGAGGGGATATTATGAGTCAACCGCACCCATTGCATGCCGTCATCGTCGCCAACGGCGAATTCGCCTATTCGGATCGTCTTCTGCGCGTCGTCTCCAGGGCCGATCTGGTCATCGCCGCCGACGGCGGGGCAAACTGGTTGATGGATCACCATCGACTGCCCGATCTGCTAGTCGGCGATATGGACTCGGTGCGCCCCGAGACCGTCGCCGCCCTGCGGCCCGACCAGAGGATCCATCACCCATCCCACAAAGACGAGACGGACACCGAGCTGGCTTTGATCGAGGCGGTCGCCCGCGGAGCCACCCGCATCACCCTGATCGGCGTGCGAGGGGGGCGCGCCGATCACGAGCTGGCCAATCTTCTGCTGCTCAGCCTGCCGGCGCTGCAAGGGATCGACGTATCGATCTATGACGGCCTCTCGTATCTGTCGCTCATCCGCGATGAGCGACGTTTGCAGGGGGCCGCCGGAGATACGGTGTCTCTCATCCCCCTGGGCGGCAATGCGGAGGGAATCACCACCGAGGGGCTGGAGTATCCCCTTCGAGATGAGACGCTACACGTCGGCCCGGCACGAGGTGTAAGCAACGTGATGCTGAGCGATACGGCGCGTGTCACCCTGCGGAGAGGGCTGCTTTTACTGGTACACACCCCGCAAAATCCCCGGGAGGAGTAGATGATGGAGCGAATCAACCCGTTCGAGAGCCTTGAAGTGGCCCAGGGATACGACGCCTGGTTCGATACGCCGCTGGGGCGGACGGTCGACGTCCTTGAGAAGGATCTGCTCTACCGCATGGCCCGTCCCCTGCCGGGGGAACGCGTCCTGGATGTGGGCGCCGGCACCGGCCACTTTGCCTGTGATCTGGCCCGCCGCGGCCTGCGCGTGACGGCCTGCGAGCCCTCGGCGGCCATGCTGGCCGTGGGCCGGGTCAAAGGGTGCGATGTCGAGTGGCACCAGGCACCGGCCGAGCGCCTGCCCTTCGATGAGGGGGCGTTCGATCTGGTGTTCTGCGTAACGGCGCTCGAATTCGTCGAGGATGTGGATGCGGCACTCCGGGAGATGGTGCGCGTGCTGGCGCCGGGAGGCCGGCTGGTGGTGGGCACGCTGAACGCCAAAGGGCCCTGGGGGCGCTTTTATGCGCAACAGGCCCGGCAGGAGGATTCACCCTTTCGCCACGCTCGATTCTTTACGGCGAAACGCCTGGTCAAGACGCTATCGCCCTATGGACGCGTGCGCTGGAATAGCGCCGTTCATCTCCCCCCTGCGGGACGCCATCTCGAAGCGGCGCTCGCCAATGCGCAGGCGATAGAGCATCGTGGACGCATCCGGCACCGCGAACTGGGCGCACTTTTGGTTGGAAGGATCGATGTATGATCGGTATCAGCGCACAATTGAGCCTCTATCCTATCGGGCAGGCCGACCTTGCGCCGGCCATTCAGGCGGTGCTGGATACGCTGCAGGACTATGGGCTGGAGTACGAAGTGGGCACGATGAGCACCACCACATGGGGAGACGACGAGACCCTTTTCGCCGCCCTGCGTGAGGCGTTCACCCGCGCTATCGAGCACGGTCCGGCGGTATTGTCCGTCACTATCTCGAACGCCTGCCCCATGCCGGTGGCAACGCGCGGACAGGAGGCCTCGGATGAATGACAATAACGCCCTGCCCCCGCCGCGCAACGGCGATTTGTGGAGCCGCATAGCCCGCTACGCCCCGCCGGCCACGCTGATCCTGACCGTTCTGATGTTGTGGCAGCTCGCCACCGCTCTGTGGCAGATCCAGCCGTGGCTGCTCCCCTCGCCGCTGGAGATCGTTCGATCGGGAGTGGCCGCCCGCGGCATGCTCGGGCCTCATGTGTGGCAGACGGCCCGGGAGACGGTACTGGGGTTCGCCCTGGCTCTGATGGTGGGGCTATCGCTGGGCCTGCTCATCGACTTTTCGCCGACTCTGCACAACGCCGTCTATCCCGTCCTGGTGGTCTCGCAGACCATCCCCCTGATCGCCATTGCGCCGTTGCTGGTGATCTGGTTCGGTTACGGTATCTGGCCCAAGATCATCGTCGTGGGGCTGATCTGCTTTTTCCCCATCGTGGTGAGCACCGCCGACGGGCTGCGGGCCACCGATCCCGAATTGATGGCGCTGCTTCGCACCATGGGCGCCTCGCGTCGAGATATCTTTACCAAAGTTCGATTGCCCGGCGCCATGCCGGCTATCTTTTCGGGCATCAAGATCGCCATTACCTACAGTGTGGTCGGGGCCATTCTGGGCGAATGGGTGGGCGGCAGCCGTGGGCTGGGCATCTTTATGTTAAGAGCGACTAACTCGTTCCGCACCGACTGGGTCTTTGTCAGCATCGCCATCACCGCGGTGTTGAGCGTGCTCCTCTTTGGGGCCGTCACCCTGATCGAGCGGGCGGCGTTACCCTGGTACTATACGGCAACCCGGCAAGAGAGCTGGGAAGAACTATCATAGATTAGAGCAAAATATAAAGGAGACATATCGATGAGATTCCGCCGATCCCTGATTCCGCTGATGATCGTCCTTCTTCTGGTCGGCGTCGTGCTATCCGCCTGTCAGGCCGCCGCGCCGGAGGAGACGGCCGACACCACACCGGACGAACCGACTCCTGCCACCCTTTCGCTGGACTGGGTGCCCAATACCAACCACACCGGCTTTTACGTGGCCCTGGATAAAGGCTGGTATGCCGAAGAGGGCATCGATCTGGATATCCAGAGTCCGGCCGATCCCTCGGCGGCTCTGCGGCAGGTGGCCGCAGGGAACACCGAGTTTGGCGTCAGCTTTCAGGAGGAAGTCACTATCGCCCGGTCGAGCGATATTCCGATCGTCTCTATCGGCGCCATCATCCAGCACAACACGGCGGCACTCGCCGCGCTGGCCGATTCGGGCATTCGCACCGCCGCCGATTTCGAGGGCAAGACGTACGCCTCGTACGGCCTGCCCATCGAGCGCCCCATTCTGGAGGGATTGATGGGCTGTGAAGGCGCCGATGCCGACACCGTCGAGTTTGTCGATGTGGGGTTCGACGCCTTCCCGGCGTTGCTGTCCGGCCGCGTGGACCTGGCTTTGATCTTTCTCGGGTGGGACGGCATAGCCGCCGAGCTGCGCGGCGTCGAGCTGGCGACCGTGCCCCTTTACGGCGATTGCCTGCCCGACTACTATACTCCCGTCGTCATCACCGGCGAGACCACGCTGGAACAACAGCCCGATCTGGTGCGCCGCTTTATGACCGCCACCAGCCGGGGCTATGCCTGGGCGATCGAGAACCCTGAAGAGGCCGCCGAGATCCTGCTAAAGTATGCGCCCGAGACCGATCCCGATCTGGTGCGCGCCAGCCAGGAGTGGCTCTCGCCCCGTTATCAAGACGACGCGCCCCGTTGGGGTGAGCAGCGCCGCGAGATATGGGCCGAGTTTGCCGATTGGATGCTGGAACAGGGGCTGATCGAAAAGGCCGTCGACCCCGACGCCGCATTCACGAACGATTATCTCCCGGAATAGAGGGCCGGCGCGAGATGGGAGGATTCCCCCCTTTCTCTCATCTCGCCCCCTTTCGCGGGACAGAAACGGAAAGCCTGTGACATCATCAACGTTCAATATACCGCCCGTCGAGGTGCTCGGCGTCTCCAAGACCTTTCGTGTGGACGGGCGCATCGTGCCTGCGCTACGCGATGTTTCACTGTATGCCGACGCCGGCGAGTTCATCACCCTGATCGGGCCCAGCGGCTGTGGCAAGAGCACCCTGCTGAATATCATCTGTGGCCTGATGGAGCCCGGCGAGGGGCAGGTCATCCTTCACGGGAAACCGGATGAGCCCCGTCTGGGCCATGTTGGCTATATGCCCCAGCGCGACCTGCTGCTGCCCTGGCGCACCTTGCTGGACAATATCATCCTTGGCCCCGAGGTCATGGGGCGGGATTTGGAAAGCGCGCGACGCGAGGCCCGCGGGCTACTGCCCCTCTTTGGCCTGGAGGGATTCGAAGCCCACTATCCCGCGACCCTTTCAGGGGGCATGCGCCAGCGCGCCGCCCTCATGCGCACCTTTCTCTGTCGTCAGGATGTGGTGCTGCTGGACGAGCCCTTTGGCGCGCTGGATGCTCTCACCCGTCGCACCATGCGTCACTGGCTGCTGGATGTGTGGGAGCGCTTTGGCCAGACCGCCATTCTGGTGACCCACGACGTAGATGAAGCGCTCTACCTCTCCGACCGGGTCTATGTCTTTTCGCCCCGGCCGGGGCACATCATCCGCGAAACACGGGTCGAGGTGCCTCGCCATCAACGAGACGAGGTCGATCACCCACAACTCGCCGCTCTGCGCCGAGAGCTGCTCGTCGCCCTGGGGTTGAGATGAAGACATCACACCACATCACCATCGCCAAGCTGACCCATGACGGCCGGGTCTCTGCCCGCTACTCCGGCGAGCGGGTCTATGCCGATGAAGAGATGGTTGTGGCCCGCTGCATCTGGGCCGCGCCCAAGCCCTTTGCCGTGAAGGGGTTTCGCCTGGAGGCGGGCGATATCTTTATCGAGCACTTTTACCTGCGGCGTCGGTACAACGTGTTTGCCGTGTACGATCCTCTCGGAGCGCTCAAGGGCTGGTATGCGAACATCACCGCGCCGCCCGAGTGGTCCGGCGACGAGATTCGCTGGCGTGATCTGGCGCTGGATCTGGTGATACGCCCCGACGGACACGAGATCCTGCTGGACGCCGATGAATTCGAGGCGCTTCCCCTTTCATCCGAAGAGCGAGCCGCCGCGTTGGACGGACTGGCCGCGCTACGCCGGCACATCGATGAACGCCGCCCACCGTTCACACCGCTGCAGCATATCGCGCCGCGCGGTGCGCCATCATCAAACAGGCCCACACGCACAAAAATGTGACAGGCGCCCGCCTTTTCGATACAATATCCCGGAGATCGTCCATTCAGTCGCAACAGGAGCTATTATTGTCTGAAGCACAGCCCCGGATGCGCTATGCGCTCGTTGCACGCGTGCCGCGCTCCGTCGAGGTTCGCATCGAGGATCTGTTCCTCCATATCGCCGG
>JBMNOI010000132.1:0-10598 GCA_050942995.1 Anaerolineae bacterium
CGCCCACTCCCTTGCCGGCCCGCGAGGACGCCCCCTATCTGGTGCGCCATGGCGCGGGGTATACTCGCTTTGAGCATCACAGCCACGGCCTCATCCAGCACACGCGGTTCTATATCGCGCCTGACGATCCGGTCAAGATCGTACGGCTGCGCTTGGAGAACACGGCGCCGTGGACGCGCCGCATTACGGCGACGTTCTATGCCTCGTGGGTGCTCTATACCAGCCACGAGGCTTCACAGATGTATGTGATTCCCGAGTATGACGGAGAGCGATATACGCTGCTGGCCCGCAACCCGTACAACACCGAGTTTGGCGAACGGGTGGCCTTTGCGGCATCCAGTCGTGTGCCGCACGGCCTGACGACCGATCGGCAAGAGTTTTTCGGACGGATGGGCGATCGGGTGCGTCCGGCCGCGCTGTCGCGTGTGGGGCTGGAGGGGCGTGTCGAGGCCGGGGAAGACCCCTGCGCCGCCATCCAGGTTCACCTGGACCTGGATCCGGGCGAGGTCGAGGAGGTTCACTTTATCCTGGGGCAGGGCGCCGATCGGGAACATGCTCTGCGTCTTGCCGAGCGATATCGAACAGACGAAGGCGCCGATGTGGCCTGGGAGGAAACATCCCGCATGTGGGACGATCTGCTGGGTACGGTGCAGATCGAGACGCCCGATGAGGCGATGAATCTGCTGACGAATCGTTGGTTGCTCTACCAGGTGCTCTCTTGTCGCATATGGGGGCGATCGGGATTCTACCAGTCCAGCGGGGCCTATGGGTTCCGCGATCAGCTCCAGGATGTCATGAGCATGATTCATGCGGCGCCCCATGTCGCCCGAAAGCAGATTCTGCGCGCCGCCGCGCACCAGTTCGAAGAGGGCGATGTGCTACACTGGTGGCATCCGCCTTCAGGACGCGGCGTGCGTACGCGTATCTCGGATGATCTGCTCTGGCTGCCCTATGTGACGGCGCACTATGTGCGGACCACGGGCGATTGGAGCATTCTGGATCAAGAGGTTCCTTATCTGCAGGGCGATCCGCTCGATCGCGATGAGGAAGAGCGCTACGATCACTATCGCCGGAGCGAACATCGAGGCTCTCTGTACGAACACTGCTTGCGGGCCATTCGGCGTGGCGCGGCATCGGGTCCCCACGGCCTGCCGCTCATCGGCGGGGGTGACTGGAACGACGGAATGAACCGCGTGGGCATCCACGGTCAGGGCGAGAGCATTTGGCTGGGCTGGTTCCTCTACAGCGTCATGACGCGTTTCGCCGATATTGCACGGCAGCGGAACGATGAGGCGCAGGCCGACTGGCTGCTGGATCGGGCGGAGCAGTTTCGTGATGCGCTGGAAGCTCATGGCTGGGACGGCGATTGGTACCGGCGTGCTTACTATGATGACGGCACTCCTTTGGGCTCTGCTCAGAATGACGAGTGCAAGATCGATGCGATTGCCCAATCCTGGTCTGTGCTCTCGGGCGCGGGTGATCCCCAACGATCCGAGTTGGCGATGAAGGCGGTATCCGAATGGCTGGTGCGACCCGATGATCGCCTCATCCTGCTCTTTACCCCACCGCTGGACAAGACTCCCAAGGATCCGGGATATATCAAGGGGTATCTGCCCGGCGTGCGCGAGAACGGCGGCCAGTATACCCATGCGGCCGTCTGGACGACGTGGGCATATGCCGAAATGGGGCAGTACGATCGGGCCATCGAACTGTATCGTCTCATCAACCCCATCTACCACAGCGATAGCACCGAGGGCCTGCGTCGCTATCAGGTAGAGCCCTATGTAATCGCGGCCGATGTGTACGGCGTGCCGCCGCACGTGGGGCGGGGCGGCTGGACATGGTATACCGGCTCGGCATCGTGGTTCTATCGCCTGGGATTGGAGGGCATTCTGGGGGTGCATCGGGAGGGGGATGCGTTGCGTATCCGGCCACGCATACCGGCCGCCTGGCCCGGCTATCGCATATCCTATCGCTACGGTAAAACAGTGTACGAGATTTCGGTGAAAAACCCTCGCGATGGACGCCGCGGGGCGCGCCGGGTTGTGGGGCGGATTATGCTGGACGGGGAGACATTGAAGGACGAGGTGGTCTCACTCCGGGATGACGGTCAACTCCATCGGGTAGAGGTCACGCTGGTCGAGGGCGGGTAAAAGTGGAGGCGTTTACTGGCCCCAGTTGGGGTTTTCGATCTGGGTGGCCTCTACAACCAGGGAAAATGTGGCCCACGCGCTCTTGTACTCGTTGCCGGCTGATTCATCGACCTTGAACGAGATCATCCAGCAATGAGACTGCTTTGCGGGCAGCACGCCGCGATTGGCAGCGGTGATGGGCGATTCGATATACAGCTCGGATAAGGGGCCGACGTACCTCAGGCGCTCCGGCGATCGAGTCCAGTCGCCGGGATGGGGCGTGCAGCGTCCATAGGCCAGGCGGGTCTGCAGCTTTTCCGCCAAGCGCCCCCCCAACTTGCTTGCAAAGATCCGGTACTTGACCGGCGCGCCTCCATCCGGGTTATAGATGGTGATGGGGTAAGGGCCATACCAAGTGCCGGGCTCCATCTCCTGGAGCACGATGGGCGATGAGCTCCTGTGATCTGCTCTGACCATCACATCGAGGCGGCCTGCCGCCAGCGTGTTCCCCGTCATGACGTTCAAACCGGTGAACCAGGCGCCTGTGCTGATCACGCCGGTAACTAGTGTGAGGAGCAGGACGGTTGTCGCCCCGATTCCCAGAACTCTGAGCCTCACCTGCGGCCTCCTTCTGTGCGCTGTTTGCCTGGGCCGCCGGGCGGCCGTCACAGGCGGAGGGCGTCAATCGGCCAGAATCGGCTCTGGCGGTACCTCGGAATCGATCGGAGGTTCGGGGGTTGTCCACGTTCCAGATCTGAGCGGAATGGTGAATGTCTTGCTATTACCAAACTCGGCTCGTGTAGACATCCAATCGTCCATCGATTCCGGCAGATGAAACAACCATCCCGCCACATACCCCAGATGGGGGATCCGGCCACGATACACGCCGACGATATAGGTAGAGCCAAGACCATTTTGTGGCGCCACAACCCAGCCGTCGGTGACGCTGTTCGCATCACCCTGAGTGATATAGCCCTCCGGGGTGACCTGCACGATGCGGTGGGTGACGATCTTGTCTCCCACGCGGAAAGTGATGATGGTCCCCGGATCGAGAATCTCTTCTGGGGGCCGGCTGATCAGGATCAGATCGCCCGCATTGAGAACGGGCGCCATCGAGCCGCTGCGGACAACCAGCATGCGATACCAGCGGTTATTGGTGCATCCATATGCGATGATGATGAGGACGACGAGCGCAAAAATGCCCAGGGCATCCAGCATGCCGTATAATCCCTCTTTCCACCGCTTGTTCATCAGTTGCCTCCGGGGATCATTGTTGCTGCGCATGAACCGTAATGTGGATCAGTCCCGTTCTGGCTTGATACTCGGGCACGGCGTCGGCGGGCATTGTGATGTCGATCTCGACGACATCCCGACTTTTTTCACCGTCGCGGCCGCTAAGAAAGCCCGTTCCGTTATCGGGGCGAATATCGCTCACGTAACAGGGGGTATCGCCCGCTGCCAGATCACCCTCGAGATTATGGTGCACACTGTAATAAAGGGGAAGGGTACCGGTGCTCTGCACCTCAAAGCGTATCGTCATGGTTTCGCCCGGCGTGATGCCGCCGGGAGGCTCTACCCATGAGGCATCCTGTATGGCGATTTCGAGCGTGCCGGTCTCGATACGGAGGTTATCTATTGTGGATGCGTCACGAAACCACGCTTCTGTGCCGACTATTCCGTCGAACGCAGCAGCGATGAACAAGACCAGTAACAGAAGCAGCAACAGATACACCCGGCTGCTCTTGATACACATCACCGACGTTGCCCCCTCCATAGTTCAGCGTGTGTGAGCGCCTTTTATCCGCCTGGCTGAATTGTGCCCGAAAAGACGGGCGAATACAAGTGCTACTCTTCCCAGCCGGGGTTGATCGCCTGCGTGCTGTCGAACAGCAGATCGAATGTAACCTGGGCGCCCTGGTATTGATCGCCGGTCGAACGGTCGATCTGAAATCCAAGCCGCCACTGATGGGCAGAACCTACGGGGACATTGGCCATCGCCCGACACACACTGGGGTCGAGCATGAGCCTGTCCAGCGGCCCGTTATAGTACCGCACCCAGTTGTTCCCCTCGTTCAGTTCGGCAACCACATTGATCTTGCCGAAAAAGCCTGACACCGACTGGTACGACATGCGCGACGTGATGCGATACTTGACCGGCAAGGTGCTGTTAGGGGGGGTGTTGACAAAATCCACGAAATAGGGGCCGTACCACTTGCCGGGCTCGGCATTGGTCAGCAGTACGGTAACCCCCCGCACCTCGGGGTTAACGGTTCCGGCGGCCAGGGCATTGGGTCCCAGCACGTCCTGCTCGGTGAACCAGGCCCCGGTGCCGATCGCCCCGGCGACCATCGTGAGAAGGAGCACCACTACAGCTCCGATGCCAAGAACTCGTAGTTTCACTTTTACGATCTCCTTTTCGCCGTGTCGGAGCCAGATCAAAAAAGATCGATTCTCGCTCGTCCGATTTTCTCTGTGTTGGTGGCAACCTGCCGGACGTTGTCCGTCACTTGAGCCATGCCGGATCCCAGCAACTGGCCGACGACTCGAACAAGAGGCGCTGATTCGAGCCGTCTACGTTAACGATCCAGAGCTGGTATTTTCCGGTCTTGTTGCTGTAAAAGACAATCTGCCTGCCATCGGGCGAATAACTCGGATGTTTGAACGATTCGCTGCCCTCGCGAGTGGTCAACTTGGTTGTATGCGGATCGGGCCAGCGCGCATCGCCAAAGGAGACGATGAACAGATCATCATGCCCCTCCTGATTAGACGAAAACACGATGCTGCGTCCGTCGGGAGCCCAGGCCGGATCATAGGCAACGCCCTGTCCGATAAAGGTGAGTTGCCGACGGGTTCCGCCCTCTACCGGCGAGATGAACAGATCCAATCCATGCCGACCATAGGCCTGATGAACGATATACCGTCCGTCGGGGGACAATCTCTCTCGTTCGACCGACACATCATAGGCCCAGGAATTGGTCAACAGGGCCGGATTGCGTCCATCCGGGTCCACGACCAGAATCCGCTGATAGCCAAACAGATCGGACTTGAAGGCGATTTTACCCAATAGCTCATGGGGAATGGCTGTGGGCGTGGGCGCCGCCGTAGGGCTGGGCCATATCACCCGTCTCAGTGCATCCTGATCGTCTAGCGGTATCAAAACGGGCGTCATCGTCGGAGCCGGTGTCGCTCTTGCCTCGAAATCTGGCGCCAGTATCGGCGGTGTCGGCGATAACCACGGGGTTGCCGTCACCCGATTCTCAGGGAGTGGTGTCGGTGTGCCGGTTGTTACGGCGATGGCCCGGGCCAACAACGCCTGATAGGTGGCCGTTGCTTCATTCTCCGGTGTCGGCGTATTCACAACGATAAAGGGTGGCGGCGTAAACGTCGCCGTGATCAGATTCGGCGGCAGGGGGGGGGCTGTGCCCACTCGCTCGGCCTGTTGTGTGGCCTCGATAACTCGCGTCGCCGCCTGAAAGACATCGACCACCGTCGGCTCGGGCGGCACGATAATCGGCGTGAGGGTAGCGGTCGCTGTATCCAGCGGCTCTGGCTCCCACACCGGTATGGTATGTTCCGGGGCCGGGTGGTGGAATGTTGGGCGATCGGTCGGCTCTGTCTGCGCAGATGCACGACTCGAATCCACGTGCCAGTCATCGCTATGATCGTTGTGCCATACATAGGCCACAAACGCTACGAGCAGGATAGCCAGAACAACGGTTCGCAATAGCGCTCTCAACCCGCTTCTCCCAAAGCCGGCGTCGAGCCCATCGGATGGGCCGGGCGTCTATTCATCGATGTGGGCATGAGGGACGCATCTGCAAGATGCGGCATGCAGCGGCCCCCGGTCATTCGTCGAGTCAATTTAACGTATTATACCATGTTTTGAGGTGTATCTTGCGACTTCTGGCGCTATTGTAACGAAGCGCCGTCGGATGCTCAACTGCTGTGACATGTCGTGTCGAAGAGCCTGCCCTACCTACTAGAGCATACCATGGGCAAGTATAAAACGCGTCAATCAATGGTTAATAATTATTAATCCTTTCACCTTTTAACGAGATGATCGCTCGAAAAATCGGGGGTTCATGCAAGCCGTTATTCGTAATGCAAGACGTGACCGACGTTATAGCTCCAGACCGGCATGCCCGCCGGGGCGAATGAGGGGGGGATGCGACGTGCTCTCTCATTCCCGCTGCATGAACGACGCGTAAATTTTGCGTCAACAATCGATACTTCATTTTCTCCGATGCGGCTCCGGTGAGGGCGCTGAATATGTTCGTGGGCATCGTTCAGAAATTGGCCGATTGACATCCTCTACCTCTATACGCTAGACTTCACTCTCCGCACCGGGATCTGCCAGCGGCTCGATAGTGGCATGGTCGAACATGTCTCGATCTTGCGATATGAACGGGCATTTCCAGATCGCAATGTGTGATGAACGAGAGGAGCGTAACAATGCAACTGCGACGATTGGGCCGGACCGAACTGATGGTGACCGAGGTGGGTTTTGGCGGAATCCCCATTCAACGCCTCACAGACGAAGAGTCGGTGCGTGTGATTCGCCACTGTCTGGATCTGGGCATTAACTATATCGACACCGCCCACGGCTATGGCACCAGCGAGGAGCGCATTGGCCGGGCTATCGCCGGTCGACGCGAGGGCCTCGTGCTGGCATCGAAAGCTCCCGCTCGGGATGACGCCACCTTTCGGCAGCAGATGGAGACCAGCTTTCAGCGGCTGGGCGTCGACTATATCGACCTGTACCAGTTCCATAATGTCGCCACGGAGGAGGAGCTGGATCAGGTGTTGGGGGCGGGTGGCGCCATGGAAGTGGCCCTTGAGGCTCAGTCCGCCGGCCGTATCGGCCATATTGGCGTCACATCGCACTCGCCGGAATTGTCCCTCAAGATGGTGACGATGGGGTGCTTTAGCACCTTGATGTTCCCGTTCAACTTTATCACAACCGAGCCGGTGGATGAGTTGATCCCGCTATGCCGTGAGCACGATGTGGCCTTTATCGCCATGAAGCCCATGGGAGGCGGCCTGCTGGAAGATGCCCGACCGGCGTTCAAGTATCTCAAGCAGGTGCCCGATATCATCCCTCTGGTAGGCATCGAGGCGGCTCACGAGATCGACGAGATCGTCTCTATCGTTCAGGATTCGGCCGGCCTCTCGGCGGACGAGATGGCCCGCATCGAGGCGCTGCGCGACGAACTGGGCACCCGTTTCTGCCGGCGGTGTGATTACTGCCAGCCCTGCCCGCAGGAGATCGCCATCTCGACGGTGATGAATCTGCGCAGCTTTGGCAAGCGGTTCCCGCCCGAGCGCATGTTCGGCCCCTGGGGCGAGGCCATTGTGGCCAGGGCCGAGAGCTGTATCGATTGTGGCGAGTGCGAGTCGCGCTGCCCCTACAAACTACCCATCCGGCAGGTCATTCGCGAGAACGCCGCGTGGTTCCGCGCCGGACAGGCCGCTTTTCAATAGGTCGATCCCGGTTGATGAGGCCCGGATGTGATTGACATAAAGAGAGGGGCTCGGAATCAACCGAGCCTCTATGTGGAGCGGCGGGTGGGCGTCTATCGCTCAGTAGGCTTCGTGCAGCACCTGTCGGGCATCCTCTACCGTCATCTTTCGCGGGTTATTGGTCATCACCCGGCTCTGCGTCTCGATGCAGAGGGGGGCGATGTCATCCAGCGCTTCTTCGGGAATATCCAGATCGCGCAGGCGCTGCGGCACTCCCAGGTCCAGCGACAGGCGGCGCACCGCCTCGACGCCGCGTCGTGAGGCCTCGTCCAGCGATAGCCCCTCGATCTTTTCGCCCAGCAGCATCGCCACGCGGGCGTATTGCTCGCGGCAGGCGATGCGGTTAAAGGCCATCACATAGGGCAGAAAGAGGGCGTTGGCCAGCCCGTGCCCCACATGGAAGCGTCCGCCCAGAGTCTGCGACAGACCGTGCACCGCCCCCACGTTCACCTCATTCAGCGCCAATCCGGCGAACAGGCAGCCGGCCATCATGCCGCTGCGCGCCGCCAGCGATTCGCCGTTGGCATAGGCCTGGCGCAGGTGGGCGCCAATCAGGGCCACGCTCTGTTCGGCGTTGCCGGCGGTCACCAGGGTGGCCCGCGGCGATGTATACGCCTCGATGGCATGGGTCAGAGCGTCCATGCCGGTATAGGCGGTGAGGTCACGGGGCAGCCCGATGGTCAACGTCGGGTCCATGATGGCCGTCTGGCAGAGGATGAAATCCGAGCGTATGCCCTTTTTGCTCTGCGCCTCCGGATCGACAAACACTGCCGCCGCCGAGATCTCGGCCGAAGTGCCGGCCGTGGTGGGGATTCCGATGACGGGCAGGCCCCGTCGGCGCACCAGCCCCACCCCCCAGTAATCCGGTACCCGTCCCGGATTGGCCATCATCACCGCCGCCATCTTGGCCACATCGATAGCGCTGCCTCCGCCCAGGCCGATGACCAGGTCGCATTCGTGGGCGCGCAGAAAATCGACACAGCGATGCACCAGTTCGTAGGGCGGTTCGGGCTCGACTTCTGAGAACAGGTGCAGATCGACTCCTGCCGCCTGACGCACCCGATCGACCAGCCCCGCGCGGATCAATCCCGGGTCGGTGACCAGCGCCACTCGTTGCCCGCCCAGTTTGGCGATCTCACCGGCCAGTTCGCCCAACGCGCCCGGCCCATGATGGACGATCGGGGCGCAGGAGAATTTGCTTACCTGCTCTGCCATGTTGCCTCCTGTATCGGATGAATCGTATTGGAATGATCGGGTGGTGCATCCTCTACCCCGGCTCGCTTCCCTGCCAGAATCACTGCGGCTGTTTCGTCGGCGCCCCGGGCGTCGTCCTTTTGTCGCTAGATTACTGCAGAGGCGTAAGCAGGGCAAGTCCCCCGATGGCCCGGCAGTTTGAGCGCAAAATATGGATATCGCGGCGGCGCCGTTTTGCGCTACAATAGAGATATGCAAAGCGAACGGATCGAACGCAACAAGATAATGATCGATGACGAACGGCGCTGGCGTGCCGTATGTGAGCGCGACGCGCGGTTTGACGGCATGTTTGTCTATGCCGTGCGTTCGACCGGCATATATTGCCGGCCCACCTGTCCTGCGCGTCGCCCACGGCGCGATCGGGTGCGCTTTTATCGGCTGCCCGAGGCAGCCGAACGGGCGGGCTATCGTCCCTGCCGCCGTTGCCATCCTCGCGAGGCGAATTCGCCGGATTCTGTGACCGGGCGGATACGCGCCGTTTGCCGGTACATCGAAGAGCATCTCGACGAGCCCTTGACCCTGGCGGTGTTGAGTCGTCGGTTTGGCGTGAACGCGCATCATCTGCAGCGTACCTTTACGCGATTGTTGGGCGTGTCACCCCGCGAGTATGCCGAAGCCTGTCGCATGGAACGTATCCGCAACGGGTTGCGCCGGGGGCAAGAGATCGCCGACACCGTATACGAGGCGGGCTATGATTCAGGGAGTCGGCTCTATCTCAAGGCCGCCGGCCAGCTGGGCATGACGCCGGCCACTTATCGAAAGAGAGGGCGAGGAATGGACGTGCTCTACACCGTTGTCGATTCACCCCTGGGGCAGCTGCTGGTGGCTGCGACCGAAAAGGGCGTCTGCGCCGTGCGCCTGGGCGTCGACGAGGCGGCTCTGGAGGAAGGCTTTCTGAACGATTTTAACGCGGCCCGCATCGAACGGGACGACGTGGCTCTGGCCGGATGGGTGGGCGAGATCCTGGCCCATCTGGAGGGTCGCGAGCCCCATCTACGTCTACCACTGGATATTCGCGCTACGGCGTTCCAGCGCCAGGTGTGGCAGGCCCTTCAGGAGATCCCCTACGGCAGCACCCGAACCTATGCAGAGATCGCCGCCGCCATCGGTCGGCCCAACGCTGTGAGGGCTGTGGGCGGCGCCTGTGGCGCCAATCCGGTGGCCCTGTTGATTCCCTGCCATCGGGTGATCCAGAGTGGCGGCGGGCTCGGCGGGTACCGCTGGGGAGTCGAGATCAAGCGCGCCTTGCTGGCTCGTGAGCGCGAACAGCGAGACGTGTGAGGGGAGTGCCTCCCATGCGCGCGATGAATTGACAGATTACGGGTTGACGCGATAGACTATGAATGGACGCGGCGTCATTCCATCCCATCTCCATCGAGGCTCCATTTCACCGAATCGGTCGGAATTAGCTCGAATTCAGGAGGTGATAGATGCCGGCAAAGCCAAAAGAGGCGAGCCCCATTCAGGTGCAGCGCTATCTCAAGGGATTGCAGTACCCGGCCAGCAAAGAGGATATCATTCAGCGTATCAAGGATTCGGATGCCCCGAATGAGGTGATCGAGTTTATGCAGCGATTGCCCGATCAGGAGTACAAGAGTCCAATCGACATCTCCAGGGCTGTGGGGCAGTTGACTTGATCGATTCACGAGCATAGATGCTGGCGGGGGGCCCCGCGGCCGAGGGGGGCGCCCG
>JBMNOI010000133.1:0-10430 GCA_050942995.1 Anaerolineae bacterium
CAATGGCTACTGCTCGGCTCGTGCCCGGTCGGTCGACGAGCGGCGACCGACTGAGATAGAAGCCCACCTACTCTGGCAACACATCCCGAGCTTCGGTGATGATGGCCAATGGCTACTGCTCGGCTCGTGCCCGGTCGGTCGACGAGCGGCGATCGACTGAGATAGAAGCCCACCTACTCTGGCAACACATCCCGAGCTTCGGTGATGATGGCCAATGGCTACTGCTCGGCTCGTGCCCGGTCGGTCGACGAGCGGCGACCGACTGAGATAGAAGCCCGCCTACTCTGGCAACACATCCCGAGCTTCGGTGATGATGGCCAATGGCTACTGCTCGGCTCGTGCCCGGTCGGTCGACGAGCGGCGATCGACTGAGATAGAAGCCCACCTACTCTGGCAACACATCCCGAGCTTCGGTGATGATCTCCACTGCTCGGCTCGTGCCCGGTCGGTCGACGAGCGGCGATCGACTGAGATAGAAGCCCACCTACTCTGGCAACACATCCCGAGCTTCGGTGATGATCTCCACTGCTCGGCTCGTGCCCAGTCGGTCGACGCCCGAGTCCACAAACGCAATCGCCTGATCGAGGTTGCGAATTCCCCCGGCGGCCTTGACTTTGGCGCGACCGCGGGCCAGCGACTTGAGCAACAGCACATCGGGCAGCGTCGCGCCGCCGGGTCCCATGCCGGTAGAGGTCTTGACGAAATCGGCTCCGGCGCGAATGGCCAGCTCACAGGCGAGGCGCTTCTCATCGTCCGTCAGATAGGCCATCTCCAGAATCACTTTGGTGGTTACACCGCTACAGGCCTTGACCACCGCCTCGATCTCACCGCCCACCTCGCACAAATGGCCGCTCTTGAGCCGGCCGATATTGAGCACAAAGTCGATCTCTGTGGCACCCTCGTCGATCGCCTGGCGCGCCTCATAGATCTTGGTGGCCGTGGGGCTTTGCCCCAGCGGAAAGCTCACTGCCGCACAGACGCCCACGCCGGTTCCGTTGAGCTTTTTGGCGCAATAGGCCACCGGCGCCGTGTTCACCGCCACCGTGGCGAATCCATATTCCACCGCCTCACGGCAAAGCCGATCAAAATCGGCATCCGTAGCATCCGCCCGCAGCAGCGAATGATCGATCATCGCGGCCAGCGATGCAACAGTCAGAGGTCCCTGCATCTCGTTATCCTTTCGACCTGATCGGCATTTTGGTATGACCGAGCATAACGGTTCGCCCCAGAGCTGTCAAAAGCGCTCCGCATTCCGGTCACCGTGGGGAATCGGCGACCGCGTGCCCCTGAATCATAAAGCAAAACGCTCTGGGGTATCGCTGCGGGATACC
This sequence comes from Anaerolineae bacterium, assembly GCA_050942995.1. GTDB lineage: Bacteria > Chloroflexota > Anaerolineae > UBA1429 > UBA1429 > JBMNOI01. Next base: position 1,332 of record JBMNOI010000133.1, read on the forward strand.
CCAGAGCGTCATTTTACCGTCCGCCGAATTATACGCGGGTCAGATACTGCCCCGTACGCGTGTCGACCCGCAAAACATCGCCCGCATTGATGAACAGAGGCACCTGCAGCTTCATACCCGTCTCCAGAGTCACCTCTTTGGTAGCCCCGGTGGCCGTATCACCGGCGTAACCGGGCGGAGCCTCGATCACCTCCAGCTCGACGGTGATGGGTATCTCGATGCCGATAGGCTCTCCCTCGTACAGCTCGAGATCCAGCGTGATGCCCTCTTTGAGATAGGGGAGCACATCCTCCAGGACCTCTTTCTGCAGTACAGGCTGCTCATAAGTCTCCATGTCCATAAAGTGGTACAGGTCGCCCTCATTATAGAGATATTGCACCGTCTGGTGATCCAGGCGAATATCCTGCACGCGATCGCCCGAGGGGAAGGTGCGGTTTACGATTGCTCCGGTACGCAAATTGCGCAGCTTGGTGCGAATAATCGCCCCACCACGTCCGGGTTTATAATGGTCGTACTCCAATACCCGCCAGATCTGTCCGTCAAACTCGAACGTTACTCCTCTGCGCAATTGTGTGACCGATATCATGCAGCCCCCTTGTATGCATCGTCCTGACTATAACAACATCCTGCGACATTATATTATAGCGTCGCCCGCCCACACGCGCAAATGGATCGGTGCGTCGCTTCCCAGATCGCAGAAGCGAGGTATGATGTGCCGTCGTGCCATCGAGAGCTATGGAGCCGGCCGTCTTTACGCCCTTAATTGCCCCATGGCCCTGGCCAGAGTACAATGGGGCACGTATCTACGAGAGGGGGAATATGGCGAGAACGCGTCAGAAATCGCACTATTATGCTCATACCATGCCCGGCCTGGAAAAGGTGGCCTGGAGCGAGATCGACTCGCGGCTCAAGAGAGCGACACTGGAGGGGTTCAAAGTTATCGCCGGCCGCAACGGGCTGGTGTTGTTCGGTTATGACGGCGACGCCGATGATCTGCTGCGCTTGCGCACGACGGAGGATGTCTACTTTGTACTCTCGCGCATCCCCAAGCTTCCCTGGGGATACGAAGGGCTCTCCAGGATATTCGACGGGGTTGCCGCATCGAGATCGTTCTCTCTGGGGTTGGATCACCTGCAACAGGTGACGGGACGGCGCCCGGGATCGCGAGTCCGTTTCCGTGTGATCGCCCGTCTGGCCGGCAAATCTCAGCCCTTTCGACGCGCCGATCTGGCTCGGTCCGTCGAAAAGGCCATCGAGCGCGCCACCCGACGAACCTGGCGTGCGGTGGAAGAGGGCGAGACCGTGGAAGTGTGGGCCAACCTCATCGGACTGGATTTCGTCTGCGGCCTGCGCCTCTCGGACGCCGAGATGCGCCATCGCGATTACAAGGTCACCCACCTGCCCGCCTCGCTGCGCCCCTCGGTCGCAGCGGCGATGGCCTGGCTCACAGAACCTCGTCCGGGCGACATATTCCTCGATCCCATGTGCGGCGCCGGCACACTGCTCATCGAGCGGGCGCTCATGGCCCGCTATGGCCTGTTGCTGGGGGGAGACCTGGAACAGCCCGCATTGCAGGCTGCTATAGAGAACATCGGCCCCAGGCACAAGCCCCGCCAGCTCTTTCACTGGGATGCGCGGCAACTGCCCCTGGCCACCGCCAGTGTGGACCGCGTGGCCACCAATCCGCCTTTTGGCGTTCAGCTCGGCAGCCCCCGGGAGAACCCGCGCCTGTATCGGGGTCTGTTGAGTGAACTGGATCGGGTGCTCAAGCCGCAGGGCTCGGCGGTGGTTCTCACCGGCGAGGTTGCCCTGATCAAAGAAACCCTGCGAGACATCCCGCATTTGCGGGTAGCCCAGAGCTATCCCGTCACCATTCTGGGGCAGCGGGCGACGATCTTTGTCCTGAGCCGCCCCCGGTAACGCGAGGCGGCGTCTCGCCGCAAAGTGAAACCGGCACATCATCCGAACGGGGTCGAAGGTCATCCACCATCGGGGGAATAAACGCATGAACACAACGCCTGGCCCAAACAACGCGCCTGAGGAATGGTTGCGTGCACAGATCATCGACTTTGTCCGGGACAACCCAGGCAATCGCCTGCAGCGCATCGACAATACACCCATATTCGATGCCCCACTGGTGGGTTACGCCGCCGGTGACGATCCGCTCTTTGCCGAGTACAAGCGCATCATCGGCCCGTTTCACCTCACGCCACACGAGGCGCTGGGCGCCGATGCCGGGGATCCTCTGAGCGTCGTCTGCTGGGTGCTGCCCATCACCGAGGCCACCCGGGCCAGCAATCGCTCGCAGATCAAAGAGCCGTCACAGCGCTGGGCACATACACGCAATGACGGCCAGAAATTCTGTGACACCCTGTACGAGTTCGTGGTCTCGTTGCTCACCGACGCAGGATACCGGGCCGTCGCCCCGCAAATGAGCCCACAGTTTCGCATCTATAGCGAGGATATCCCGGGAGCGCCGGCCTCTAACTGGTCCGAACGCCATATCCTGTACGCCGCCGGCATGGGCACCTTTAGCCTGAGCGATGGGTTCATCACGCCGAAAGGGATCGCCATGCGATGCGGCAGCGTGGTGACCGATATGCCCCTCACGCCCACACCGCGCACCGCCACCCATCACTATGCGAACTGTCTCTACTACACCACCGGCCGTTGCGGTGTCTGTATCGCCCGCTGCCCGGCGGGGGCCATCACCCGCGAGGGACACGATAAGCAACGTTGCTCCGAGTATATGAATCGCGAGTTCGTCTCGTTGAGAAAAGAGTACGAGGTCGACATCTCGGGTTGTGGCCTGTGCCAGACCGGCGTGCCCTGCGAGTTTGCTATTCCACGGCAGGGGTAAAACGCCCACCACAGACCCGCATCCTGTCCCCGTATCATTTCGCATCGCCAGAAACAAAAGGCTGTCCTATCCCTCGTTCATGAATGAGGGATAGGACAGCTCCTGTTCCTGATATATCGAATCCGTGGCGCGGCGTTACTCGCCCCGCACATACTCGCTCAGCGAGGCGACCATCAGCGCCACTGCCGTGGCGCCGGGATCCTGCACCCCCTGAGTGCGGTCGCTGAACCAGCTCGCCCGCCCCATCTTGCTTTTCATCTCTGTCGTGGCGCGGGCGCCCTCGTCGGCGGCCGCCGCGGCCCGTGCCAGAGCATCGGCCAGATTGGCCCCCTCGGCTACTGCCTCGCTCAACGCCTGACCGGCGGGTACCAGGGCGTCCAGCAGCGTCTTGTCGCCCACGTCCGCCTTGCCCCGCTCTTTGACACCATCCACCGCGGCGGAGAACATGGCCGCCATCTCGGCAGGTCCTACGGCATCGAGCCCCTTGGCCTCGCGCGCCGCGCGCATCATCATGGTGGCAAATAACGCGCCAAAGGTCGAGGCCGCCTTGCGGTTAAAGGCCATGCCGCTGCGCATCAGGATAGTGCCGATATCGGCATCGGCCAGATCGGGCAGCGCCTCGTTCACCGCCTGAAAGCCGATGGTGACGGTGATGCCCAGATCGCCGTCGCCGATGGCGGCGTCCAGTTCGCGCAGTCGATCGGCCTGGGCGGTTACATCGACGCCCATCTTTTCCAGAGCGGCGAATATATCCTGTTTGGTCAGTTTATCCTTCATTGTGCCTCCGATGCTGACGACGCCTAGCGGCGTCGTCGATGCCTAGCGGCGTCGTCGCTAAACGCCACGCGCCCGACGTCGCCCATCGCCACGTGGTTCTCCAGGAATTCGAACGATGCCTCTCAACGCACCGTCAGGCCGTCTGCACGAAAAAAGGCGACCTGGCAGGCGCGTCCAGCAACCGCGCCAGTTCGTCATCGAGCTTGAGCAGGCTAATCGAGGCGCCGGCCATCTCCATCGAGGTGGCATATTCGCCCACATACGAACGGTGCACGCGAATCCCTGCGCCGTCCAGAATCTGCCGAGCCTTACGATAGAGGATATACAACTCTTCCGGGGGTGTGGCCCCCAGGCCGTTGACCAGCACGGTCACCGTATCGCCCTTGCTCAGCGACAGGTCGGCTATCGTATCGCCGGTGAGTCGTTCGGCGATCTCGTCGGCGCCGGCCAGAGGCCCGCGGTGCACACCGGCCTCACCATGAATACCCATGCCGATCTCCATCTCGCCCTCACCGATCTCGAACGTCGGCACGCCCGCCGCGGGGAGAATACAGGGCGACAGGGCCACCCCCATGCTGGCGGTGCTGGCCACCACCTTTTGGGTCACCGCCACCACCTCGTCCAGAGTGGCCATCTCCTCGGCGCGGGCGCCGGCGATCTTGTAAGCAAAGAACAATCCGGCGATTCCCCGCCGGCGCTGCCACGAATCCCGCGGGGCCGAGGCTACGTCGTCAGAGACCAGCACCGTCTCGACGCGAATATCGTCCATGGCGGCCATCTCGGCGGCCATGTCAAAGTTCATCACATCGCCGGAATAATTACCGTACAGATAGAGCGCGCCCGCCCCACCGTGGGCGGCCAGTGTGGCCTCGTACATCGTCTCGGCGCTGGGCGAAGAGAACACGTTACCCACTGCGACACCATCGGCCAACCCCACGCCCACATATCCAAGAAATACGGGCAGGTGCCCGGAGCCCCCACCGGTGAGAATCGCCACTTTTCCCTCGACCGGCGCGTCGGCGCGCACAATCGCCCGGGGATCGGACGTCGCGCGCAACTGATCGGGGTGAGCGGCCAGAATGCCCTCCAGCATCTCGTCCACAAAAGCCATCGGGTCATTGATGATCTTTTTCATCGGGATCTCCTTCCGCGGTCGCTGGGATTGATCTTGCAGATGAGGGCAGGATAACACACGCCCTCGACAGGTGTCAACAGATGAGTCGAGCGCGCCGCTCTTTTTCAGAAGAGGCATGAAAAAGGAAGCGACCTGGGGAGGTCGCTTCCTGCGATTGAGGATCGGTCGCGATAACGGGTTAGACATCGACGGTCAGCGCGCGGCGCGGGTTCTTCACAAACAGGCGATGCACTATCGCCTCATCCACGCCGGCATCGCACAGCATGGGGATGAACCGATCCAGAATGGCGGTATACGGACGCACCTCGCCGCCCCCCGGCTCGCCCACCCGATACCAGCCCGCATCCTGCGATAACAAGATCCGATCGGCATAACCCAGGTCGAGCATATCCACCAGCAGGCGCACATGCTCTTCCACGGGGCGCGCGCCGATGGAATCATACTCCAGCCAGGCGCCACGGTCGGCCAGTTGTCGATGCAAAGCCAGATCCTCGATCTGATCAGCGTGGACGATGACGAAATGCGCCGGGTCCATGCCCTCGTCCTCGACGAGGTCCAGGCTTTCGACGGCTGCCAGAGCGTGCCCGGTATGGCTGGCCACCATCAGTCCCGTGGCCCGATGCGTGATGGCCGCCGCGCGAACGATCGTCCGCTGGATGGGCACCAGCGGGCCGGGGTTCACGGCGATCTTGATAAAGCCCGGCCGTACGCCCTCCTCGATCCCGTCCTCCCACTCGGCGATCCAGCGTTCGGCCAGCGCCTGCGGCGACAGATCGAACACATCGTCGGGCAGATACGGCTCTTTATAAAAGCCGGTGTTGGTGATGATGTGCAGGCCGGTGAGCCGGGAGAGCTGCACCAGCACGCGGGGATCACGCCCCAGATATGCGGGGCTGCAATCGCCAAAGGCGCGTACGCCGCGGGCCACCAGCGCGTCGAGATACGGGCGCATGGTACGCACCACCTCATCCACATCCCAGCGATGCGGGCCGGTCTCGGCGGCGCCGACAAAGTCGCACATCACATGCTCGTGGATGAGCGTCATCCCCAGATCATCCGGTGCGATCGGCCCCAGAACGGTTTGTACGATCTCCATGCCCCGCCTCCTGTGATCTTGTGCTCAATCCGAGATGGCGGTCAGATTGGATGCTTTCGCGCTCAATCTAAAGCGACAGCCGGATTGGGTGGTTTCGCGCTCAATCCCAAACGACAATCAGATTGAGTGCTTTTGCACTCAATCTGATTGTCGTCGTAGCCACTGTCATAGGGTCCCCCGGCCCGGCGCCAGAAGAAAGGCCAGCACAAACACGGCCGTACACACCAGCACAATGGCCGCACCTGAGGCAATGTTCATATAGTAAGATATATACAACCCGATGACGGCGGAAAGCGCCCCGATGACGGCCGCCACCAGCATCATGGGCAGCATACGTCGGGTCAGCAGAAAAGCCGCCGCCGCAGGGGTCACCAGCAAGGCCACCAGCAGCGCAACGCCCACCGTCTGCAGCGAGATGACGACGGCGATGGCCAGCATCACCATGAGTAGATAATGCAAAAAGCGCGTGGGGATGCGCAATGTGGACGCCAGCACAGGGTCGAACGAGATCACCATGAGTTCCTTATAGAACGCCGCCACCAGAACCAGTATCAGCGCGCCAAAAGCGGCGGTGAGGCCGAGATCGCGAGCCGAGACCCCCAGCACGTTGCCAAAGAGGATGTGCGCCAGATCCACCGAATAGCTGCGCGCGCTGGAGATGAGGGCAATGCCCAGAGCAAACATGCCGGCAAATGTCACGCCGATGGCGGTATCCTCCTTGATGCGCCCTCGCATGCTGATGGCCCCGATTCCGATAGATGTCAGCACGCCGGTGCCCAGCGCCCACCAAAAGAGCGAGGCGCGCATGCCGCCCGCCATCAAATAGCCTACGGCCACGCCGGGCAGAACGGCGTGGGCCAGCGCATCCCCCAGAAAGGCCATGCCCCGCAGAACGACATAGGTGCCCAATACGGAACACACAATCCCCACTACCACCGCAGCCAGCAGGCCACGCACCACAAAGGGATACGCCATAGGCGCCGCAATCCACTGCCCGATATCCGCCAGCATTAATATCCACCCCTGCAGCAATTGCCGCCGCCTATCATGATAGCGCCCCCCTCCGTCTCCAACACGTGCAACTGATCGCCATAGGCCTCGCGCAGGGTATCCGCCGTCAGAGCGGTATCGGGCAGACCAAAGCCAATCAGCCGCCGATTGAGCAAGAGGACGCGGTCAAAGCATTGCGCCGCCTGGTTCAGATCGTGAGTGGCGACCAGAACGGTCACCTCTCGTTCGCGTAGCGCATCCAGCACCTGCAGGATATCCTCCTGTGAGTTGATATCGAGGCCGGTGAGGGGCTCATCCATAAGCATGATCTCGGCCTCTTGCGCCAGCGCCCGGGCGATCAGCACCCGTTGCCCCTGGCCGCCCGACAACTCACCGATCTGCCGCTCGGCCAGGGGCATCATGCCCACCAGATCGAGGCATTCGCGCACGATCTCGTGGTCGCGCCGCGACGGCCAGCGAAAGAGCCCCAGTTGCCCCACACGGCCCATCATCACCACATCCTGCACATTCGCAGGAAAGGTCATGTCGAACTGGCTGCGCTGGGGCACATAGCCCACACAGATGTGGCGCTCGGGCGCTCCTCCATATAGCCGTACCCGACCGGCCTGCACGGGCAATACGCCGGCCAGCACGCGAAACAGCGTGGTCTTGCCCGCGCCGTTGGGACCGACCACCGCCGCCCGCTCTCCCCGCTCCAGCGTGAACGACACATCCTGCAGCGCATACAGCCCGTTAAAGCGTACCGATACCCCCTCGACCTGCACGGCCGGAGCCCCGGGATCGTGAACATACAATCGCGGTTGCCGTTTCAGCATAACCCTCACTTTGATCAATCTTCGTGGCATCGAGCAGTACCAATCCGCCGGGGGCTCTCCCAATTAGATCTGCCCCCACATCCCCGATCTAGCGCAGCGCAGCGACGATCGCCTCGGTGTTGTAGCGCACCCAGTCCACATAGGTTTCGACGCCGCTACCCTCGGGGCCCAGCGACGCATGATATAGCACAACGACCTGAATATCCAGATCCTCGGCCACCCGCTGGACGACCGTAGGATTGACCGTGGTGCCCACAAAGATCGCCGGCACATTGTGCTCGCGAATGACATCCTGCAGCGCCGCAAGATCGCGGGCCGAGGGCTCGGCCACGGTACTGAAGGAGGGAATCACCGCCCCCAGCTCTTCGAGACCGTAGCGCTCGGCGTAATAGCCAAACACCGAATGATCGGAGACGATCTTGCGTCGCTCCACCGGAATCGTATCGATCTGCGACTGGACCCAGGCATCCAGCTCTTCCAGAGTCTCTGAATATGCCGCGGCATTCGCCTCATAGTATTCGGCATGATCCGGATCGAGCGCGACGAGTGCGCGCCGGACATTCTGCACAAACACGATCACATTATGAGGCGTCACCCAGGTATGTGAGTCTACCTCATGAGGATGGTCGTCATCCGTATCATCAGCGGCGAGCTCCTCGCCGCCATTGCCCCATTCGCGCAATTCGACCCCCTCGGACAGATAAACGATGGGGGTATCGGGAACGGTTTCGAGGATGGGGCGCAAGAACTCTTCCAGGCTGGCGCCGTTGGCGAACAATACGTGAGCATCATGGATGGCGGCCACATCCTGTGGCGTGGGGTTGTACGCGTGCGGATCGGCGCCCGGTGGCAGCAGCACACGCAAATCGATCCGCTCGTCCCCCACTTGCATGACGATATCGCCGACGATATTCGTCGTGGCGACGACGTTCAGACGCTCGCCCTCACCCAGCTCGACAGGACGCAATTCGACGCTCGTTTCATCCAGATCGATCGCGTCGTCATCCGGCGCGACGGCCTCTGGTGATTCGAGGGTGGGGCCGTTATCTCCGGGATCCGGGGTCGCAGCCGGGGGCGATGCGGCACAGGCGGTCAGCAACAATACAAAGGCCAGCCATACAGAAAATCTACGCATACGCTCTATCATTACAACTCCCTATGAATCCTGGGAGCGCCCATCCTTTTTGCCTGCCGATGACGGACGCCTGATGAAATCGGTCTCGTGTGCCTCGGCCTGCTGACACCGGGGACACACACCAAATAGCTCCAGCCGGTGCTCGCGCACCTCATATCCCGTCTGCTTACGGACACGCTGCAGCATAGCCGACAGATCCAGATCACAACCTTCGAACTCGGTCACCTGATGACAGCGCTGGCAGATGACATGGTGGCCATGAGGGCATTC
>JBMNOI010000134.1:0-10213 GCA_050942995.1 Anaerolineae bacterium
AAGAGAAGGACAAAGTCGTGGCGGCAAGAGGCATCCAGATGAGCGGTCATGATATGTTCCTTTCCTTAGGTGAAACGCTTGTCGAGACAGTGCAATGCCGGTGAAAAGATAACGGGCTAGAGATCGGGCTCTTCCTCTACCTCGGCCTTGCCGGGGCCGGCTGCCGCCTCGCGGGCGGCGCGGGCCATCGCGCGGCTGTGGGCCCGCTGATGGTAATAGCCCAGGGCGAACAACGCCTGCTCGTCCAGAGAGAGGGTGCGCGGAAAGGCGGGCAGGTCGGCCAGGATATCCTCCAGTTCGCCCTGCAGGCGGTGATAGCTGCCGGGGCGGTCTCGGCGGAGCTTGCCCAGATGCGCCTGGGCGTTTTGCATGAGAGAGCCAAAGACGGTGGCCGGCGCGGTCGAGGCGGTGCCGTAGAAGCGATCGACCAGCGTGGCATTGGCGCCGGGGATGGCCAGGGCCTGGGCGCGCTCGAGCACGGCGAGGAGCCGGCCGCAGAGGTACGGTGGGGTGCGGTTGGTGTTGTCGAGTTGGGTCATGGTATCCTCCTGATCGGGAGATGAGTGGCCGGCCGTCCACCGGCGCGAGACGAGAGCCAGTTTCATAAGCGCTGCCTGAGGTCGGGAGACTCCCTGGTCGGCGCGGGTACGCTGCACGGCGCGATAGAGCACGCCGGGGGGCAGCGGTTGGCCCAGCAGGGCGCAACGCACCAGTGCGCGCAGGGTGGGTGGGGGCACGTCGCGCAGCTCGCGCTCGCCGGCCGCCGCCAGAGCATAGAGGCCGAGGGGCCGGGCCTCTTCGCCCCAAGCCGAGACGATGCGCTGGCCGGCGAACCAGCGGGCCAGGTTGCGTTGGGCCTGGGGTAGCGAGGTATCGATCCAGTCGCGCACCACGGCGCGGCCGCCGCTGGCAGAGAGGAGGGCGGCGTAAAAGCGGTTATCATCGACATGGCCGCCGGCCGGGCGGTAGAGAGAGGCGAGGATGCGACGCACGTCGTCCGTCTCGGGCCGGCTCATCAGGTCGGCGAATGACCACTCCTGAGGCTCGCGGGTCCAGAAAACAAAGGCCGCGTTACCGACAATAAGACGTGAGGATTCGTCGGCAAGAAGACCGTTGAGGGCGACGGTCATGTCTTCGGCGCATCGTGCGCAGATGGGCGAGATCAGCGAGGCATCGAGCCCGTACGATTCGTAAGCGCTTTCGTTCGCAGAGATGATGGCCGTGCCCGACATCTGGCCGCCGGGGATCCCCTTGATTTTCCCCTTGAGGCGGCGCAACACCGGCCCGCGCTCTCCACAGACCAGGCAATCCATCACAGTAGCGCCGTCGTCAGCTCCGGGATCGTTGACCCTGGCCCAGTATTCGCGCACGGCGGGCAGGTCGGCCGGCAGGCGCCCGTCGACGCGGAAGGAGACGGTGGCGCTCCGGTCGAAATCGTCGGGCAGGCGCAGATGATTCAGCGGATCGTTCTCCAGAAAGCAGAGCACGGCCATTACGTCAGGCTCGGCGGTGTGGGCGGCACAGCCGCGCAACAGGTCGAGATAGGCCTCGTGGCATTGTGCCTCACGATCGGGGTTGGCCCCTTCGCGGGGCAGACCCAGGGTATAGGCGCCATTATCGGCGAACAAGAGGGGGCGCACGGCGTTTGCCCTCTGCACCTGGGGCATGAGCAGCGGCTGCCCTCTGCGGGTGGCGCGGTTGGCGCTGTCGGCCGTATCTACCGGCTCGGCCGACAGGGGCGTTCCCCCGGCGTCGAGCTCGATAATATAGCGCACGGGTACACGGCGGTAATATTGCGGTGGCCGGTCGAGGCGCGTGGCATATTCGCCCAGACGTTGGAGGAACATATCAGGCCTCCTGGTCGATCAAGGATGGGTAGCGGATGATGCCGGACACCATCTGCGCCTGGAAAAAGCGAGGGACGCCGCGCCCATCTCCTTCGGCATCATAGTCAATATCCAGGAGCATACGTCCCAGGTCCATGCTCTCGGCGATGGGCTGTTCGTCGCCCTGAGGGGGGCCGAAATCGGCCGAAAACTCGCGGCAGCCCAGATAGGGGCGAAGGTAGCACTGGCCCCGGTCGACTCGGCGGCGGAACTGGTCGCGGAACTTGGCCGGATGCGCGTCACAATCGGGGTGAACGCGCACTTGAGCGTGGATGAGGTAAGCCACGTCGCGCAACACCAGGCTGTGGCGCTGGGTGCGGTCATTGGCGGCCTCGTACCCGCCGCCCTCTTTGGCCCAGCGTCTCACCGTACTCAAGGCGGCTTTGCTCTTGACCTCGTTGCGAACGATAGAGGCGTAACGGATGGGTCGAAGCACCCATATCTCGCGGATATCCCAGGTGAACTCGGGCTTCCAAAAGATGGACTCGAGGATGCCCCGGGCGGCAGAGGCTGTGGGTACGGGATAGGTGACGCGCTCGACTTTCATTTCGGGGCGGGTAAAACAGGCATATTCGCCCCAGACACGAACCTGTAATGCGGAATAATCGTCCATCGATAGGCCTCCTGTTAGAAGAGATAGACGGGAGCGGTAGTGTCCTCAAAAGTGATCCCCATTTGCGGGTCGTAAGCTCCTTGCCAGAGAATAGGGCCGCCGGGCGTCTCCAGCGCCATCCCTTCGGATAAAGCGCGTTGTATCTGTCGGCGGGGAAGGGAGACGGCATAGGGCTGCAGCGCACGCCACAGCTTTCGAGGGTTGCCGCGGCGTGCCGCCATGGCGTCCAGCAGGCGATGCAAGCGGGCGCATTCGTCGGGAGATCCATAAGGCACCAGCACCGACTCGGTCTCATCATCGATGAGGCGAAATCGGCGGGCAGTCTCTACATAATCCATGCGGCGGCGACAATCCCGTATGTTGTCGATATCGCCGTTGATTGTGGCGAAAAGGCGAGAGAAATAGGGCCGCACGGCAGCGGGCGAATTAGGATCCACACCGCTCCCCAGTACGGCACGGGCCAGTCCGGCGGCAGTACGGTAGACGCCCTGGGGCAGCCTTCCTTCGGCGGGATCGAACACGATGACACGACCGCGATGCAGACGTCCTTCGCGGTTACAGCGTCCTGCGGCCTGAATAATGGCATCCAACGGGGCGATGGCACGCAGTACCAGAGCGAAATCGAGATCGACGCCGGCTTCGACAACCTGAGTGGAAACCAGATGGCAGGGCTCTCCATCGGCCAGGCGCCGACGCACGATATCGAGAACGCGATGCTTGTGCAGGCCGCACATGGCGGCAGAGAGGTGCAAGGCATGAGGATCGTGACGCAGTAGTTCAGTATAGAGAGCCTGTGCGTCACGACGAGTATTGACAATGGTCATAGCCTGGGGTTCGGTCAGCATTTCGTGAACGACGTCGGCCCACTCCGGGGGCTCTTCCAGACGCCACTCATAGCGCACGCGCTCTAGCTCGGCGAAGTATTTGGCGGCGTTCGGCACGATCTCGCGGGTGTGCAGATCGGCAAATCCGGGGATGGTCTCATAGACAGGTTGGGTGGCGGTAGAGAGCACCACGGTCGTATTGTATGCTGTGAGATGTCGTAATGCGTCGAGAATAGGGATAATGCGATGGGGCGGCAGGGCTTGCACCTCATCCAGCAGGATAACGGCGTTGGCCAGGCGGTGGAGCTTGCGTGTCGCCTGAGGGCGATTGGAAAAGAGACTGTCAAAGAGTTGTACGGTGGTTGTGACGACGATGGGCGCATCCCAATTCTCGGCGGCCAGAGACATCCAGCCCGCCGCACCCTCATCATCACCGTCAAATGATGCGCCGCTGTGGTGCTCGAGGACAACAGACTGCCCATCCGTCTCAAAGATATCACGGTAGACACGGGCAGTCTGTTCGGTGATGCTGAGATAAGGGACGGCAACGATGATACGCTCCATACCATGACGCAGAGCGTGGCGCAGGGCAAAAGCCATGGCCGAGCGTGTTTTGCCACCGCCGGTGGGCACAGTAAGGCGATAGATCCCCGGGCTTTGTTCGGCCGCGGCAAGGCACGCTTCATAGATCTCGTGACGTGCGCGATTCACAATGTCATCATTCTTACCGGAGATGCGTGCCTGATCGGCCTCGAAACGACGCCAAAGTTCGACCAGCTCCACCTGCGGCCCGCGGAGATCGGCCTGATCGGGATTGAAATGGGCCTCAGTATCCAGATAGTCGCCATCGACAAGGGCCGAGAAGAGCAACCGCAGGAACATCTCGGCCGCCAGTGGGTTGCAAGTATGTTGTTCAGGAATGGGTAGTTTAGCGACAGGACGAAGGCCGGGGATGGTTGCCTCGGCCATGGCCAGGGTTTGACGCGCGCGATCGATATGCTCGTTCAACCAGGATTTGAAATCGGCCCGCGTGGTGAGCCCGCCGTGGTGCCCCTGAATGGGCAATGCAAGGGGTTGAAATATCTCTATTGCCAGCAGCGCGCCGGCTGCTTTGTGATCGACACGTGGGCCGCCCCGGCGGATGCCCTTTTCAGCGGCAAGGAGATAATGCTGAAAATCGGGGTGAAGCTTGCCGATATCATGCCACAAGCCGAGGTAATAGCCGGCATCGGCGGCGTCCAGCGGTTTGGCGAAACGCTTTGTCAGATCGGCGACGGCGTGTAAATGATCCTCAAGATCGTGACGCTGGCCCAAAGTGTTCAATGAGTGTGCGTAGGCCATGAACTCCTCCGATAGATGCGACGTTGGAAGAGAAGCAACTTGGCACTATCTTAGCATATGCCCCGGACAGGGAATGACCGATAACGGGACGAATTTTGTCCTCCGATCATTTCCAAAGAGACCCCGGATCATCGTTACAGAAGGAAATCGTACCAGTCTGGAATCGCGCCGATTCTATCACTTCTAAGCGAGGAGAACAAGCTTATGATACTACTTAATGGAGAGATCTGTGGATAGGGGTTACATCGATGTTATGGATTGAGATCTCAAGAGAAAGAGACCCCTCAACCATACGACCAAGAGGCCCTTGGCAATATACTCTACGGTTCATCCCCACGCGTGTAGGGAACACTTTATCTGCCTAACGGCCACGTCGATGGACTTGTGCCTGCCAGGAACATGCGCTATAAGAGTAAGTCTCATGCTGTTGGTGTATGCCACTGAAAGTACACCCGCAAGGGAGGCACGAGGGGCGTGTGGAGCCTCGCACAGCATGAGATACTTCATCTCCCCGGCTTTTGTAATCGCCATACTCCTCCGTACGCTTGGGGATGAACCGAAGCGGTGCGGGCACAGGCCCGCCGGCGTCGTTTGGGCGGGGATTCACAGGCTTCGTGGAAAGGCCGGGGTCTGGTGGACAGAGGATCGGTCCATCGCAACGCACTGTGGTGGGGCGAGAGGGACTCGAATCCTTATAACCGCTATTTCGACGAGATAGACGTTATGACGCCTGTTCTTCTGGCACAGGATGCAGGGGGAGGTAGCGCCCGCTCTCTATCTGACGACGCCCGCGCTCGTCCAGCATGGGCGCCTCGTAGCTCACCGTGTTGCCATCTGCATCTATGAATGTCATGACGTCGAGGCGTATGTGCCCTGATTGTTGCAAGGACTCCAGGATCCGCAGGATCGCCTTCTCCTGCCCCTTGATTCCATCAAGAATGCCAAAGAAAGGTGAGCTTTCGATGCGCTTCTGCCTTTGCATGCGACGGATGGGATCTTGCTCGTGCTGGCTTGCTGCGTAAGAGTTTCCACACAGGATGCAGGCCAGCGTTCTGGCCGTATATGGGCTCATATTGGGCCTGTCCCGAAGACTCTCGTTCCAGGCTACAGCACGCAATACCTGATAGCTTGGGTCGATCTCGGCCGGCAATAGACTAATCCGCGTTGTCGGAATATCGCTCCAGGGGAGTGCCATATTCGGCTGGCAGAGATCGCAGCATTCGTCAGACCTGACCGAAAGTTGTTCACCAAAGTGGCGCAGGATGAAATGCCTCCGACACTCGCCGTCGCCGAGGCTCTCCGCATAGTTTATCATGTGCCTGAGACCTCGAGTCATGGTCGAGGTCAGTTCCCGCACATCGGCCAGCGCAGTCACAGGCCGTATGACATCCCCATCAGCAATTATTTGGAACGAGTAGCCCCGATCCCACGGCCGATAGATCGCCCACCCCTGAGATGACAGGTACGTCAGCAGTCCATCGATCTCCAGAGCCGTATGGCCAATCCGTTCCGCCGCCTGGAGCAGATCGAGAGTTGTTCCCCATCGATCAGAGATCCCGCATTTCGTGGTTAGTTCCTTTAGCAGATCGGCTTGCGCGCTACTCAAGCGAGACAGTATCCAGTCGACCGAGCGGTTCAGCAACACATTTCCCATAAGGGCAAAATCGAACGACCGTTTGATGGCCCCCTGTTGCTCGAGGAGCGAAAGAGAAACGTCCAGACGTTCCGGCTCAACGCCAGAGGCATCGCATAGATCCATGGGCGAGATCAGAACATGACCTTCACGATCCGCCCGTGCCATGAGGACCTGCATCAGGCTGCGTAGCTCGGTATCACCGGGAAATGCCTGATCGATAAAGTAATGCTGTGTCTGGACGTCCTTTTTGTGATACAACAACACGCAGTAGGCGGGTAATCCATCGCGTCCGGCTCGCCCTGCTTCCTGATAGTAGGACTCTATATCTCCCGGCATGTTGTAATGAATTACATATCGTATATCAGCCTTGTCGATGCCCATTCCGAAAGCTTTCGTTGCCACGATGATCTTGATAATGCCTTCAGAAAAGAGCTCCTGGATCTCGGCGCGTTGTTGTGTCTCCATGCGCCCATGATAGCACCGCACCGTAAACCCATGCATATCGAGCACTCGGGCCAGGCGCTCGGCCTCTCGCACCGTCGACGAATAGATGATGACACTCTCATCCCGCTGTTGAGCCACCTTGAGGATCTTGAGCAGAATGGGGAGCTTGTCACGTTCGCTAGTGATTCTATTCGTAGCCGAGTGCGCGTTGTAAACGATGAATCGAAGTTCGGGGCGATCAACCGAGCGCGTAATCAGCCTCGGGTTGTTCATCCTCAGGTTGCTGATAATTCCCACGCGTGTATCCTCTGTGGCCGTGGCCGTAAGTGCGACCATTGGTGGACGGTTGCCCTCGAACAAATCGGCGATATGCAGATAGTCAGGTCGAAAGCTCGGCCCCCACATCTGGACGCAGTGAGCCTCGTCGACCACCACCTGGGTCAGACTCGTCTTTCGCAGAGTTTCCGCAAGAGTTCGATCACGTATGCGCTCGGGGGACACGTAGACGAGCTTTAACTCGCCGGCAGCCATGCGACGGTAGACGTCATCTCGATGCGCGCCAGTTTGACCGCTGACGATGTAATCCACGATGGACAGCCCCTTATTTCGTAGACGATCGACCTGGTCACGCATCAAAGCAATGAGCGGCGAGAACACGATCGTCACACCCTCGCGCAGGAGAGCAGGTAACTGAAATGTGATGGATTTGCCGGAACCTGTGGGAAGGATGACGAGGGTGTCGTGCCCTGCGAGGATGGATTGCATGGCCTGATCCTGCTCGGGACGGAAATCGACAAATCCCTGAATCAGCTCCTGTGCTGCCCGCAACAAGTTCGGTCGGTATATTTCATATTCCGATTCGGGAATGCGCGCGGGGATCTGCAACTCTCGCAGCAGGCGTTCCAACTCTGGGAGCGCCTCCTCAAGGATGCAGGGGAACTGCTCTAGGATCGTCTCCCACGGCACGCGGAATCGGTCGAAAACTGGGGCCATATGTTCGGCGATCTGCCGATAAAAGCTGGCACGACTCGACTCGGCCTCGATCATGTCGTCCGTGCGCTTGTAGCCCGGCAAGGAACGTAAGATGGATTCACGATAGTAAGCTTCACGGAGCCTCTTGTCCATAAAAATGACTACGCCGCGATCATCCTTCTTGCGCAGCAGACGCCCAAAGCCCTGTTTGAACTGAATGGTCGCCAGAGGGATGAGGTAGTTGGTCCACTCATTTCCCGATCGTGAGCGCACTTCCTCCATGCGAGCTTTGATCAATGGATCGGAAGCCACCGGGAACGGTAGTTTTTCGATGATCAGGTAGCTCAGCGCTCGGCCGGGAACATCCACCCCTTCCCAGAGGGACCGAACGCCCAGCAGTACCGATTCTTCCTGCTCCCGGAATGCCTCTTTCAGTGCCTGAACGGATAGCCCCTGCTCCTGCCAGTAAATGGGGATGCCGGGGAATGCGCCCTCCAGATGCTTGGCGACGAATTCCATCCGGCTCCGCGCCGTATGCAGAACCAGAGAATATCCCTCGGTCAGGCGGAACAGACACTCAAGCTCTCGGGCCATGTCCTGCTGAAAGCGCTCTACCTCGTCATATCGGGCGCTGCTTTTCAGATAGGCAGGCATACCCAGCATCACCTGTCTATCGTAGTCGAACTCTTTCGAGAGTTGCCGCAGATTCTGTTGTGTGATGTGCCACTTGAGGCCCAGACGATCCAGAAAATAGCCGAACCCGTGCTCGGCCAGAGTCAGGGTGGCCGATGTCAACACCAGCGATCGTGTGCGCCGATACAGGCGATCATCGAGTATGTCATCTATCCGCACAGGAGCGCGTTTGAATGCCCATTGGATGCTCGTCGAAGGGGGTGGGTCTTGTTCCGTTTCAAGCACTGACAACTCGATCCAGTGCACCTTCTTCAGGGGATCGTAGCATACTGCCGGTATCTCATCGAGTAGCTGCCGCTGCCCACGCTCTTCGCTTGTGCCAAAAAGTTCGCCATAGATCGATCCCAGCTCGTCTAGTAGGCGCTTTGCTTGCTCAGAGCCGTCTTCTAAAGACGCCAGATCCTGGATTATCTTCCAAAGGGCCTGTTTCAGGGTGTCGAGTTCGCGCGTGATCTCAACTCTGGCTTCTTCGACAGGCTGCCACTCGAAGAATCGGGTACGACGAGGGGCTGCGCGCATCCGCCAAGTGACACCATAGCGCGGGTCAAGCCTGAGCCCCTGGCGCTCTATGAACTCGCGCAAGTAGCCGCCGAACTCTGCCACGCGACGTTTGGCTCGTCGCACTGCGCCCATCGCCGAGTCGATGGCTGCGCGATGCTTCAAGTATCGGCCCGCAAGAACGAGCGCACCCCGCCTGCCATCCGCACGCAAGAGGTGCGTAAGGAGCGATTCGATTTGAACACGACTTGCCTCTTCTGTGAATGTGGAGGTGGCCACATCCTCCAGATTGTGTGCTTCATCCAGGATCAGGTTCAGCCCGGTCTCCTTGGGCCAGCGCTTTGTGAGTAGTAGAGCGTGATTCACGATAAGTAGATCGGCACTCTCGGCCAGTGCCAGTGCCCGGGGATGGAAACAATAGTTGTAATACTCACAGCTTCCCATCCCGCCTTCTTTGCGGTCGCGCACACGCTCCTTGCAATCCTCCAGCACTGGAAATCGCTGCTGCAGCCAGTAGCTCGTATTCTGGAGATCACCGTCGCGGGATTCGCTGGCAAAGCGGAGGAGGTAGAGCATCATGAGTTTTTCTTCGAATGACACCTGCGCGGCCGAGGAGTCGAAAAATGTCTCCTGAAGCGCATCCCATAGCCTGCTCAAACACAGATAGTTCTCTCGCCCCTTGAGGACAGCATAGCGAAAGCTGAGACTGATGCCGGGCTTGACTTTCTGTTCGAGATCGGCAAGCAGCTGATCCTGTAGCGCTTTGGTGCTGCTGGAAATGACGACCTGGTCATCGCGGCTTAGTGCCATGAGGATGGCTGGCAACAAATAAGCCAGAGTCTTGCCCGTGCCGGTCGGTGCCTCGATCATGGTGTACTCGCCCATTGCAAGAGCATGAGCTACATGCGTTAGCATCTCTTGCTGCGATTTGCGGGCAGTCCAACCCTGGTGGTTCAAAAGCTCGTGGTACAGGCGCAGGGCTATGACCTTATTGCACTGCAGGCCAAACTGAGGCATTGGGCGTGGTATGTCAACCTCTTTCGTCCAATCGCGCAGGTCGATCAGTTCGCCCAGGTCTGTGGGCCTCTGATCAAGCGTATTGGAGGCGCCTACCAGTTGTCCCAGGCCGGGTGAGACTAAGGCAAAGCACGACTTGACCGATGCCGGGATCCCGCGCAGAACTCGGATTGCCTCCTGCAGCACAAGATGCAGAATGAGGCAGTCATAGAGTGCTGTATGGTAGAGGGCGGGGTCGGATGCGATGCCCAGGGCATCTCTCAGTGCCAGCACCTCATGCCATCGTGAT
>JBMNOI010000135.1:0-10184 GCA_050942995.1 Anaerolineae bacterium
CTTCCCGTGTCGAGGTGGGGGGGGGCGCGCCCCGCCCCGCCCCGGGGGGGGGGGGGGGGCCCCCCCCCCCCCCCCCCCCCCCCCACCGCCCGCATCGTCTTGTTTCGGCGCGTCGACCCGGTTATAATACCTCTGCTGCAAAAGCCGGCCGTATAGAGCGGGCGATTTGGCCTGTCCCCAACGCATCTGCCAGCGCAACCGGCAAGAAAGGGTGACCGCAGTATGAAGATCACCGTCATCGGTGGAGGATCCACCTATACTCCCGAGCTGGTCAACGGGTTCATCGTCGGCGCCGAGACCCTGGGCCTGGACGAACTGTGGCTCATGGATATCGATGCCGAGCGACTGGACATAGTGGGCGGATTTGCCCGGCGGATGGTGGCCGCGGCAGGCGATCCCTTTACACTGCACCTCACCACTGATCGCGACGCCGCGCTAGAGGGCGCATCCTACGTCGAGGCGCAGATTCGCGTGGGCGGCATGGCCGCGCGACGCGAGGACGAACTCCTCGGCCGTCGATGGGGCCTGGTCGGACAGGAGACCACCGGCGTGGGCGGGTTCGCCAAGGCGCTGCGCACCATCCCTGTGCTACTGAGTATCGCCCGGGATATGCAGCGTTTGTGCCCCGATGCGTGGTTGATCAACTTTTCCAACCCCAGCGGGCTGGTGGCCGAGGCTCTACAGCGTTATGCCCCCGAGACACGCTCGGTGGGGCTGTGCAACGGGCCCATCGGCATGCAGATGCGCATCGCCCAGGAACTGGGCGTCGAGGCGGCCCGCGTCAAGATCGAATATCTGGGCCTGAACCATCTGGCCTGGCTCACCGGCGTGACGGTGGACGGCCGGGATGTATGGCCTCAGGTGTTCGAGGCTTTCTGCGAGTGGCTCAAGGCCTCGGATGACGCCGATTTCCCGCTCTACCTCATCGAATCGCTGCGCGCCATCCCCAGCGGCTATCTGCGCTACTACTATCGCACTCAGGCCGTGGTTCAGCATCAGGCGGCTCACCCAACGCGCGCAGAGGAGGTCATCCGCATCGAGGGCGAGCTGCTGACCCGGTACGCCGATCCCGCTCTGACCACTCTGCCCGATGAGCTGATGTTGCGAGGCGGCGCCTACTATTCCACCGTCGCCGGGCAACTCATTCGATCGCTGCATACCGGGGACGGAGCCGTGCACATCCTCAACACCCGTCACGGCGGCGCCGTACCCGGCTGGCCCGCCGACTGGGTGTGCGAATTACCCTGCCGTGTAGACGACCGGGGTATCCATCCGTTACCCGCCCGGCCGCTGCCTCTCCTGTGCGACGGCCTGGTTCACGCAGTCAAAACCTATGAACTGCTGGCCGCTCGGGCCGCCGCCACCGGCGACCGCGCCGCCGCTCTGCAGGCGCTGGTCGCCCATCCGCTGGGACCGGGCGCCGAATGTGCCCCGGCCCTTTTCGAGGATCTACTGGCGGTGAACGAGAGGCACCTGCCCCAATTCACATCCTGACCGACGGAACACCAGGTTCGACGAGCCGGCTGACCCGTCTACCGTGTCAGCCCGGGTCTGTGATCCACCATGACGAGGGAGAATCGATGAGCGACGCGCCACGCTGCTATCTGGGGATCGATGCCGGCGCCACGAAAACCCATGCCCTTATCGCCGATGCAACGGGACACGTCCTCGGCGGTGGAGAGAGCGGTCCCGGAAACTGGGAAGGGGTGGGCCTCGACGGGGCGTACGAGGCGTATGCCGACGCTGTGGGCCAGGCGCTGAGACAGGCCGGCTTGTGCGCCGATGAACTCGCCGGCGCCGGCTATGCCCTGGCCGGACTGGATTTTCCCAGCGACGAAGGCCGCCTGGAACCGGTGGTAGACCGTCTGGGCATCCCCGGCCCGCGGGTACTGGTGAACGACACCTACGGCGCGTTGCGCGCCGGCGCCCGCCGGGGCTATGGCATCGTCATCATCGCCGGTACCGGCACCACCGTGGCCGGCATCGGCCGCGATGGGAGGCGTTTTCGCACCTTTGGCGAGGGACGCATGACGGGGGATATCGGCGGAGCCGGCGATATCGTCTGGATGGCCGTTCAGGCCGTGGCCCGCGCCTACACCGGGCGCGGCAAGCCCACCGCCCTTACCGAACGCCTGCTCGAGATTGCCGACGTGCCCGACACGGTGGCCCTCATGGAAACGCTGATGCGCGGGGATCGCCATATGCTGCACGCCGGTCACGCGCCGATCGTATTCGAGGTGGCCACCGCGGGAGACCCCGTGGCCTGCGGCATCATCCGCGAGGCGGGCGCCGAGCTGGGCGCCAACGCCGCCGCCGTGGCCCGACGCTTGAGCCTGTGTGACGATCCCTTTGAACTGGTGCTGGCCGGCGGTGTGTTCCGTTCGAACCATCCGCTGTTGATCGAGACCATCCTCGAGAGGGTCCGGGCCGCTGCGCCTCGGGTAGAGCCGTTGCGTCTGCACGCGCCGCCGGTGGCGGGCAGTGTGCTGTTGGCGATGGATGCCGACGGTCGATCTCCCGCCCCTCAGATACACGATCGATTGACCGCCGAAGCGACTGTATGGCTGAGCGGCGGCAACAGCGCTCCATAATCTGTCACCGGCTCTCCGAGATAGTGGTATGGCCCTGTCACGTTTCCGCAATGCAGCATCCGGCACAGGAGGTAGGTATCGTGGAGACCAGATCCAAAATTCGCGGCCATTTCCACGGGTACAGACCCGGCATCGTCTTTGAGCTGTCCGACGGGACCAACTGGCAACAGGTGCGCGGGCCGCTCATCCCGACGCAGCTCTACCGTCCCGGTGTCGTCATTCGTCACACCGAAGAGGGTCACTATCTGGAAGTGGACGGTATGGGCAAAGCGGTGCGCGTGCGTGAGGTCAACTCGCGGTGGAAGAGCAGCCTGCCGACGCTCATCTATCGCTGGAACGGCGACTATTACGGGTTCATCTATCGGGACGGATTCTTTGACAAGGAAGGCCACTATCTGGGCTGGGTCGATGCCGAGGACCGTGTCTGGCGGGCCGACGGCACCTACTGGGGCGAAGTGTTCATGGACATGCACATCGTCCGGTATACCGGTCAGGACGAGCCACGCCCGCGCAAGCCACGCAAGCCCATTGCGCCCCCTGCCGAACGGCCGCCGGGAGGCATCAAGGCTCCGCGTAGCGAGCATGAGGACAAGGTCGACGTGCTGAGCGACTAGCCCGGCGCCCGCCCGCGCAACCCGCCCCCCCGAGCCTGCGTAGTACAGTATGCAACATAAATACCAGATGGTGCGCCGTCGCGTTATTCTGCAATGACCGCACCGTCCGACGTACTGTACGAGAAAGTGAGGTTCGCGATGAGCCTGTTGGGTAACATCATCTGGTTGATTTTTGGCGGGTTGCTGGCCAGTCTGGGCTATATCCTGTTCGGGGCCCTGCTCTGCATCACCGTCGTCGGTATTCCCTTTGGCATGCAGGCTATTCGCCTGGGCGTGGCCTCGTTTGCGCCCTTTGGCAAGCGCATCGTGCCCGCCGGTCCACAGAGCACCCTCAAATTGCTCTTTGATATCATCTGGATTCTGCTGTTCGGCTGGGAGATCGCCATGGTGCATCTGACCTTTGCCCTCATCCTGGCCATCACCATCGTAGGGCTGCCTTTTGCCAAGCAGCACCTCAAGATGGTGCCCCTGGCGTTGTTCCCCTTTAGCCAGGAGCTGCGCTAACGCTTACGGGAGAACGACCTTTTGGGGAAAGGGCAGCCTCTTCGAAAGGCCGCTCCCCTGTTCGTAGCGAGACCCTTTGCGCGCGCCGACCGCCCCGGTGAGATCGTACATCAGCACCACCTTCCGAAGGTCTCTTGCCACCTTCGGAAGGTGGGTTTTCTAGTCTCGCACGAACATATTTTCTAAATTGACGCTTCGTTCCGCCTAAATATGACACATTCTGACAGGTATCGATGCTATAGTCAGGATGTTCGCGTGAGGCCAGGCCGCCTCGCGATCCGCTACCGATGGCACCCCTCATACGGACGTGCCATCGCCACTATCCGATGAGGTATCTGCTCCTGATGGACCCCGAACAGATTGTGATCCGTGGTGCTCGCGAGCACAACCTGCAAAACATCGATGTGACCATCCCCCGCCACAAGCTCGTGGTGTTGACCGGCGTATCGGGCAGCGGCAAATCGTCGCTGGCCTTTGACACCCTCTATGCCGAGGGGCAGCGCCGCTACGTCGAATCGCTCTCGGCCTATGCCCGACAGTTCATCGACCAGATGGAAAAGCCCCGCGTGGACTATATCGGAGGACTCAGCCCGGCCATCGCCATCGAGCAAAAGGCCGTCAGCCGCAATCCGCGTTCCACCGTGGCCACCGTCACCGAGATCTATGACTATTTGCGGGTGCTCTATGCCCGCGCCGGCACGCCCCACTGTCCCCAATGCGGCCGCGAGGTGCGCGCCCAGTCGGCGCAAGAGATCGTCGAGCGCGTGGGCACCCTGACCCCCGGAACGCGCTTTCAGATCCTCTCGCCTCTGGCGGCAAACCGCAAGGGGACCTTTCGCGACGTGTTGCTGCAGGCCCGCGCCGACGGATTCAGCCGCGTTCGCATCGACGGGGAGGTGCGCGAGCTGCGCGAACGCATCGTCCTGGACGGGAAGAAAAAGCACGATATCGAGCTGGTGGTGGATCGACTGGTGATACCCGATCACGGCGTGAATCGTAACGGCGACGATCCGAACGCATTTCGCACACGCCTCACCGACTCGGTCGAGACGGCGCTGCGCATGGGCGATGGCATGGTCATCATCGCCATAGAGGGCGGGCAGGAATGGCAGCTCTCCGAGCGTAACGCCTGCGCCGTGTGTGGCATCAGCTTCCCCGAATTATCGCCGGCCATGTTCAGCTTTAACTCGCCGCTGGGCATGTGCCCCGAATGTAACGGTCTGGGAACCAGGATGGATTTCGATCCGGCGCGCTTTGTGGATCCGGCCAAGTCGCTGCACGACGGCGGCCTGCGCCCCTGGGGCGAACTGCGCAAGAAAAAGGGCAGCTATACCTACAAAGAGGCGCAGCAGGTGGTGGATCATTTCGGGCAGACGCTGGACATCCCCTGGAGCGAGCTATCCGCCGATTGCCGCCATGCCCTGCTCTACGGCGGCGTGCGCGTGGTGTGGGAGTGGAATGGCGAGCACAGTTCGGGGCGCCATGAGGGAGTCACCGAGGGGGTGTTCAACGCCGTGCGTCGCCGCTATCAGCAGACGAAATCCGAGAGCTCCCGGCGCTGGTACCTCTCCTTTATGGGGCAGCAACCCTGCTCCACATGCCAGGGGCGTCGCCTGCGCCCTGAAAGCGCCGCCGTGACCGTAGGCGGGCTTACCCTGGGGCAGGTCACCGCTCTGAGCATCGGTGAGGCGTTGCGCTGGGTAGAGGGACTGTGGCCCGACGCGAATGAAGGCGGCGACGCGTTGACGGTGGAGCAGTTCCAGATCGTCGAAGAGGTGCTCAAAGAGATCCGCGGCCGGCTCCAGTTCCTCATGAATGTGGGCCTGCACTACCTCACGCTGGATCGGCCCGCCCCCACGCTCTCGGGGGGCGAGGGGCAGCGCATTCGCCTGGCCAGCCAGATCGGCTGCGGCCTGGTGGGTGTGCTCTATGTGCTGGACGAGCCCTCTATCGGATTGCACCAGCGCGACAACCGCCGCTTACTGGATATGCTCGAGCTTTTGCGCAATATGGGCAACACCGTCATCGTCGTCGAGCACGACAAAGAGACCATGCGCTCGGCCGACTGGCTCATCGACCTGGGACCGGGCGCCGGCGTACGCGGCGGAAAGATTATCGCCGAGGGCACGCCGCAGGAGGTCATGTGCAACGCCGAATCGCTCACCGGCCGCTATTTGAGCCACGAACTGGTGGTGCGCTCGCCTAACGGCCGCCGTCGCCCCACCAACGGGCACCGGCTGGAGATCGTGGGAGCGCGGCAGAACAATCTGCGCGATATATCGGTGCGCTTTCCCCTGGGGCTGTTCACCTGCGTGACCGGCGTATCGGGCAGCGGCAAGTCGTCGCTGGTGGCCCAGACGCTCTATCCGGCGCTGGCCAACGCCCTGCATCGTGCCTCGTTGCCCGTGGGGCGGCATGAGGGGATTCGGGGGCTGGATCAGGTGAACAAGGTGATCAACATCACCCAGGAGCCCATCGGTCGCACGCCGCGTTCGAACCCGGCCACCTACGTGCAGGTGATGGATCTCATTCGTCGGCTCTTCGCCGAGACGCCCGATGCCAAATTGCGCGGCTACAAAGCCGGGCGGTTCAGCTTTAACGTCAAGGGCGGCCGCTGCGAAGCCTGTGAGGGCCACGGGCAAAAACGGGTCGAGATGCACTTTTTGCCCGACGTGTGGGTGACGTGCGACGTGTGCAAGGGACGGCGCTTTAACCGCGAGACGCTCCAGATCCGCTACAAGGGCAAGAACATCGCCGACGTGCTGGATATGGATGTGGATGAGGCGTTCGAGTTCTTTGCCAATATCCCGAGCATCCGCCGCATCCTGCAGACGCTGGTAGACGTGGGGTTGGGCTACATCAAGCTGGGGCAGAGCGCCACCACCCTGTCCGGCGGCGAGGCTCAGCGCGTCAAGCTGGCCCGCGAGCTGGCCCGCGTCTCTACCGGAGATACGATCTATATTCTCGACGAACCTACCACCGGTCTGCACTTTGCCGATATTCAAAAGCTGCTGGATGTGCTGCATCGCCTCACCGACGCGGGCAACACCGTCATCGTCATCGAGCACAACCTGGATGTGATCAAGACCGCCGACTGGATCATCGATATCGGCCCCGAGGGCGGTGACGAGGGAGGCTCTATCGTTGCTCAGGGCACCCCCGAGGAGGTGGCGGCGGTGCCCGGTAGCCACACCGGTCGCTTTTTGAGGGAGATACTCTCCAGGGACGACGCGCTGGCGCTCGATCTGCCGGCGCCCCAGACCGTGTCAGATGAGGCCATCGTGCAGGGGAAATTGACCTGAGTGGGAAAACCCGGCCACAGGATGGACCGGGTGTATCCTGAAAGAACGCGGGGAAGGAGTAAGAGGGTGGGGATTCACATCATCGAGCGTGAGGCTTTTGACGTAATGGGCGTACAGGAGCGGGTCATCCCCGCTAACGCCGATTATGGCGCCATCTGGGAACGCTTTATGACCTATCATGACACGATCCGGGCATCGTGCGCTGACGAGGGGTATTATGGCGTCTCTTTCTGTGCTGATGATCGGGAGGGAACGGTGGACTATGTGGCGGGCATGGCCGTACAGGGGGTGACCAGAGCGCCCGAGGGGCTGGTACTGCGTCGCGTGCCCGCGCATCGGTATGTCGAGTTCCGCTGCACGGTGCGCACCATCGGACCCACCTGGCGCTATGCCTACGAGGAGTGGCTTCCCGCATCCCAGTTCGAGAGCGCGCACCCCAGCGCCGATTTCGAGTATTACCCGCCCGGCTCGGAAAGCGATGACTCGCCGGTGATGATCTATATCCCCATTCGGGAGAGGAGCGCGCAATGAACGACATCCTCGGCTACTATGCCATGCCCGGTCTGTTTACCGATCCGGGCGAACATGCCGACCTGTTCGCCGGCCTGCCGCCCGACCCGGATGCCCTGGTGGCCCATGTACAGGGGGCGATGGTACACATCTTTTGGGCCGAACGGTATGGCCTGAGCCTCTCGGAGGAACGCCAGGCCGAGGTCCAACTGCGCTCGGTGACGCGCATGCTGTCTCGCTATCGCGAGCTGGACGCCGGTGACATGACCATGCCCCGCCCGCCGGAGCGGCGACTGGTGGGCAACTGTCGGGACCATTCGGTCATGCTGGCGGCCATGCTGCGCCATCACGGCCTGCCGGCGCGGGCGCGCTGCGGATTTGGCGCCTATTTCGAGCCGGGCCAGTACGGCGATCACTGGGTGGCCGAGATATGGGATGCCGCCGCCGGTCGATGGAGGCTGGTGGACGCTCAACTCGACGACCTGCAATGTGACGTGCTCAAGATCGGGTTCGACCCCCACGATGTGCCCCGCGACCAGTTCATCGTCGGCGGGCAGGCCTGGCGCATGTGCCGTCAGGAGGGCGCCGATCCCGAGCGTTTCGGCATATTCGATATGCGCGGCCTCTGGTTCATCGCCGATAACGTGCTGCGCGATGTGCTGGCTCTGAACAAGGTCGAGCTGCTGCCGTGGGACGGATGGTCGGTTTTCGCCGATCCCGGCGGGCTGTCGGGCGAGTATCTGGCCTGGATAGACGAGCTGGCCGAGTTGAGCCTGGCCGCCGACGATCGCTACGACGAGGTGCGCGCCGCCTGCGCCCCCGGCGGACCGCTGGCCGTGCCGGCGGACTGGCCGCCGACGGGCTGAGAACCATCGATCACAAGAGGGCGGGTCATGGATCTGTCAACGTCTGCCGGGCGGGCCGGGGACAAGGAGTAGATCATGAACGGGATGATCGCATACTGTGGACTGGACTGTGCCGCGTGCGGGGCCTATATCGCCACGCAGGCCGACGACCGCGAGGCTCAGGAGCGCGTGGTGACTCAATGGCGAGTCCAGCTCAACCTGCCGGATATGCCTTTCGAGGCGGCGATATGCGACGGCTGCACATCCACCGGCCGCCTGGGTGGCTACTGCGGCGAATGTCCGGTGCGCGCCTGCGCTGCGGGAAAAGGCGTGGCCACCTGCGGCCACTGCGCCGAGTATCCCTGCGACAAGATCGAGAGCTTTATCAGCACCGCGCCCGAGGTCAAGGCGACTCTGGATGAGATTCGCCG
This sequence comes from Anaerolineae bacterium, assembly GCA_050942995.1. Taxonomy (GTDB): domain Bacteria; phylum Chloroflexota; class Anaerolineae; order UBA1429; family UBA1429; genus JBMNOI01. The sequence continues at coordinate 8,798 of JBMNOI010000135.1, forward strand.
GGGACTGGGGCTGTAGAGCGCGTCGGATCGGCGCTGCGCGGGCAAACGCCACGCCCGATGAGATCCGTCTGAGATCCGTCATCGCCCGAATCGATCGAGCATCCCGGGGCGCCTTTTTCAGGAGGGACCATATGGCAGAGCCGATGATCGCCTGTTGCGGGCTGGACTGCGCCACGTGCGGGGCCTATATCGCCACGCAGGCCGACGACCGCGAGGCTCAGGAGCGTGTGCTGGCCAAATGGCGCGTGGAATACAACCATCCGGATATGACCCTCGAATGGGTCATCTGCGATGGATGCATAGCGGTGGGCGGCCGGTTGAGTACCCACTGCGGCGAATGCGCCATCCGCGCCTGCGCTATGGAAAAGGGTGTGGATACCTGCGGCCACTGTGTCGACTATGCGTGCGACAAGGTATCGGGCCTGCTGAATGCCGTGCCCGCCGCGCGCGCGACACTGGATGCCATTCGTCGGGACATAGGCGCCACGTCATGACACGGCGCCTCCCGCGGCGGTGCTGAGCGTCAGCCGCTGCAGCGAATACACCGTCTACTTCCAGCTCGTGCACACCGGCGCGGCGGGTGAGTAACGTCTGAGCTGCATCCTGTGAATAAGGCGCGCGGGGCAGCTCCCCCGCGCGTTCTGCCTGCATGAGCGCCGTGGGCGGCGCGGTGGCGCTACTCCCCCTCGTATCTCTGCAGGATACCCTTCGCCGCCATCCGCACCCGCTCGACGATCTCGGGCGGTTCCAGCACTCGCGCCGCCGGCCCCAGGCTCAGCACCCAGCCTACCGCCCAATCGGGGTTGGCCGTGGCAAAGCGCACCAGGGCTCCATCGACCGAATCGTCCTCCACCACCTCCATCCATCGGCCGTGCTGCTCGCGCACCCGTGCCGCCGTGCGCGAATCCACCTCCAGCACCACATGGTGCGTCGGTTCGAAACGCATGCTCCGATGCAAATAGTCGCGCACCGAGAAATCGGTCGGCATCTCGAAGCGCTCATCCAGCCGTTCGGCACGACGAATACGATCCACCCGAAAAGTGCGCAACTCGTCGCGCAGGTGACACCACCCCACCACATACCATAATCCCCACTGGAGCGTCAGCCCGTAGGGTGAAAGCTCGCGCTCGGTCTCGATGCCGCTGGTGTCACGATAGAGCAGGCGCACGCGCCGGCGCTCTAACGTGCACTGCCGCAACAGGTGGATGGTGGGGTCCATCGAACGGTAATCCATGGCCGTGAGGCCGCCCACCACCAGGCTCTGGCGTGTGCTGGCCACCTCCTGACGCAGATCATCGGGCAGCACGTTATCCAGCTTGGCCGTGGCCGCCGTCACCGCCTCGTGGTAGGTTTGCCCCCACAGCTCGCGCACCAGATGAGTCCCCAT
>JBMNOI010000136.1:0-9974 GCA_050942995.1 Anaerolineae bacterium
AGTTATTGATCTTGCATTTTCGCTCGGCGCCTCTCAAAGGCGCTTCACGGGGCTCGCACGCTTCTTTCGTACGCGTGTGTTCCTACCACTCTGCGGTTGTTAAAGTGCCGTTTTGGGCAAGAATCGATTATACGACTCTTTTACACTTTGTCAAACTCGCCTGCCGGGGAAACAAAACCGACGCTCTCGCGCCGGCAGTTTGATGATCGCGCAGCAACCTCTGCTACTCTGCGGTCACCAGGGCCTCCTATTTCAGGCATCCGCCCCGCCCCAACAACAAGAACGAATTATACGCGCTATGATTCACCTGTCAAATCACCCAAAAAGCCTTTCGTGGGGATTCGTATCCCCTCATCTTTGGGATCACCGGGGAACTATCGCCCCGGCACATTCGTATCATAACATAGTTGACCCACTAAGTCAAGTTATTTGGGAGTGCGATTCTCGCCTCATATCCCTCACGCGCGAGCGCGAGATCATAAACCACGGTCGATTTGCCCTCGGATCGCTCGATAGCGCGCACCAGGCGGTAGCCGTTCTTCTCGAATGCCCGTCGGCTGCGCGGGTTGTGCCCGCCGATCTCGACCGCGTACACCAGATCGGCGCCACAGCACTCAAAGGCAAAGCGGGTCAGCAGTGCGATGACGCGGGTACCCCAGCCTTTCCCCCACCATGCCTTGTCACCGATCATCAGGTCGACGCGCCGCACATCCTGCCCCGGATGATGCCGCAGCACCCGCTCTATATTCATCTCCTGCAGCCAGCACTCGCCGATGGCACATCCCTCCACTTCGATCATGAACATGTAGGCCCGACGCGACACCTCCCGATACATGGTCTGCATGTCGTCCATGTCCCACAAGGTGATGTCGTCACCCTCGGTGTAGTAGAGCACCTCGGGATCGTTGTTCCAGCCGTACAGTACAGCCCAATCATCCTCGGTCATGGGCCGCAAATGGAGCACTCCATCGATCAGGTGGATGTCGTGTGTACGCAATGTGTCTGCCAATGTCACTCCCTCGTCCAGGAACGGCTCACGGCGCAGGAGTCCACGTCGAGACGATCATGCCGGGATACATTATACCGGGATGCCGTAACGGCCGCATCTGCAAGAGAAAAAAAGCCCCTCTCAATGTGAGAGGGGCTCGGCCGGCCGACCGGTGAGGGCGCACAACGTGCGCTGTAAAGGCGCTCTACGCGCTACGAGCGCGCCACTTCCCGATCCACCACCTCGCGCGAGCGCAGCTCGCTCACGGGATGCTCACCCTCGGACTGGAAACGATAATCGATGCCCTTTTGCCGGATGTGCATCTCGACAACCTCGCTGCTGGGCACAAATCCGTCACCGTTCACCAGTTGCTGATAGCGGAAGTAACGCGCATCGCTGGGCAACTGATCCACAGATACGAACTCGGTGCCGTCGGCGGTGAACTCGGTCTCGGCGGACAGCACCTGCCGGACATATTCCTTGTTCGACTGGAAGATGGTCAGCTCGGGGAACTCGGCCGGCAGCAACTGCGCGGCATCGCGATTCTCATACTGCCACATCAGGTCGCTGGCGATGCGCAGATGCTCGATCTCCATCTCCAGGCACTGCTCCCACATCCTCTTGATGCGCGGGTCGCTTTCGGATTCCATGCACGAGTAGTACAGATAGCACTCGTTGTACTCGTGCAACAGCAGGAGCTCGAACCAGGACATGGTCGGATCGGCCAGTGACTCGTAATGGGAGACGTGCTGCTCCTCGATCTGGGCGATCTCCAGATACAGCCCCCGCCCCACCATGTCGGGATAGCGGTTGCCCACGTTCATGTAAAAGTTCATCGTCTGCTGCTCGGCGGCCGTGATAGTGGCCACGTGCAGCTTTGTCAGGATGTCGGCGGTGCGGCTGTCATAATGCCGACGAATCTCGTCGAACGGGTGGCGATGCTCGGCGATGGTGGGCCGGCCCGGCATGATCTCGGTCAATTCGCCCACGATCGTTTCCGGATTGACGCCATGGTTCATTTCCAGCAGATTGGCATAGCGATAGAGATGATCGAAATCCTCGAGCAAGGCGAAATCGAGCGCCGACTTGATGTACGGGTCCGGCTCTGTACGGGCCAGTTGGGCCGTCAGGTCCACCGCCACCTGCTCATAGCCGACGGTTACCTCCAGCGTGGATTCATCGGCCGGGATAAGCCAGTTGACCATCTTTTGCTGTTGTTGCTCCAGACGGCGCGACATGGCCAGGGTGCGCTTGAGCTCCATATCCAGCGTGTGACGCGCGAACTGGTGCGAGAACAGAGCCGCTTCAGTCTCGATACCGTTCATCATGATGATGCGGGTGCGGGTATACGGATCCACTTCCATCTTGTTATACGGCCGGACGTTGAGTTCTGCCCAATTCTTGATCTGCTTATCGATAGGCATACCCTTTTCACTCAGTGGGTTGAAACCCATAACCGTTCTCCTTTTCTGTCCGAGGCTGCCCGGCATTGCGGGCACCCTAATCCTGATACTCGGGAACGCCAGACGGCATCTGACCTCCCACCTGGGCCTCCCGGGGCCACATCAAGCTGGCGACAGATGATGCGACCGACCATCGTCGGGAGGGCAGTTCCGGCCGATTCGTGGAGTATACAAAGGAAAAGGGTGATTCAGACATAACCGGAGAGGGTCGAGACGGAAGTTTAGCCAGAGAGGATTATGTCGGAGAGACAGCGGATATGCGTCGAACGCCCTCGTCACAAAATTCTTCCGGGACGGCCACATTATAAGCACACATAACGAAGCGTGTCAATGCCGACCGGCGAGGCAATTGTCCCTAAAGTTTTTTGCATCCACATGGCTGCATCCTTGCCCTCACCCCGCCGTCGGCGACCCTCTCCCGTAATATGGGGGAGGGTGGGAGCAATGGGAGACCCACAAATACCCCTCTACGAATTGCTCATATATATTATAATGAGCACAGGGGCAGGGCGGCTCACATAGCGTGGCCGCCTCCCACATAGATGCGCTGCCCGGTGATCCAGCCCGCCTGCTGCGACGCAAGCAAGACGATCGCGTCGGCGATATCCTCGGGCTGCCCGATGCGCCCCATCGGGACATTCGGCAGGATGGCCCGCTCCAACTCAGGAGTAATCCAGCCGGTCTGCACCGGCCCCGGCGCCACCGCATTGACGGTGATGCCGAATTGGCCCAGTTCGGCGGCGGCGCTACGGGTATATCCCTCCATCGCCAGCTTGCCGGCCCCATAAGAGACCTCCGAGGGGAAACAGCGGGCGCCATCGGTGCTGATGTTGATGATGCGTCCCCACGTGGCGCCACGCGCCGCATGGCGTCGGGCGAATTCGCTCATCAGCAACACCGCCGCCCGCACATTCACCGCATAGAGGCGATCCATACTCCCGGCGGTCAGAGGATCGGGCGCATCGGTCCACATCTCGACCGCCCGATTGACCGGTTCGCTCTGTGCCGGCACGAATGTGTCCGCCTCCCAGTGGGCGGCGTTGTTCACCAGTACCTCCACCGGCCCCAGAACGCTCTCGGCACGATCGAGAAGCGCCGATGCGGCCTCTGGATCGGCCAGATCGATCTCCCACGCCTCGGCCACGCCGCCCCGCTCGCGAATGTCGCGTAACACTGCCTCGGGACCGGTGGCGCTTTGGGCGCGATAGAACGCCTCGCCCGGCTCTGTGGCCGGGGTCGAATCATCTGCGCGAGATGTCGGCACCCGGTAATAGTGCAAAAAGATCCGCGCGCCCTGGGCGGCAAAGGCTCTCGCTGTCGCCGTGCCGATACCATACGGATTGTTGGCACCGGTCACCAACACGACCCTATCCTGCAATCCGGGATCGATCACAGCGCCCTCCTTCCGGCAAGCATACCACACTGTGTGAACATATTTGTTGTGGAGGCGCAAGCCTCCACAACAATACAAGACATTCCATGCAGCTCACCCGGCATGCCCGGTACGGCTTTCCATGGCGGCATCCCGCTCTTCGGACAGGTCCTGACCGGTGGTAGACGCGATCAACGTGCCGCCGGACAGCCTCCACTGTAACCGGGGCGTATCTGCCACCACTCGTTACACGAGCGTGGATCCATAAACGGCCCGGTATCGACGACGGCCACCACCATCTCGTTACCCCGCGCGGTGCCGAACACCTTGCCCGCCGGCATCACCGGCAGATCATACGACGAGGTCCCGGACCGATACCGCGGCCCATCGGACTTGTCCAGCTGCCGGTAAAGCGCCAGCAGGTTGGGGTCGGCGCAGATGTTGTCGACATGGACCGTGTACCCCTGCGCTCCCGAGCTATCCTCCCGGGTGTAGCGCAGGGCGATGGTATCCTCGTCGGCATAGAGCACGATCACCTCCATACCCTGGCCGATATCATAGCCCGAGACCGGCACGCGCAGCGCCTCTCCCGGCGTAACGCGCAATCCCAAAGCGGTGACCGGCCACTGGCTCAGCGGCGCGCCGCGACTTCCCGCCTCGGGCGAGGGCGCCCAGTGCCAGTCGTACACCCGGTAGAATGCCGTCAGGTCCGGCACGCGATGGGGACTGAACAGCGTGGCGAACTGGGGCGGCTGGGTGGGATCGTCGGTACCATAGTTTACCAGCGTGCGCTGCAGGTTGCCGTCCGTATTGGGCGTATAGCCTCGCAGGTCGAGGTTTTTGTCGGCGTGAAGCTGTGCCGAGCGCACCGGATTGTCTTTATCATATCGATAGGCGGTGCCCTTGCTGTATTGATTGGACGATGTGGCCGGACACGCCCCGCCGGGGGCAGGCGCCCGCGAGACGAGAGGCATATACAGCGTCGGCCCACTCGCCGCCTGTGCCGTCTGTATCCCGATAAAAGAACGGGCCAGAATCAGCGATAATGCGAAAATGCCCATCCACCGTGATGCCCGGTAGCCTCCCAGGCGCCTCCATAGAGTCATGATCGATGCTCCTACGATAATATGGTGAAAACGACAAGATGGTCTGGCACAGACGTGAGGTGCCTGCGGGCAAAGGGTACATCCGCAGATGTCCTCCCACCCGTTGGGATGTGATTATACTCACTATACAAGGTGCGGCAAGCGCCTCATCACATCAACCCGGCACAGTGGCCCGTGGCGACATCAAAATTGCGTTACTTCTCATCGTGGAGATTCGGTGCCATGGCAAACGGCATCCTGCGCGCCAACCTCTCGTGCACCGATGCGCGACGGGGCCGGGGGCTGCGCACCATGCCCGTTGGGCGGCGGATCGGGGGGCTGATGCGGGGCGCTCTCCTGCTTCTCGGGATGATTCCGCGCCCATGAGGATCGTGCTCCGATCGAGCGCGTGGATGACGCCAACGCCCTCTATTCATACGACTCGTACGACGTCAAGACAGCGTACGGCACCACACCCAGGCTGCGGGCCAGCGCCTTTGAGGCGGCATTGACCGTTCGGTGGCTGTAAAACGCCACCCGTCCCGAATCCAGCACGTCGGCGGCCCAGGCCGCCGCCACCTGCCGCGCATAGCCACGCTGACGATATTCGCGCTGCGTCTCGACCGCCAATTCAGCGGCATACTCATCGTCTCGCTCGCTCCAGGCCCGGCTGATCTGCCGCCCGTTGATGACGATGGCGTACGATGCGCCGCGCCGTATGACATCGGGGCACTCGTCAGGCGAGGGGTGACGGTCGAAATAGTAACCGATGCCGGCAAAGAGGTCGGCACAGCGCGCGTGCGCCGCCAGAATCTCACACACCCGATCGTGTTCGTGCAGGGCAACCTCGGGCGACAACTCGGCCAGGCGCAGGCGCACCTCCGCGGGCAGGTCACTGCGATAATAGCGCTCGTCCCCATCGCAATGTTGCGCGATAATGAACAGGGCCGGCGTAATACCGGGCAAAGGCTCCAGATCACCCCGCTCGTTGATGCGATGCTCCAGCTGGATGTTCAAACGGATCAACTCCCGCGCCCGATCCGCCTCCACCCACTCGAAGACATCATCATTCCGATTGATCATCATCACTCCGATCGTCCCGATCCTCTCGCGTGCTCTCTTTGCCGGACAGAATCACGGTAGGAGGCACATCCTCATCCTTGTCGCCCGCATCCAACGCTTCGATCACGGCGGTTGCGGCCTCGTCGAACCGGCGGGGATCCGCGCCCTCAGCGCCCTGCTCCGGCGCCTCTACCCGCACCGTCGTGTCCTCATGCCCTGCCTCTTTGCTCAACAGGCGCTCCACCAGCGTGGGCGACGCTTCGTCTTTGTGCTTCTCTTCGCCGATCTCTTCCGGCGCCTCGGGGGCAATCCACCCATGGGCGGCGGCATGTTCGGCCATGGACAGACTGTCGTCGGCGAGCACCATCTCGGTGCCCGCCCGAATCACGCGCTCGGCCAGCAGCCCCAACTCATCGGCCCTCCTGGGGTTACGGCTGACGTTGCGGATATAGACCGCCATCACCCGCTCGGGATATGCCTCGACGATCTCGGCATAGATCTCGGGGTCTTTTTGTCCGCTGTCACCGATGAGGATAAAGGGCATCTCATGATACAGATCCAGCATCTGCCGGATGACGCCCAGCTTGTAGCGACGATGCTTAACCGGCAGCAATTCGTCCTCCGAGATGCCCCAGTTGCGCAGGAACAACACCGGCCCCAGAGGAATATCCTGCAGGTGGAAGAACTCGCTCAGCAGATCGTACAGGTTCCACGGGCTGCTGGATACATAGAACATGGGGTTCACCGCGTCGCCATACGGCCCGACATGCAGTGCCCGATAGAGCGCCGCTACCCCGGGGAAGGGCAATCGAGTATGCGCGTTGCCCAGAAACACGGTGCGGGCCATGCGCAACAGATTCACCGCATTGGTCTGCAACACCGTGTCGTCGATATCGCTGACCACCACAAACTGAGCGCCGGAGGGAGGCACAAAAACCTGCCCCACCGCCTTGACCGGCTCTTTCTGCTTATTAGAAGTGGGGCTGATCAGCTCGAGCTCGATCTGATGCCAGATGCGGCCCTCGGACAGTGGCGAATCGGGTTCGATAAAGACATCGAACATGCCCTCCTCATCGGCCACCACCTCCTGCGTCACCTCCCCGTGCCGGGCAATGAGCCGCGCAAAGGGGATCTCATCGCTCTGCATGCGCCGGTACATGTTGAGCAGGTTATCCCATACGCTATCATCCTTGCTGGCAGGCGTAACGCCCTTATCCTCCAGCACGCGCCCCTTGAGATAGAGCTTGTCGCGTGTGCCGTACCCCCGATAGGGCACGATCTTGATAGGCCCGGGACCGCCCATCGCAAAGTAGAGACGGTACTTTAGCGCGTCGAAGCGATCTTCGACGTTATCGATCAAGCGGACCAGCTTTTTTCGCCAGTTCGCCATATGGCCTCCGTTTCGTTTACACACAGTACGTCGCGATCAGTCCATTATATCATGATATATCACAAGGGGCAGTTGGTCAGCGATCCTCCCGAATCAGGGGCATCTCCAGCTCGATCTCGTCACGCAGAGGGATCCCGTACTCGCCGATGAGGGGAATCGAGGGCTTGATGCGCCGCGATATATCCAGAGCCCGACGATGAACGGCCACCAGCTCGAACCCGCGCCGCTGGTAAAAGCGCAGGGCGTCCAGATTATCGTTCGTGGTGATAAGCCATACCCGACGGCAACCTCGCTCCATCGCCCGATCGCGCACGGCCTTTACCAGCGCCGTTCCGATCCCCCGGTAGCGTTGTGTCGCCAGCAGCGCGACGATCTCACACTCGTCTGCCGCTACATGATAGATCGCCATGCCCACCCGGTCACCGTCTGCCTCGACGATATCGCCCGGCAGATCGTGAGGCCGATGGACCTTTCCCCGGATGACGACAATCTCACCGGCCCAGTTCTCTATCACGCACTCGCGGACCCACGGGCGGTCGGCTTCCTCTAGCGGACGCACCTTTTGTTCCACGAACCCTCCGATCGACACGTCCCTCAGCGCACCGACATGGCGATGAGCCACTGGGCGCCGTAATATGTCCCCAGCACCACCGCTCCCGCTCTGGCAAAGGGGCGGGCAAACCGGTCGAGTGCCAGCACGGAATCCGAAACGACAAAGAGCAACCCCCCGACCAGCGCCAGCAGCGCCCCCGCCTGACCGGTCTGCGCCCAGCGCTCCCATGCGCACCAGGCCATCGAAACGATGACGATCTCGTAGGCCAGCACCGGCCATCTGAGCGATCCGACATGGGGCCACAGTACAGCCGTCATCGCGATCACAAAGATGCCGAGCAACAGCACCGGCCATACAGAAGAGATCGGTGCTGTGCCCGGCAGAAAGGCGACGATATAAGCCACATGGGCAAGAAAAAAGGCGCTCAGCCCAAAGACAAAGCGATCCTCGGGCAACATGAGAAACACATCACCGGTCAGCGAAAAAGCCCCACCGCGATGGCCAGAACGGATATACCCCGTTCGTCGCCGACACATCCCGGCGCCAGGAGAAGGATGAGCCCCGTCGTCAGTGGCTTGAACAGATAATACCGACGCCGGAGGCCGGCGGCTTGGGATCGGATGGCCAGGATCGCCGAAATCAGCGCGGCAGACGATAATGCGACTACTATCCATGGCGAGTCGATCATGATACCTCCGCCCGAAACATAGGGACCGCCCGGCATCGCCGGACGTCGATCGAATCACCACTATCAGGGCATCAGACGCGCAGCGGAACGGTCAGCGCTCCCACTCGCCTCGCGCCCCCTGAACGACCCGCTGATGAACGCCGATATTCTCGATGCGATCCATCTCGTCATCCGACAGCTCGAAATCAAACACTTCCAGATTGGTCCGCAAATGGCGCTCTGACCGGGAGCGCGGAATCGCCACGATATCCTTCTGCAGCAACCAGCGAATGATCACCTGAGGCACCGTCACGCCATGGGCATTGGCCACCGCGGTCAGCACCCGATCCTCGAACAACACGCCCCGGGCAAAGGGGCTGTAGGCGGTGATCAGGACATCGTTCTGCCGGCAAAACTCGTACAAATCCATCTGATTCAGGTAGGGATGGTACTCGACCTGATTGACGACAATGGGCTCCTGCGAGATGGCCAGCGCCTCACCCAGACGTTTGGTGACAAAGTTACTCACCCCGATATGGCGAATCTTGCCCTCTCTACACAGCCGAGCCATGGCGCGAAAGGTCTCTTCCATGGGGATATCGGCGTTGGGCCAGTGCACCAGATACAGATCCAGATAATCGGTCTTGAGATCCCTTAACGTGTCGTCGCAGGCCCGCAGCAGATCATCGTAACGCAGATGTTCCGCCGAAACCTTGCTGGTGATGAACAGATCGTCGCGAGCGACTCCCGCCGCCTCGATCGCCCGGGCGATCTCGCGCTGATTGCCATAGCCCTCCGCGGTATCGATGTGGGTGTATCCCAGGCGCAGGGCCGTCTGCACCGCCTTGACGGCCACATCTCCCCGCAGAGTCCACGTCCCCATGCCGACCATCGGCATCTCGGCCCCAGATGGCAGTTTGGCGTAACGCATGATATGGCTCCTCTCTTTGGTCACATGGTTCAATCCGATTCGCGCCCCGAAAGATCAGCTTCCGTCGGGATGGGCTGCACGACTCACCCGTTGCATCCGCGCCTCGACATCCTGCCGATCGACGTCGCTCAAACGAGTTTGTAGTATGCCTCGATGCACAGCCAGCGCCTGCCTCAGCACCGCCTCCCGGCGGCTCGGTTTATCCAGATATTCCAGCAGGTTGGCCAGCACATCCAGCAGGCGGATACCTACCTCGATATGCTGCAAGCCGGCCTGACGAATCTGGTCAAAGGCCCGATCCACCATCTTTTCATAGGTCACCGGCTGGACCACCATACGCAGTTTCGCTCTGCGATCGTAGCGGTAAGCAGAGGGAAACTCACGGCGCGCGGCACGCCCCAGCGCCGCCCCCAGCCAGTCGATGCAGGCGATGGCCGTATGTGGATCGTTGACGCTGGGCGAG
>JBMNOI010000007.1:0-46567 GCA_050942995.1 Anaerolineae bacterium
CGGTATCTCTGGCCGAGGGGCATTCCGGTCCGGAATGCCCCTCGGCTGTGCCTATGCGACCGATACCTCTACGGTCTGCCCGGCGTTTTTCATCAGCCACACATAGCCGTCCTCCAGCCCCGGGCGCGCCGCCTCGGCATGGGGATACTCGGCCGGCCTCTGGCCCACCAGACGATATTCGACGCCATCGGCCATGTGCCGCATGGATACTACCGTCAGCCCGCCGTTGGGTTTGGATGTGGCGTCGGCCGTCACCGTCCATACATAGCCCTCGGCGCTTTGGGTCAGCTCGGTGGGGCTGCCGCGGAACAGCAGGCGTCCTTTGCTCAATACCGCCATATCGCGGCAGGTCTGACCGATGTCTTCGACGATGTGGGTGGACAGGATGACGATGCGATCTCGGGCCAGCCCGACCAGCAAATTACGAAAGCGGATGCGCTCCTCAGGGTCCAGGCCCGCTGTGGGCTCGTCGACGATGAGGATGCGCGGATCGTTCACCAGCGCCTGGGCGATGCCCACCCGTCGCTTCATGCCGCCGGAGTAGCCCTTGATCTTGCGGTCGGCCGCATCGCTCAGGCCCACCATCTCCAGTACCTCGTCGACTCGCCGTTTGCGCTCTGCGGGATCCTCCATCCCTTTGAGGATTCCCATATAGTCGACGAACTGACGGGCGCTGAGATCGGGGTACATGCCCAGCTCCTGGGGCAGATAGCCCAGCACGCGCTTGACGGCCTCTTTGCCTCGCTCGGTGGTCACGTCGTGCCCAAACACCTGCGCGCTGCCGCCGGTGGGGTTCACGATGCCGGCCAGGATGCGCATCAGGGTGGTCTTGCCGGCGCCGTTGGGCCCCAGCAGCCCGAACATGCCCTCCTCGATGGTCAGGTCGATGCCGTCCAGCGCGGTGACCCGCCCTCCCTTTCTTCTGCCGTATATCTTGGTCAATCCACTGATCTCGATCATCATCACACCCATCCTCTCATATGGGGTCGTTGAATCTACAGATAGCGTTCCTGTCTGGCGAGCAGCGACCGGGCGGCCAGCATGAACAGAACCGACAGGCCCACCAGCACCGCCTGGTTGACGCGAAGCACCTCGTGCTCGGGCACTGAGATACCCATGAACAGCGCAACGTAGCGCGCCCATCGGTCGACGTTGAACCAGCTTCGGGCGATGACCTGGAATACCCAGATCACACCCGTCAGCATGGCGCCCTGCGTGGTGCCGGCCAGGGCCAGTGCCGTCGTCGTGCCCAGGGCGATCATCGCCATACAGGGCACCAGCCAGGCTACCTGCCGCGCCGCTATCCCCCCCAGAAAACCCAGATCGAGGCCGATGGCGGCGGCGAACAACTGATAGGTCAGCGACGAGACGGTCAGGATAACCCATACCGGCATGAGCCGCTCCAGAAGCATCTGCCCCGCCGGATGCGGTGTGGCAAAGCGCAGCTCCAGCGCCGGGTCGTCCAGCACGGCATAGGCCGCCAGAATGCCGCCGATGAGGGGCAATACCCCGCCGATGAACCATGCTGCGGCACTCAGCGCCTGATCGCCCTCCATCAGGGCGGCGATGATGGCAAAGAGCGCCCAAAGCGCCGCCGAGAACCACAGCATGTCGCTGTGACCGGTGAGGAGCAGGTAGCGCAGCGATACGGGCTCTCTCGTGCCCGTCATACGGGCGCTTCTGTGCAATCTCTCCATGATGGCGATCTCCTTTATCGACAGGCCCGCTAGGCTTGTTGTGCGCGGTGGGCCATGAACCGTCCCGCGGCGAACAGGGCCAGTCCGGCGCACAGCGCCAACAGGGCAAAGTTTAGTGCCACATCAGTGGGGGTATAAAGCTGCGCTTCGGGTGGAAGGTCGGCGAAAAAGGTGTCGTAGGCCAGAAGACCCCCCGGCGTCAGCCATGTGCCGGCCAGGGTGGGGAATGCTTCGGGGTTGAGCCAGTTGCCCCAGATCCAGTAGCCGGTAAAGAGCACCTGATACACCCGCAGCGGAATAACCAGCGGGCAGGCCAGCGAAAAGGCGGCGACAAAGGCGTATGCCGGAACGATGAAAATCATATAGGCCGCCAGCGTCATGAGTATCATTTGCGGGAGCCCCAGCGTTACCGCCAGATAGATGCTGGGGATGAGGACCATGACCAGCGCCGGCGTAAGCACCGACAGCAGGTTGCCGACGTACTTGGCCAGGATATAGGCGCGACGCGAGAGCGGTGTGCTGCGCAGCAATTCATTCACCCCCAGGCGGTCATCGCGCACCAGGCGGTCGGCCAGGGCAATGCCCACCACCACCGGCACGAGCACGTTCGTTTCAAAGACGAGCCGACCGGCTTGACGCCACACCGTCTCCGCTGTAACCAGGAACGAATAGTCCGAGTTCACGTATGGCAGCACCCCGTACAGCAGGGCGAGCAGACCAAAGGTGATCCAGAACCCCGGCCGATTCATCGCCATACGGTATTCGGTTCGAACCATTCCCCAGAAACGCTTCATCATACACTCCCCGTACGTGATCCAGTGATTGTGTCATCTCCATTGTAGTTCCCGGCCATCCGGCCGACCGGCGCGCCACAGGGCGACGATCACCAGTGCCGCGGCCAGCGCCAGCAAAAGCGCCGGACTGGTCCACAGCCGGGCATAACTCTCCAGTGCCGGGCGCACCCAGAACATGCCGGGAGAGAGACTCTCGGGCAGGTGAATCGCCAGAGGGCGCGCCAGCCAGGCCATATAGGCTACGGCGATGGCGTTGCCGGTGCCTATGGTTAACGAGAGCATCAGCGCCAGCGCCGAGAGAAAGGCCATAGGCGCCAGCCAGCTCAGGAGCAGCCCGTTCGTTATATCGATATTGATGGATACGGCGGGCAGCAGCGCCAGCACGGCGGCCAGCGTCAACACCAGGTTGTAGCCGAATACCAGCGTCATGCGCGCCAGCAGGATCTGGCGTGGCGATGTGGGCGTGGCCAGCGTCAGCTCGATCGCCGGATCGTTCTCGCCGCCATAGATGGCGGCGAGGCCGGCGGCGGCCAGCATGGGCGCCAGAGCATGAATGATGGCCGCCTTGCCGGCAAACAGCGCGGCGATGTAGCCCAGGGCGATGACGGCGGCCGAAGCGGGCCAGATCTCGCGGCGCACCAGCGGAATCTGTGAGCGCAGGATCTGAAGCGCCTGTCGGACACCCGGGATTCGCCGTGACGGTGACCGCCGGGCGGTGCGAATATCCATCAGCGCCCGATCCAGCACAGTGGATGGCGGAGTGATCTCGGGCACGGCAGCGACAACCTCGGCCTCTACGGCCCGCCACAACGCCAGATCATCGCGACATGCCGGGCAGTGGGAGAGGTGTTCCTCCACCTGATGACGCATGGCGTCATCTATCTCACACGAAACGTACAGGGGCAACATGTCATTGATGCGTGCATGTTCGCTCATGGCGTATCCTCCGTGCCCAGGCCGCAGCGGCTCAATATGCCGCGCAGGTGTTTTTTGGCATAGCTCAGTCGGCTCTTGACCGTGCCCACCGGGCAGCGGCAGATCTCGGCCACCTCGCGTAGCCCGAGCCCATGGTAGAACACCAGGGCCAGCACTGCGCGGTGCTCCTTCGATAGCTCGTCCAGTCCGGCGCGCAGCAAGCGGGCCATATCGCTTGCCAGGGCCTCTTCATCGGGCGTCGGGGCATCATCCGGTATCCGGTGTTCCGGTGGCTCTTTTCTCTCTGTGCCGTCTATCGCCGTCTCGCGGGCGATGATGCGCTCCCGGCGACGTATGGCGTTCATCGCCTTGTGGTGCACGATGCCCAGCAGCCATGTGGATGTCTGGCTATCGCCGCGAAAGCGTTTTGCCCCCTGCCATGCGGCTACCAGACTCTCCTGCAACACGTCCTCGGCGGTGGCGGCGTCGCCCGTCAACCGCAGGGCATAGGCATACATCCGCCGGTCATGGGCGGCATAGAGGCGCCGTAGCGCCTCTTCATCACCCGCCGCCATGCGGCGTACCAGTTCGGCATCTTGCGTGCCCTGAGGGGTCATGGATCGATCCAGTATCCATTCCATCGTGGTCTTGCCGTTCCTGTCGGGCTGCCCTGCGCCCCTGCTCTTTGGGTGATGAGGGGGGCACGGCAGCTCTCTTGCTATACGTTGCGGCGATCTTGTCGTTGCCGTTCAATAGTATGTCTCTGCACAAGGGGGAAAGGTTCAATCGAGCCGGCCTTTATCGGCATATTCGAGGAGACCGTACGGGCGAAAAGATCGGAAAGATGATTCTGGCCGCCGCTCCGGCGGGACACCTTTTTGCAGTGGAATGTTTTGTCCCGAGCGGCGGCCGGGCCGATGCGCGTCGGTAAAGCGGTGAGGGATGCCGAACGATTCCGGGATGAAACGGATACGCGCCGGAGCGACGTCCGGCGCGCGGGGGGATGATCGATCTTTTCTCCTGATCGGTTTCGTTCCGTCCTACCGTACCCTTCCCCGGCCCTCGATGGGCCACACCGCCTCCAGCACATCGTTGCGGGTGACGTGGTAGGCATCGTGCAGGTTGATGGTCGTGCAGCCGTGGCTCGGCACGATCTCGACGAGGTCACCGCGCCGCAGCGGCCCTCCTCCACGACGCTCCAGGGCGCCGTGCTCCTCCGAGAGGCCGGTCATTGCCCATCCCTCGGGACGAATCACCAGGGGCAGACCGAATTCGGGCGTCATGGTCTTGAGGCCGGCGTCGATGATGGCGCGATCTCCATGCACGCTGATGACGCGGGCCACGATGGTGAGCGCCCACTCGAAATCGAGGCCCACTTGCCGATAGCGCGTGTCCATGGTGGCGTATGATCCGGCCTCGATTTCGGTGATGCCGGGATAGTTGCCGGTGATGTCATAGGTGCCGGTGCCCCCCGCCGAGACAATGTTCACCGGAATATCGTGTGACTCGATCAGGTGTCGGGTTTCCACCAGCCGGGCCATGGCTTCCTCGGCCACACGCCGTCGTTCGTTCACGTCGGTCACCATGACGGCGTGCCCTTCATAGCCCATCATACCCTCGAAACGCAGTCCGGGAAGCGCCTCGATCTGCCGGGCCAGATCCAGGGCAGGGCCTCCGGGCGCTACACCGCAACGGCCCATGCCCACATCGACCTCGATAATAGTGCGCAGCGCCACTCCGCGAGCCTGTGCCGCCTCAGATAGCTCGCGGGCATGTTCGGCGCATTCCACCGCGGTGATGACATCGCTATAGGCGGCCAGCCCCACCAGCCGGGCAATCTTGAGCGCGCCCATGACCTGATTGGCGATGAGGATATCGCGAATGCCGGCGGCGGCCATGACCTCGGCCTCGCCGACTTTGGCACAGGTGACGCCGATGGCCCCGGCGCGCAGTTGCATCCAGGCGATGATGGGGCTCTTGTGCGTCTTGGTATGCGGGCGCAGTTTGGCGGTGCAGTTGGCGAAATAGTCGCCCATGCGGCGGATGTTGCGTTCCAGGGCGGTGGCATCCAGACACAGAACGGGGGTATCCAGATCCCATTTGCTCGTGCCGATGGCTCCGGCCGCTGCGATGTTGGCGCTCATAGTGACTCTCCTTACAATGAACGGGGTCAATGAGGATATTTCGTGGAATGCGCCGCCGCCTCGATAGGCCGGGAGAGGCGGGCGCTCGGCGACAGCATAACACAGGGGCAAGAGAGGGTCAACCGAATCGGAAGAGATCGGCGGGGCTGTATCGCGGTTGCTTCGAGAACTATTTGACAGAACGATATGCGCGGGCTTATAATCGAGTTAACCGACCGATCGGTCGGTTTACCGGAAAGGCGGGAGGTATGACGAACCACAGAGGAGAGGCGACGCGACAACGGATCATGGATGTGGCCGAGGTACTCTTTGCGCGGAACGGGTATGATGCGACCGGCGTCGCCGAGATCTGTCAGGCGGCCGGTATCAGCAAAGGGACCTTTTACCACCATTTTTCCGGCAAGCAAGAGCTTTTTCTGGACCTCTTTCGCCGTTGGCTGGGTAGATTGGGCGCACAGATAGAGGCCGTACTGGGCGACTCATCCCCTGTGCCCGATCAACTCGCCACCATGTCGCAGATGATCGGGGAGCTATCGCGCACCGTGGGCGGCAAGCTGGGGATATTTCTGGAATTCTGGGCCCAGGCCGCGCGCAACCCCGAGATCTGGCAGGCGACGATCGAGCCGTATCGGGCCTATCGTGATACCTTTGCCCGTATGGTGACCGGGGGCGTGAACGAAGGGTCTCTGCGGCCGGTGGATCCGACCGCCGCCGCGCATGTCATCGTCTCTCTGGGGGTCGGGCTGTTGCTCCAGGCGTTGCTCGATCCACAGGGCGCAGACTGGGATCAGGTGGCGGGCGAGGGCGTTCGCATCTTATTGGGTGGATTGCAGTCGAAAGAATCGCAGGTGGATCCATGATCGTATTAGTGACCGGCGCGTTCGGGAATATCGGCACCAGCACCGTTACCGAGCTTTTAGCGGCAGGGCATCAGGTGCGCTGTTTCGATCTGCCCACCAGGGCCAATCGTCGGCGGGCCGCACGTTTCGGCGACCGCATCCGGCCGTTCTGGGGCGATATCCGCCGCCCTCAGGATCTGGCCCCCGCCGTGACCGGCTGCGATGCCGTAATACACCTGGCATTCATCATCCCCAAGATGTCGACTACCCGGCTGGAATCCGAGTCGGTACCCGAGCTGGCACATAGCGTGAATGTAGACGGCACGTGCAATCTGCTGGACGTGATCCGGATGCAGGCCCGACCTCCACGCCTCATTTTCGCCTCGTCGATGCACGTGTACGGGCAAACCCAGCATCTGCCGCCTCCTCGAAGGGTGGTCGATCCGGTGGCGCCGATGGAGCACTATGCGCGGCACAAGATCGAGTGTGAAGAGATGGTGCGCTCATCGGGGTTGCGCTGGACCATCCTGCGCTTTGCGGCGACCTTCCCCTTGGCCTTGCAGCTGGACCCGGGCATGTTCGATGTTCCCCTGGATAATCGGATAGAGTTTGTGCACACTCGCGATGTGGGGCTGGCCGTCACGCGGGCGATCGAATGCGATGCTGTATTGGGCAAGACGCTGCACATCGGCGGAGGGCGGGCCTGTCAGTATCTGTTCGGCGAGATGGCCGACCAGTTGCTGGAGGCGATGGGAGTCGGCATGCTACCGACGCAGGCCTTTAGCATCATACCCTTTGGCACCGATTGGCTGGATACGGACGAGAGTGAGGCGCTGCTGCACTATCAACGGCACGACTTGCGAGATTATGTCCGGGATATGGTGGCGTTGCTGGGGCCCAGGCGGCAGATGATTCGATTGTTGCGGCCCTTTGTGCGCGCCTGGTTGCTGCAGCGTTCGCTCTACTATCGACGAACGCAGCCGCGCGGCTGGACCCGGGGCATTGCCTGGCTGCGCTGGGTCTTTGGCGCGGCGACGTAAAGGGTATGATCGCTGGGCGGGCGTGTCGATGAGCGAGGCGCCAGATGACCCGACGGCCCTGCTGTATGAGAGCCTCTCCGGGGGATATCGAGGGGTTATGATTATTCCCATATTCCGACCGATATAGGGATTATTTATGCGTTATATATTATATTTATTTGTTACTAATAGGTATATAATACATAAAAATCTGGATATTGACATTATATTAACGGATGGTGTAATATAAGGAAGTATTATCATCGAGCCTGCTTTTGGGGGAGGGCAGGTGCTAACCTGAGATCAGGTTGTCTTTATCGTGCATCCATCCCTGCTCTTCTTGCCGGCTCTGGCTCGAGTAGAGTTCGCGGCTCGTCAACGTGGCGCAAGGCTCACGTTGGCGGGCCGTGTGTTGTCTCTCGAACAGCCCCAATCTCAATCCCGATCTCCTCCCGTCAATAATCCCCTATCCGCCGTATCGACCGGAAATGCTTCGGACGATCATCTGTTTCATGCTGTGCGTGCTATGAATGGATACGGATCGGCATCGCGTTGATATCCGCATCACACACTGTGACACCCTACAACCTCTGGAGAGGAGATGCCATGCACGCCATGCGACGCAGTTTTGAATGTTCTTGTGCGGTCCGAATGCTTCTGGCTCTGCTCATGCTCTGGCCCCTGGCGGAAGTTGTTTCCGCCAATCCTCGCATTATCTACGTCCACGCCGATGCCTCCGGAGAGGGCAACGGCCTGTCCTGGGAGGATGCCTTCACCGACCTTTCCTCCGCCTTGAGTATTGCCGCGCCGGGGGATGAGATCTGGGTGGCCGCCGGAATCTATACGCCGGGATCGACCCTTACGGCCTCGTTCAACCTGCGTTCGGGCATTGCCCTTTATGGAGGGTTTGCCGGCACAGAGATCGAGCGTGATGAGCGGGACTGGACAACCCATATCACCATACTTAGTGGCGATATCGGTCGAGACGACGACGTCGAATCGGGGATCGTCACCGATATAGAGCAGATCAACGGCGATAACTCGTACACCATCGTGAACGGTAGCTTCACCGACTCGACTGCGATTTTGGACGGATTTGTCATCACCGGCGGATGGGCGAATGCTCCCGGCAGCACAACCACCGACATCGAGCACAGTGGGGGCGGCCTGTATATCGATAGCGGCAGTCCCACTCTGCGACACCTGGTGTTCTGCGGGAATGAAGCCGTCGGGGTGGGCGGCGCCGTACATATTCGGAATCAAAGCGCACCGCACCTGACGGATGTGATATTCGAGGGGAATAAAGCCGGACGTGCAGGCGGCGCGATCTATATTACAGCCAGTAATGTCGAGCTGGTTGATGCCGTGTTTCGCCATAATCGGGCGGAAACTACCGGCGGAGGGATTCACACGACGGGCGTGAACAATACGTTACAACTAACCGGAGTGCTTTTCGAGGCGAACGTAGCCGATCAGCATGGCGGTGGCCTCTATAACTATAACGGCGCGAGTTTGACGATGCATGATGTCACATTTGTCGATAATGTGGCGACTCTTGACGGAGGAGGAGTCAGCGAAGGATCCCAAAATGCGATCCTCACAAGTGTCGAGTTTCGCAATAATTCGGCCGCCCGAGGCGGCGGCCTGTACGTCTCGAACCCGGGCGAACTGGTGCTGGTGAACGCTGTGTTTTCCGGCAATAGCGCCAATCGCGGTGGGGGAGTGCTTTACGAGTTGGCGAATGCGCTGATCGTCAACTCGACCTTTTACGGAAACGTGGCTTATGATGAAGAGACGGGCGGCGCGGCGATCTACACCACCAAAGCCTCCACACTGGCGAACAGTATCCTGTGGGGTAACCAGGCGCCGGACGGCGAGCAATTTTCCGGCAGCAATCTGGCCGTGACCTACAGCGTGATACAGGGAGGACACGCGGGGGAGGGAAACCTCGATAGCGACCCTCTGTTTGTCGCCGCCGAGGCGGGCGATCTGCGTCTGGGACCGGGATCTCCTGCGATCGATGCCGGCAGTAACGATGCCGTACCCGCCGGAATCGATACCGACCGCCACGGTGCGCCACGCTTTATCGACATGCCCGTATCTCCCGATACGGGACAGGGCGATGCGCCCATCGTCGATATGGGCGCCTACGAGGCGCATCTCATCGACGTGGGGCTCTCCATGTCGATGTCGTCCTCAACGGCTTCTCCCGGCGAAACTCTGCCGATCGAGATCACTCTTTCCCTGAGCAACAACAGTCTTGAAGCGATGGATCGGGTGACGATCATATGCACAATGCCCGACTGGGCCTCGATCGGCGAGATTCGCTCGGAGCCGAGTCTCGATATCGAGCCCGTCGCCGACCAGCTCCACACCTGGACGGTTGCCGATCTGCCGCCCGAATCGGACAGCGAAATCACGCTGTCGGACATTCTGGATGTGCCCCTGACCGCAGGCGACTATCCGTTCATCGCCTCTGTCCTGACCGAGGGGGACATGAACCCTGCGAATGATACGGATAGCGCGTCCTTGACGGTGGATGATCTGGCGCCTGTCGCGTCGGACGACGAATACTCCACCCGTGCCGATCAGCCACTTCTTGTGGCTGTGCCGGGGGTGCTGGATAACGACCACGATCCCAACGGCTCGCCGTTGACCGCTGCGCCGCTCACCGCGCCTGCCCGTGGTGTGCTCGTCCTGAATGCAGACGGAGGGTTCAGCTATGACCCCGACGGAGCATTCGACCATCTGGGCGAGGGCGCGCAGGCGTTCGAGACGTTTACCTATGTCGCCGTCGATGGCGTTCTAACGGATAAGGCCGGCGTCACCATCACCATCCTGGGAGTGAACGACGCCCCGTCGTTTACCGGGCAGCCGGTCACAAAGGCCACGTCTCAGCAGCCATACAGTGATACTGTAACGGCCCACGATATAGATGAAGGGGATTCTCTCTCCATCTATGCCACAGCGCTTCCGGACTGGCTGACACTGACGGACCATGGCGACGGTACGGCGCTGCTGGCGGGGACGCCCGAACGGAATGATTCGGGCACGCACCAGGTCAGGCTGGTCGTCGAGGACGACGGAGGGCTGTGCGACGTTCGAACCTGGACGATCACCGTCGAGGGAGGGCCGGGGGCGCCCCGGTATAGACTCCTCCTGCCGATGGTGGCCCGTAACGGGCGATGAGCGGGTCGGGGCCATGGCAAGCGGGTCGAGGGTAGCGCCCTCGACCCGCTTGCTGCAAAGCGCTCTATCTCACGATCGTGCCAGAGTACAAGGCCTGCGTGATGCAACCCATTCCCGAACGGCGCCTAACGCCGGATGGTCAGCGAGCGGATGACGCCATCCAGCACGTCCAGAGAGGGCTCGAACTGGTTCGCCGGCAGCGCCTCCAGTGTCGTGGATGTCTCGATCAGATAGCGTTCGAATTCCTCGGCAAAGGTGTCATAGTCATCCGCTGCGGGTGAGTTGTCGTAGGTATCGGGCAGAGCATCGGTGCGAATGGGCGAGTAGAACGCCACATGGTAGCGCCCATCGTCGGTGACTCCTTGAAAGGTATAGAGCGCGTTTTCATGGCTCATCGGGGTCACATCGTGTGCGTAGTAGGTGATAAAGCGCACGCCGTGCCCGCCCTCGAACTCGAGGTACTTGATCCGCGTGCGGAGGACCTGTACCGAGGCTATCTCGGGGAGTGTGGGGATCTGGTCCTCATACTCGGTGGGACGCTGCTCCAGGATATCGCGCAGCGTCGCCTGACTTGTATCGAATGTCTCCTCTACCGGTGTGCCCTCGTACAGGGTGCGATACGCCTCCAGCGGATAGATCAACAATTGGGTCCGGTAGGGCGTAAAGAAATCGTCGGCCGGGTAATCGTCAAAGAGATAGCGCAAGTGTTCGGGTTCGCCGTTCATCGTCGGCGGCATGTTCGGATCATAGGACGTACCGGGCACTATCTCGCCATGGACATACTCGGCCAGCGCGCCCGGATCCACCGATACATCCTGAGGCGTAAGCGGCCCCTCCGCTGCCTTTTGTTCGGTAGGGGGTGGTGTGGACGTGGCCGTAGGATCGGGCGCCTGCGTGGGTAGGGCGGTGGCGTCCTCCTGTGGCGCTGCGGCGGCGGTGGGCGAAGCCTCTGATGTGGGCGTGGCGGTGGTGGGAGTGCGGACACCGCAAGCCGCCAGCGCCGGGAGCAGCAAGATGCAGAGCAACAGGGGAGGGATCAAGCCCATTCGTACAGAGCGCATGTTCGGCCTCCTATCAGAGTCGAGATATCGATTTTAGCTTATTCTATGGGCTTTGTTCCGGGGCGCAAACAAGAGTCCGCTCTGCCGGGCAATGAGGTGGGTATCGTTGGTCTGTGCTTTTGTGTCCCTTGACGACTCGCGGTGGCGATCGCCCTGCAGGTCATCCGCCCGGTGCACTTGGGTATTGTTGTGGAGGCTATGCCTCCACAACAATCCGAAATCCGGTATACCCGGTGCGGCCTGTCATATGGAGCGGCCCGCTCTTTGCGCTCTAGCGGACCAGCAGCCGCACGCATACCGGTGAGGGAACCTCTACGGCCAATCCCGTCTCGACCAGATCACCCGTTTCAGTATCCACACGCAGGGTGGCGATCGAATCGCTATCCTGGTTGGCGACCAGTACATGGCGACCGTCGGGTGTGACGGCGAAATTGCGGGGCACCCGCCCCTGTGTCGAGGCATGCCCGTGGGGCGTCAGGCGGCCGCTGGTGCCGTCCACGGCGAATATGGCGATGCTGTCGTGCCCCCGGTTCGAGCCGTATAGAAAGCGTCCCGATGGCGCCAGATGAATGTCGGCGCACGAGTTTTTGCCCTCATAGTCATCGGGCAGCGTGGGCACAATCTGGATCGTCTCCAGGCTGCCGCGCGACTCGTCGTACGAGAACGTGGTGATGGTGGAATCCAGCTCGTTGATGACGTAGGCGTACAATCTGTTGGGATGAAAGACCAGATGGCGCGGCCCCGCCCCCTGTGCCAGCGTCGTCCAGGACGGGTCGTTGGGCACCAACCGGCCCGAGTCGAACTCTAGTTGATAGACCATGATCCGATCCAGTCCCAGGTCGGCCACGAACACAAAGCGCCCCTCTGGCCCCATGACGACGCTGTGAGCGTGAGGGCCGGCCTGGCGCTGCGGGGTGCCCCACGAGCCCCCCTCATGCTGAACGATGGCGGTCGGCTCGATCAGATGGCCGTCGTCGCGCACCGGCATGGCACAGACGCTTCCCCCGCCATAGTTGGCCGCCAGCACGAATCGACCGGTGGGGTCCGAGATCACGTAGCAGGGGGCGGCGCCGCCGGTGGGCTGACTGTTCAGGTATTCAAGACGACCCGATTCGGTCAGGGCAAAAGCGCTCACCGCGCCACCGGGTTGCCCTTCGAACTCGCCTACTTCGTTCACGGCGTACAGGTAATGCCCGTTGGGATGCATCGCCAGATACGAGGGATTCTCGGTGCGCGCGGCCAATCCCATCGGCTCCATGGCGCCGGTCTCTGCATCCAGTCGGTAGAGATAGATCCCTTCGCTCTCACCCTGTGTATAGGTGCCGATAAAAGCCCAAATCTCATCCCTTTCGCCCACGGTCACCTCCTTTGTCGTCTGCGCGCAGCATAGCGCGGGGATAACGAAATGTCCAGTGTGAGGTGCTTAGCGTCTCTGTGATAACTCCAACCCGGCGATCCCTTCATCCTGCTCCTGCGCTGGATGTAAAGGGTGGCAAGGGATGACTCCCGGCCGTCCGAATCGCGCGGGGCCAAATAGACAGCGAGGTTTATCTACGGTAAACTGAACGGGTCGAACAAGATGTTTCCGGGATCGCCGGCCGAGCGATGGAGAGCGTTCATGGCCAGAGAGACTACAAGACAGTCGGCAAGGGGCGTGCTGACTTTTCTTTTTCCCCTGCTTCTTGCCGGAGGGATTTTTGCCGTCGTCATCTCGTTGCGAGATAGTGCCGAGGAGGTCATGTCGCAGGCGGCCGACTGGCTGCCCGTCGGCTATGCCTTTGGCGCGGGGATGGTGGCCAGTGTCAACCCCTGTGGCTTTCTCATGCTGCCCTCGTACATCTCGTATTATCTGGGCACCAACGAGGAGGGATTCTACGATTCGTCATCCACCGCGCGCCTGCTCAAAGCGCTGGCGCTGGGTGGGGCGGCCACGCTGGGATTCGTGGCCGTGTTCAGTGTGGGGGGCGCCATCATCTCGGCGGGAGGAAACTGGCTGGTGCGCGTGGTGCCCTATTTCGGCATCGCCATCGGCCTGGCCATGTTCGCCCTGGGGCTCTGGCTGCTCGTCACTCATCGTACGCTGGGCATCATGGCTGCCGGCCGACTCACCATCACGCCGCAGCGCAACCTGCGTAACGCCTTTATGTTCGGCATCGTCTATGCCGTGGGGTCGCTGAGCTGTACGCTGCCGATCTTTTTGGTGGTGGTGGGCGGCGCTCTGGCCGCCGGTGAGCTGCTCTCCTCAGTGGGGCAGTTTGTGGGCTATGCGCTGGGCATGGGCAGTGTGCTGGTGGTGGTGACCCTGGCGACGTCGCTGTTCAAGGGCGCTGTGGCCCGGTGGATGCGCGGGGTGTTGCCTTATGTGCATCGCGTCAGCGCCCTGTTTCTGCTGGGCGCCGGGGCATACCTCGTCTACTACTGGGCGGTGTTGAACGCCACACCGTTCTGATTGAGCGTAAAAGGGTAGAGCCACCGGCGATAGGGGGACACGCCAAACGATATGCCCGCGATACCCGATTCCCCACCTCGGGGGAATTCAGAAAGTCGCTTCTTTTTCACCGGCATTATATGTGCGCAAAGCGCCAAGGATAGCGTCATGCTTTGCGCACATGATGCGGCGAACGACATGCAGTGATATCGGATCTGCCCGCCCCTGTCTACAGCCACCTGTCCAGCCACTCCAGGGCGGCCGCGCGGCCGTGGGCGGTCTCGAAATGACCCGTCTCGTAGCGTAGCAGGCGCCAGCGCTCGGGCACGCCGTGGGCGGCATAGATCTCGCGCAGCGCGGCGTCGATGCGATCCAGCCCGGCCGGGGGCGTCAGTTCGTCATAATTCCCCGCCAGGCCCAGATGCGGCCGCGGTGCGATGAGGGCGTTGATCCCCGCGGTGTCGAAATGCTTGAGCAGGTTGGGCACATAGTAATAGATGCCGTGACCGTCCAGCCCACGGGTGCGGATCAGCTCCTCGAAATCGGTCAGGCAGCAGATATCGACGCACACTTTGACCCGCTCATCCAGGGCGGCCAGCCACCACGACATGGTGCTGCCCATCGAGAGGCCCAGCGTGGCGATGCGCTCTCCATCCACCTCGGGGCGTGATATCAGATAATCCACCGAGCGGATGCTGTCATAGACCATCATGCCCCACAGCACCTGCCCGCGCCAGAGCATCTCTTTGAATAGCTCGGATTCGGTGCGGCCACGGCGCTCGCCGAAATTCCAGGTATCGATGCACAGCGCGCAATAGCCCCGCTCGGTGAGCGCCCGCGCATAGGGGGGCGATTGCAGCGCCTGCCTCCCGTGGATCAGCTCATCCTTGCCCAGAAGATAGTTGCCTCCGTGGGCGTGGTGATAGAGCATCGCCGGCAGGTTCGTCGCGTCGTTCGGCGGGCGCACGAAATAGGCCGGCACCTGCTCGATGCCGTTCAAATCCAGAACCAGCGTCTCCAGAATATACTCTTCGCGCTCCTCCACCTTGATCGTCTCGGCGCCGATGGGGCGGTGGCGGTCGGGCAGGTCACCCAGCAGGGCGTAGAGTTGCTCGCGGCGGGCGGCCGCATCGGATCGGTTTGGGCTCATGGTTGCCTCCAGGATCAGAGTTGATGGGCAGTATAGCGCGGCGACGCGGCGGTGTCGACCGGCCGCTCAGATCACGCCTATCTCGCGCCCCACCTTTTCGAATGCGGCCAGACCGATCTCGATATCCTCGTCGCTATGGGCGGCGGTGTTCATCACCCGTACTCGGGCCAGCCCGCGGGGCACCGTGGGAAAGCCCAGCGCCATGGCGAACACACCCTCCTCGAACAACCGCCGGGAGAACTCGCGGGCCAGCGTCGCCTCGCCCAACATCACCGGCACGATGGGCGTCTGACTGTTGCCGATGTCGAACCCTAACGCCGTCATGCCCTCTTTGAATCGTCGGGTGTTGGCCCACAGCTTTTCGATCAGTGCTCCGCTCTCCTCCAGCAGATCGACCGCCGCCAGACAGGCGCCGGTATCGGCCGGTGTGGTGGCGCTGGAGAAGAGAAATGGGCGGGCCTTTTGTCGCAGATAGTCGATGACGATCTTTTTGCCGGCGATTACGCCGCCTACCACGCCGAACGCCTTGCTCAGTGTGCCGACCTCGATATCGACCAGGCCCTGCAGGCCGAACTGATGGACGATGCCCCGTCCGCTGCCCAGTACCCCCTCACCGTGGGCGTCGTCCACCATCATGAGCAGGCCGTAGCGTTCGGCCACCTCGTACAATTTGTCCAGCGGGGCGATGTCACCGTCCATGCTGAACACCCCGTCTGTGATAAGCATTCCCCGGCGATAGTGGGGCAGGTGCTCGCGCACCAGACGCTCGGCGTCGGCGGCATCGCAATGTTCATAGATGATGATTTTGGCGCCGGATAGTCGTGCCCCATCGATGATGCTGGCGTGGTTCAGGCGGTCGGAAAAGATCACGTCCTGAGCGCCGCTGGCGCGGTCGACCCCCACCAACGGTGCGATGGCGGCCTGGTTGGCGCAAAAGCCGCTCTGCACATAGAGGGCGTCCTCCACTCCTTTGAACGTCGCCAGGCGCTGCTCCAACTCGACGTGTAGCGCCTGAGTGCCGGCGATGGAGCGAACGGCCGCCGGCCCCACGCCCCATCGCTCGATGGCGGCCTGCGCCGCTGCGATGAGCCGCGGATGATTGGCCAATCCCAGATAGTTGTTGGTGCAAAAGTTGAGCACCCGCCGGCCGTCGACGACCATCCAGGCGTCGGCCGGAGAGCCCATGATGCGCAGCTCGTTGAACAGCCCCGACTCTTTGAGCGAGGCGACATCCTCGCGGATAAAATCATACTTGTCGCTCATCATCATGGCCTCCTCTGTGGCTACGAGCGATCATCTTTTGGGATAGAGCGCGCCCCGGTCATGGCGGGCGCGCAACGTCGCCAGCATTTCGGTCGTCATGGTCTCCAGATCGTAATCGGGCGCCCAGCCCCACTCGGCGCGGGCGGCGCAATCGTCCAGCGAGCGCGGCCACGAATCGGCGATGGCCTGGCGGGCATCGGGGGCATATGTGCAGGTAAAGCCGGGCAGGTGGCGGGCGATCTCGTCGGCCAGCTCTTTGGCGGAAAAGCTCAGGGCCGCCACGTTATAATCGGCATAGCGGCAGAGCCGTGAGCGATCGGCCTCCATTAGCATGATGGCAGCCTTGATACAGTCGGGCATGTACATCATGGGCAGCACCGTATCGGCGCGCACAAAACAGGTATAGTGCCCGTGGGCTATGGCCTCGTAATAGATGGCTACGGCATAGTCGGTGGTGCCGCCGCCGGGCAGCGTCTCGCTGGAGATAATGCCCGGATAGCGCACGCCACGCACGTCCACACCATAGCGCCGGCCGTAGTATTCGCAAAGCAGCTCGCCGGTCACTTTGGTGAT
Organism: Anaerolineae bacterium; assembly: GCA_050942995.1. Classification (GTDB taxonomy): domain Bacteria; phylum Chloroflexota; class Anaerolineae; order UBA1429; family UBA1429; genus JBMNOI01. The sequence goes on from JBMNOI010000007.1 coordinate 17,073, forward strand.
GCCGTACATGGTGGTGGGGCGCAGCACCGTATCCTGAGGTGTGGCCTCGCGGGGGGCGGATGGGCCGAACACGGCGATCGAACTGGGGCAAAAGACCCGCGACAGCCGATAGTCGCGGGCGATATCGAGAATGTTGCGCAGGCCGTTGACGTTGACGTGCCAGGCGGCGTTGGGGCGAGATTCACCCACGGCCGAGAGCACCGCGGCCATGTGGTAGATGGTGTCGATGCGGTACTTTTCCACCACGTTGGCCACCGTCTCGATGCGGGTGACATCCAGGAACTCGAACGGCCCGCTTTCGGCCAGGGCCGCGCCGGGGGGCGTGTTGTGCCCCGCGGCCACGACACGTTCGGCGCCATAGCGCCGGCGCAGGGCCAGGGTCAGCTCGGAGCCGATCTGCCCGACGGCTCCGGTCACCAGAATGCGTGGCGTCGTCTTGTCTGCCATAGCGTCTCCTTCGCGGTAATCGTCGTTGATCATCGCGCGTACAGACCGCGCTCCGGCAGAGGCATCCTCTTTGAATCTATCCGGCTGTGAACGACCTGTCAACAGGGCCGCGTTCCGGCTTGTATCCTGTTCCCATTGCAGGTATACTATCGGCCGGAGAGAGGGAGATCGTATCGAGCCGGGTGGACGTTCATCTCGAGGATCGCCCGAATGCAAGAGCAAGTTCTCCGGTGACCGTAAACGACCCGGATAAGCCCTGACCGACTCGATCGGCTACCACGTCAGGTGGGTCGGCCGGGATGAACACCGAATGCCCGAGGATGCGGTAAATCTCGTCTGATGACGAGAGGCGACGAACCCCGCCGCCCTCCTCCGGCATAGAAAAGAGCGCTCGTTGCAGGCGCTCCTGTTCCGCTCAAGTGGACAAATCCCGCGATTTGCGCTATATCTGCAAGTGGATGGGATCTCTCGCCTGTGCGCAAAGATGCACGGGTAGATAGACTGGCGCCGCGTGCTCTTTCCCCATTTGAGCCGCCAGTGTGTGAGAGGGCGATGACAACGTTGACATCGTGCTGAACGTGGCGACGAGTCCGCTGATCGGCGCTCAGCCCACGATCGCAGCAATACATCGAGGAGGCCGTTCGCGCGTGAGAATCCTGAACATGGACACCCTGTCTGGTCACGGCAATATCCGGGGGCGTCGGGATGTCCTCCAGATTCTGGAGGCAGGCTTGCAAGCCGCCGACCCGTACCAGAATACCCGCAAGCTGGTTCGTATTGAGGGCAACAAGCTGATCGTCGGCAATACCGATTTCGAGCCCATCGGTTGCCCTCGTACGGGCGATGAGGTTTTCGATCTGGACCAAGTTGACCGCATCTATGTGGTCGGCGCCGCCAAGGGGGTCCAGTATATCGCCAAAGCTCTGGAAGATGTGTTGGGTGACCGACTTACCGCCGGTCACGTCATCGCCAAGCACGGCGATGAGCATATTCTGGAGCGCATCGGCGTGACCTATGGCGCCCATCCCGTGCCCGATGAGGGCTGCGTGGAGGGCTGCCGCAAAATCCTCGAGTTGATTCAAAGCCAGAAGTTAACCGAAAACGACCTGGTGTTTACCGTCGCCGGAAACGGCATCTCCTCCCTGCTCACCATGCCCGTCCCGGGCGTAAGCCTGGAGGATGTGCGTAGAACCACCTACCTCATGCAGATCGATCGTGGCGCTCCCACCGAAGATTTGAACCCGGTGCGCAACCACCTGGATATGATGAAGGGGGGGCGCATCTCGCGCTACCTCCAGCCCGCCAAAGCCATCCATATCCTCGGCGTCGATCCGCAGGGCAGCCCCACCAATGAGTCGGGCCGTTACGAGGTGCTGGTGAATCGCAACATCTGGCTGCATACCCTGCCCGAGGGCAGCACCTTTGAGTATGCCGTCAAGATGCTCAAGCGCTGGGATGCCTGGGAGGCGGTGCCCGCCTCGGTGCGCGAACACCTGCTGCGCGCCGATCCCGCATTAGAGACGGTCAAAGCCGACGAATTCGAGCGAGGCTGGTCGCGTATCTTTGGGGTGATGCCGAAACGGCTGGGTATGGTGCCCACCGCAGCGGCCAAAGCGAAAGAGCTGGGCTATGAGCCCCATCTCATGGCCATTTTCCTGCGTGCCGAAGCCCGCGAGGCCGGCTATACGTTGATGGATATCGCCAAGACGGTCGTCACCCACGGCAGCCCTTTCAAGCCGCCATGTGCTCTGTTCACCACCGGCGAGCTGCTGGTGACGGTGGGCGAAGAGACCGGCGTGGGGGGGCGAAACCAGGAGTTTGTCCTGGCCTCGGCGATCAAGATTGCCGGCAATCCTCATATTGTCGTGGGTGCAGTCGATAGCGACGGCACCGACGGCCCCGGCACCCAGTTCTCCGATCATTGTGCCCATATCCCCTGCTTGGGCGGCGGAATATGCGATTGTGACACGATAAGCGAGCTTGCAGCAGCCGGTCTGGATGTGTACGACGTGCTCAAACGACATGACACCACCCCGGCGCTCTGGGCTACCAATAACGGTATCCTGGTGTCGCACAATATCAGTGTAGGCGACCTGGGCGTCATCCTTATCATGGATCAGGCATAAAGAAAGGAATCGTAATATGGGATCCGGATCAACCATCGTTTCTATTACAGCCCGGCAAATCTTTTCCGATCGCGGTCATCCGGGCATCGAGGCGACCGTCAAAACCGAGAATGGCGCCAAGGGTGTGGCCATTTGCACGGCCGGTGTCTCGGTCGGTACCCACGAGATCGCCTTCGCCTATGACGGTGGTCCCAAGTGGCGCGGCAAAGGCGTCATGCGTGCGGTGAACGCGGTAAACGACGTCATCGCGCCCGCCCTGGTGGGGATGGACGCCGCCAGGCAGGTCGAAGTCGACCACGCCATGCTCAACATCGGCGGGCCCGATGCCAAGGCGCGCCTGGGTGGCAACGCTACGGCCGCCGTATCGGCTGCCGTGCTCAAGGCCGGCGCCGCGGCTCTCGATGTCCCCCTTTATCAGCATATCGGCGGCGTGACCGCCTTTACCCTGCCGGTGCCCGGCGTCATCTGCCTGGTGGGCAGCGATCGCTACGGTAGCGGCGCTCGCTCGGGCGGCAAGCCCAGCTATTCGTTCATGGCTTATGGCTTTGATACCTTTTCCGACGCCTCGTACGCCGCCTGGGATATGTCGGTCGAATGGGCCGATGTGCTCCGAAAGAAACTCAACATCCCGCGCGTGGGCACCGCCAGCATGCCGGCCGTGCCTCCCGGATTGGTCAAGCATGATCGCGAGATCTGGGACCTGATGACCGAGACCATCAACCGCCTGGGCTATGAGGGCAAGGTTGGTATTCAGGTGGACGTGGCTGCCGAGACCTACTGGGAAGAGGATCAGGGGCGCTATATTGGCATCTTTTCCGAAGAGCCCAAGACGCTGGACGATCTGTATGACATCTACCGTTTGATGGTCGATCAGTATCCCTTTGTCATCATCGAGGATCCGCTGGATGAGGATGATTACGAGGGACACGCCGCGCTGACCAAAGAGCTGGGCATCCAGATCGTGGGCGACGATCTCTTTACCACCAACGTCGAGCGCGTGCAAAAGGGCATCGACGCGGGCGCGGCCAACACAGTGCTGCTCAAGGTCAACCAGATCGGCAGCATCACCGAAGCTTTTGAGATGATCGACCTGGCCTACCGCAACGGCTACGGTGTGATGCCGTGCAGCAGCCGCGGTGAGGGCCCTGACATCGCCGACTATGCCGTGGGCCTGGGCTGCGGCACCATTCGCGAGAGCGCGACCGGCCCTACCGGCAACCGCTTCCTGCAGATCGAGGCCGAACTGGGCGCACGGGCCAAGTTCCTGGGCAAGGCCGGCCTCAAGGGCGCACGCTTTCGCCAGTAGATGGCGTTTGAGGTGAGCCGGCGAGGCCGGCTCACCTTGACAGCATAGCAATGTACCAGCCGTGTTATATCATCACACAGAGCGAGGATACCATGTCTGAACCTACTACCATCCGCCTTGGCTTTTTGCCCTCCTACCGTAACCGCTGGACTGACTGGACCGCCAAGATGCGCGACGACAGCATCGCGACGCTGAGCGCCATTCCTGGCGTCGAAGTGTTCTACCCCAAGCCCTCCGAGGGTGAGGATTCGTGCGCCGATTGTGGCCTGTCGCCCCATGGCGCAGTGCACAATCTGGACGAGGCCGAGGCCATCGCCGAGTACTTCCGCCAGAAAAAGGTGGACGGCCTGGTGATCTGTGCCCTGGACTTTGGCGACGAGCGTTCCTGTGGCAAGATCGCCGAAAAGTTGGGTGTGCCTGTGATGCTCTACGCGACCAAAGAGCCCCCGGCGCTGGATCATCCCAGCCTGGCGCGCGTGTCCGACTCGTACTGCGGTAACCTGGGTATCGCCCTGGCGCTGAACCGTCGGGACATCCCCTTCCACTACGCCGGCATCTTTTTCCCGGATGAGGCCGATTTTGCCGCCGAGGCCGAAACCTTTGTCCGCGCCGTCGCCGTGGTCAAGGGCCTCAAGGGCGTCCGCATCGGCCAGGTGGGCGTGCGTCCGCCAACCTTTGAGACCGTGGCCTATAACGAAGTGGCCATGATCCAGAAATTTGGTGAGAACGTCATCTATGCCAACATCTCGGATATTGTCGCCGTGGCCAAGGCGTTTGCCGACGACGATCCGAAGGTGCAGGCCGTGGTGCAGAATATCCGCGAGACGGTGCCCACCATCACGGTGGCCGATGACTATCTCATCAAGGCGGCCAAGGTCGAGCTGGCCCTGATCGATTTCTGGGAGAAATCGCGCCTCTCGGGTATGGCCGTTCAGTGCTGGCCCTCCATGGGTCGCGAGATGGGCATCTCCATGTGCGCCCTCTACGGCCGCCTGACCGAGCAGGGCATGCTTACCGCCTGCGAGACCGACGTGCTCGGCGCGCTGATCATGATCGCTACCCACGAGGTGGCCCGTCGTGAGACGCTGCCGCACTTTATCGACTGGACCATCCAGCATCGCGAGAACCCCAACTGGCTCATGGCCTGGCACTGCGGTAACGCGCCGGTCAGCCTGGCCGCCGACCCCGAAAAGGTGGCGTTGCGTGCTCGCCGCGACATGAAGGGCGATGGTCCGGTGGAAGAGGGCGATCCCACGGCCGGCCTCTATCAGTTCCAGGTCAAGCCCGGCAAGGTCACCCTGTGCCGTCTGACCGAGCTCAAGGGCGAGTGGAAGATGCTCATCGCCTCCGGCGAGGTCATCCCCTCGGACGAGACCCTGGCCGGTACCTGGTCGTGGGTAGAGGTTCCCGACCATGCCAAGCTGTACCGCACTCTGGTTGAGGAAGGCTTTATCCATCACGCCAGCATGATCCACGGCGATTACACCGCCGCGCTGGTGCAGGCCTGCAAGTTCATGGGCATCAAGCCCATCGTCGTCTAGAGCCTGACCGAAAAGGGATTGCACTATATTGTGTGAGGGTATCGCCCTCACACAATATAAAATCTCATAATCAGAGCCGGTCAACGGCTCCAGATTAGTCGATTGCCTCTGCGGATCAGGCTGCGACCCGACACGCAGGGGCCGGCATCATCATAGATTCCTGTCATTTTGTTTCACTATCGTCCGAGGGGGAACGGATCCATGGAGATCGTCGGACTGGGCCTGGCTACGCTGGATGTACTGCTTCGCCTGAAGGATATGCCCACCTGGGAGCGACCGGGGGCGCTGGGCGATTTTAGTTTCGATGGGGGTGGCCCCGTAGGGACGGCCTGTGTGGCCGCTTCTCGCCTGGGGGCCCGGGTAGGCTATGTCGGAACGGCCGGCAACGACCAGCTCGCCGAACTCAAGCTGAAATCGCTCACAGAGAACGGCGTCGATATCAGCCGCATCGCCTATCGTGATGCGCCCGAGACGCAGGTCGTGATGGTATATGTCCATGAAGAGACCGGCGAACGCGTGTTTGGCGGTGCCCGGCGCAATATCCCGCGCAACGAGCCGCTACGCGTGGATGAGCTGGATCGCGAATATATCACTTCGGCGCAGTATCTGCACCTGGACGGCACTCATTTCGAGGCGGCCATGCAGGCCATCGAATGGATGCACGAGGCGGGTAAAGAGGTCTGCATCGATTGCGCTAAAACCGACGGCCGCCCCGTGCCTCAGCATCTGGCCGATCTGGTGCCCCACGTCGATATCCTCATCTGCGGCTCGGGATTCGGCTATTCGCTCACCGGTCACAAAGACATCTGGAAGGCGGGCGAGGCCATGCTGGCCATGGGACCGCGTATTGTGGTACAGACCGAGGGGAGCGATGGAAGCTATACGACCACTGCCGATGAGCGCTTTCATACCCCCATCATCGACGTGCCCGTGATCGATACCACCGGTGCCGGTGATGTGTTCCACGGCGCCTATCTCGTCGGGTTGCTGCACGGCTGGGATCTGCGCTCGGTGGCCTGGTTCTCTACCGCCGTATCGGCGATCAAGTGCACCAAGCTGGGAGGACGTCGCGGTATTCCCTGTTATGATGACGTCATGGCGCTCTTGCGTGAACGGGGCATCGAGATGCCCGAATAGCGATGCCGTCTCGCTTCTTTTGTCGAGATATCCGAGATCTCGATTCTATCTGTGATCGTATGCCGAATTGGGCCGATTCACTACACAAGAAAGGAGTCTTCCATGGGCGAGGTTAATCGAGTCTTCAAGGTCGACGGCAAGCCCTTCTTTTCGCTGGGCGGGCAATCTCGCAATTCTAGCGGCTACAACGCCGCCGAGGCCGAGACGGCGTTCCAGGCCGTCAAGCTGCTCCACGGTAACACTCTCGAGATCCCGGTGTACTGGGGACAGATCGAGCCCCGCGAGGGCGAGTTCGATTTTACCAGTGTGGCCGATCTGCTCGACGGCGCCCGCCGGTACGATCTGCGCCTGGTGTTGCTCTGGTTCGGCACCTGGAAGAACGGTAACATGCAGTACACGCCCGAATGGGTCAAGCGCGATCACGAGCGTTTTCAGCGGGTGATCAACCCCGGCGGCGTGGATCTGTGGGTGCTCTCCTCTCACTGTCGTGAGACGTTCGAGGCCGACGCTAAGGCCTTTACCGCCCTCTGCCGCTATCTGAAGGAGAACGACACCGACGGCCGCGTCATCGCCCTGCAGGTTGAGAACGAGCCCGGCATTCTGGGCAGCGATCGAGATTATGGCCCGCTGGGGGAGGCCGCCTATAACAGTCCGGTGCCCTCCGAACTGGTCAGCGCTATGCAGTCCAAGGGCAGCGGCTGGGTGTACGATATGTGGCAGGCCGCCGGCGGCGCCTCGTCGGGCACCTGGGAGGAACTGTTCGGCCACGCGGGCGGCGAGATCATGACCGCCTGGTCTATCGCTACCTATATCGACGGTGTGGCCGCCGCGGGCCAGGCTGTGCTCGATATCCCCATGTACATCAATGTGTGGCTGGGCGAGCAGGGTTGGGTCATCCCCGGTGATACCTATCCCTCGGGCGGTGCCGTCACCCGGGTCCTGGATATCTATCGCTGGTTTACGCCCCATATCGCCCTCATCGCCCCGGATATCTATATCGCCGATTCTCGTGGCTATGAGGCAATTTGCGCCGGCTATGCCCGCGATGACAACCCGCTGTTCGTGCCCGAATCGGCTCCGGCCGGCTCGAATGCCTGGAACATGTTCCGCGCCATCGCCGACTATGATGCCGTCGGCTACCATATCTTTGGCGTAGAGCATGTGATGGGCGAGGATGGAAACGTCAGCCCCGAGACGCAAGAGCTGGTCGATAGCTTCCGCTGCGTATCCGCCGCTATCCCCTTGCTGCTCAAATATCAGGGGACCGACCGCGTTCACGCGCTGATCCAGGAGGAAAACCTCTGGTCGCAGCGGCTGGATCTGGGGCGCTATATCGCTCTGGCCCAGTTCGGCGACGGCGCTCCGCGCCGGGGAGCCAAAGACTGGCGCCACCGCTCCGAGCGACCGGCTCCTGTCGAGGGCGCCCGCCGCGCCCCGCGCGCTCGCGGACTGGTGTTCCAGGTGAGCGACTACGAGTTCTATGTGGTGGGAGGCAACTATCGGCTGTTCTTCCGGCCAAGGGTCGAGCCCCGGAAGGCGGTGGATTCGGCCATTATCACGCCGTTCCTCAACACCCATATGACTCACTATGTCAGCGTCGACGAGGGCCATTTCGACGAGAATGGCGAGTATGTGGTGGATCGTCGGCGTAACGGCGATGAGACCAGCCACGGGGTGTGGGTCGAGCCGGATACCGGCGTGGTGCGAATCGTTCTTTGCGAATAGTCGCACAAGAGCTGCCCGCAAGATACACCTTCCGGGAGTCTCGGCCGAGATTCCCGGAAGGTGAACGTTTGGCCACTTTTTCCCCCGATCGATTCACTATTTCACCGATGATGCGGCGTCGAACAACAATGGCAGGGACCACAAGGATGCGGCCCTTGGCGCCGACTTGTTGCTCACGGCTCGATAGCCGGGCATGACCGAACTGGAGTTCTGTGCATGAAGAGGTTCCGCTTCCTATCCTTGCCTCACTATGAACGTGATGTATGGCTGCTCAGCGGCTCGTCGGCTCTGATCGCCGGCGGCTGGTTGGGCATGATGTCACTCCTCAAGGTGCTGTATGTGCTGCGCCTGGGGTTTGGTCCCGAGTTTGTCGGCACATTGTATGCCACAGGGTCGCTGGGATTTATGCTGGCCAGTCTGCCCGGCGGTGCGCTGGGGGGACGGTTCGGTGCGCGCCGCGTGATGATCATCGGCGCCGTTCTCAACATCATCGGCATGGCCATTCTGCCCTTTACCGAGGCGGTGCCCCCCTCATTGCGCACTTTTTGGCCGCTGTTGGTCCAGGTGATATCGTCTGTGGGCTGGTCTCTGGTGATGGTGAACCAGATCGCCGCCATGATGGCCTTTACGACGATGGAAAACCGCAGGGGCGCTTATGCTGTGCGCGAGGCGTTGGCCGGCTTTGGTATATTTGCCGGTGTATTACTGGGCGGTATTCTGCCGGGGCTGTTCGCCGGCCTCATCGGCTCCACCGTCGATCATCCGACGCCCTATCGCTATGCTTTGTGGGTACCGGTGGTGACGGCCGCCGCAGGTCTGGTGCCGCTGTTGATGATCCGGCCTATCGAGGTGGTGCGCTCCTCGACCCGGGGACGCAAAGAGATGCCGCCGTTGCTGCCGCTGCTTCTGCTGGCCGCCGCCGGCTTTTTGAACAACGGGGCCGTGAGCACCTGCCGTGCATTCGGAACTGCCTACCTGGATCGCGTATTCGTCCTGCCGCCATCGGTCATCGGGGCTGTATCGAGTATAGGTATGGCTCTGGCCGTCCTTTGCGCCCTTAGCGGGCCGCGTCTGGCGCGACGACACCGCCGGGGCAGCGGCCAGGTGATGATCGTCGCCTCGTTCGGGATGGTCGCCTCTTTGCTGGTTATCGGGCTGGGGCCGCACTGGAGTATAGTTGCCGTGGGAATCATCGGTGTGCTGGCGCTGGCGGCCATGTGGATGCCGGCCTATCAGGTGCTGCAGATGGAGCTGGCCACGCCCGAATGGCGCGCGGTGATCGCCGGCGCGGCATCCACATCCATGAGCCTGGGCTTTGGAATGATGAGTCTGAGCGGTGGATATATCGTGGCCGCCGTGGGCTATCAACAGCTCTTTCTGATAGCCGCCGTGCTCGCCCTGCTCAGCGGACTGGTGATGCGCTACGCGACCCGGCAGGTGGTGACGCAGCAGCCCGGCCCGGCGACACCCGACGGCACGAGCGTATAGCAAAGGCAATGGCATGATCGAGAGGCTCCGCATCCCATCGTGGCCCCGTTACGAACGTGACGTCTGGTTGCTCAGCCTGTCGTCGGCGCTGATCGGCGGCAGCTTTTTGGGCATGATGTCGCTCCTTATGGTGCTCTATATGCTGCGCCTGGGCTTTGGCCCCGAGTTTGTGGGCGTTGTTCTGGGCGCCGGCTCGGCCACCTGGATGCTCGGCAGCCTCGTCGGTGGGGCGCTGGGCGACCGTTACGGTACGCGCCGCACCATGATCGGCGGCGCTCTGCTGTGTGTGGTCGGCATCACTCTGCTGCCGTTGACCGAGACGGTGCCCCTGTCGTGGCGTGCCGCCTGGTTGCTGCTGGCCCAACTCGTGGTGACGACGGGATGGGCCATGTTGATGGTGAACCAGATCGCCGCCATGATGGCCTTTACGACGGTGGAGAATCGCCAGGGCGCTTATGCCATGCGCGAGGCGATGACCGGCTTTGGCATCTTTGCCGGTATGCTGGTGGGAGGCATGCTGCCCGGGCTCTTTACCGGTCTGGCCGGCGCCTCGCTGGATCATCCGGCGCCCTATCGCTGCGCACTGTGGGTGGCGGTGGTCATGGCCCTTATCGGGCTGGTGCCGCTGTGGATGATCCGCCCCGCCGAGGTTGTGCGGTCGAAGGATGGGGCGAGGAAAGCTATGCCCCCGCTTTTGCCCCTGATTTTGTTGACCGCCGCGGGATTGCTGACCAACGGCGCCGTGGCGACCTGCCGCGCCTTTGCCTCGGCCTATCTGGATCGTGTGTTCGCCCTGCCGCCATCGGTGACCGGCGCCGTATCGAGCGTTGGGCAGATCCTGGCGGTTCCGGCATCGTTAAGTGTGCCCTATCTGGCCCGCCGCCATCGGGGCAGCGACGGGGTCATGATCGTGGCCTCTTTTGGGCTGACCGCATTCCTGCTCCTCGTCGGGCTGGGGCGCTGGTGGGGGATGGCCGGTCTGGGCATCGTCGGCGTGTTTGCTTTGTCCGCCCTGTGGACGCCCGCCTATCAGATATTGCAGATGGAGATGTCGGCGCCCGAGTGGCGGGCGACGGTCGCCGGAGCCGCATCCACCGCCGGTAGTTTGGGTTTTGGTCTGGTGAGTTTTGGGGGCGGGTATATCGCCACGGCAGTGGGATACCATCACCTGTTTCTGCTGGGTGCGCTGCTCGCTTTGCTCAGCGGCCTGGTGACGCGCTATGCGGCGCGGCGTTCGCCGCCCGCTCCGATGTGACGGTGGAACGGAGTCGCTAGAGGCTGTTCTCGAGATAGTGGATGGGCCGCCGGGCGACTCGCAGACACGACCCGGCAGGCTCGATATGGGGAGAGAGACATGCCACAAAATGTCCCTGCGCAGCGAGATCCGTCGATGGAGCAAACCGCCGCCGGCTTGAACCATATTCAGGGTATCGAGGGCCCTTTGCACATCGAACCCGACGAGCGTCGGACGTTGCGCGAGCTGGCCCGCTGCGTGGCCGAACTGGCCGCCCGGCCTATCGAGGCCGAAAAGGCCGCTCTCTGGACGCGTCACAATGATCTGGGCGAGACGCGTCCTCTTCTCTTTATCGACCCTGAGAACGGCTGGAACGAGATCATCCCCCAGGATCAGCTACGCTGCCGCCGCCCCCTGTTGCGCGTTTGGGAGATGGCCCTGCGCAAAGAGATCCATTGGGGGCAGGTGCTGAAGGACGATCGGGTCATCGAACCCTACTTTGATGTGCCCTATTACTATGAGGATACGGGCTGGGGTTTGGCGGAGACCATCATCTGCCCCGAAGATGATGGCGGCGCTTATGTGTGGGACGCGCCGATCAAAGACTACGATCGGGATCTGCCCCGTTTGCGCACTCCCGAGATCATCATCGACCATGAGCGCACCGCCGCCATCGTCGAGTTTGCGCAGGATATCCTGGGAGACATTCTGACGGTGCGGCTGCGAAGCATCTGGTGGTGGTCGGTGGGCATGACGTGGGATTTCATCAAGCTGCGCGGTCTGGAAAATCTGATGGTGGATATGTATGATAATCCTGACGGCGTGCATCGGCTCATGGCGATATTGCGCGACGGCAACATGCACCGGCTGGATTGGCTCGAATCCGAGGGGCTGCTGCCCCTCAATACGGGCGGTACCTATGTGGGATCGGGGGGCTTTGGCTGGACGACACAGCTCCCCGCGCCGGGATTCGATCCCGACCGCGTGCGTACCATCGACATGTGGGGCTTTGCCGAGAGCCAGGAGACGGTGGGGGTGGGGCCGAGCATGTTTGCCGAGTTCATCGCTCCATATCAGCAACCTTTGCTGGAGCGCTTTGGCCTGAACTGCTATGGGTGCTGCGAGCCGCTGGATCGACGCTGGGATGTGGTGCGCCGCTTTCCGCGATTGCGCCGAGTGTCGGTTTCGGCCTGGGCCGATCTTGAGGTCATGAGTGAGTATCTGGGCAGGGAGTATATCATGTCTATCAAGCCGTCGCCCACGCTTTTGGCTCAGCCGCAGATGAACGAAGAGGCCGTGCGCGATGATCTGCGCCGCACTCTGCGCATCACCCGCCATAATGTGGTCGAGATTATCATGAAGGACAATCACACCCTGGGCGGTAACCCGCGCAACGCTGCTCGATGGGTCGAGATTGCGCGAGAGGAGATCGATCGATTGTAGATATAGCGATTGCAGGTTCGTTGGCGGTCTGGTGATCGTGATCGAGAGACGCCGGGGCGCCGCATCACAGGAAAGGAGTGCCGTTATGCAATATCGACCGTTCGGCAAACTGGGCTTTTCCGCCTCTGTCCTCGGGTTTGGCTGTATGCGCCTGCCCACCCTCGACGGGGGCGCCATCGATGAAGCCCAGGCGACCGAGATGCTGCACTATGCCGTCGATCATGGAGTGAACTATCTGGATACGGCCTACCCTTACCATGGCGGCGAGAGCGAACGGTTTTTGGGACGGGCGTTGCAGGGGGGCCTGCGTAATAAGGTGACCCTGGCCACCAAGCTGCCGGCGCGCATGGTGAACGAGGCGGCCGACTTTGACCGCTTCCTGAACGAGCAACTGGCCCGCCTGCAGACGGACCATATCGATGTCTATCTGCTTCATGGGCTGCGCAGATCGCGCTGGGATCTGGTCTATAACCTGGGGGTGCTGGATTGGGCCGAGGGAGCGCTGGCCGACGGGCGTATCGACGCCATCGGCTTTTCCTTCCACGATACCTACGATGTGTTCCGCGAGATCGTCGATGCCTATGACGGTTGGCACATGTGCCAGATCCAGTACAACTATATGCACGAGAACTATCAGGCCGGTGTGAGCGGCCTGCGCTACGCCGCCGAACGGGGCATGGCCGTCGTGGTGATGGAGCCGGTGATGGGAGGGCGCCTGGCCAACCCGCCCGAGCCCATTCGTCGCCTGTGGGCCGAGGCCCGGGTGGAGCGCAGCCCCGTCGAGTGGGCGCTCCAGTGGGTGTGGAACCAGCCCGAGGTTTCGGTGGTGCTGAGCGGCATGAGCGCCATGGCCCACATGCGGGAGAATGTGGCTGCGGCCGAGCGGTCGCATGTCGGCATCCTCACCGCCGACGATCTGGCGCTGATCGACCGTGTGCGCGATGCCTATCGAGAGCTTTCGGCGGTGCCCTGCACCGGCTGTGGCTATTGTATGCCCTGCCCGCAGGGGGTGGATATCCCGCGCAATCTCGATCTGCTCAATGTGGGCGTGATGTATGGCATGGATGATGCCCGGCGGCGCTATCCTCGTTTGCAACCCGATCAGGATGAGCGTATTCTGGCCTCATCCTGTATCCAGTGTCGCCTGTGTGAGGAAAAGTGTCCGCAGGATATCGCCATCGGCGACTGGATGCCCTACGTGCACGAGGTGCTGGCCGAGGGGCGCCCCTATGATCCGGGGGTGTCTCAAGGGTTCTGATCTCTGAAGCGATGCTCTGAAAAAAGGGAAAGGTGTCCGCATCTGGTGGCCGATGTTCCGATATGCTCTGGTGTGTCGAATGCCCATGTGCCTCGATAATCATGGCCCGAGCCTCTACACTCACAGAAAGGACAGGCTCTCATGAAGGTCTTGATCGGCGCGAATCCCATGGGGCTGGAGCAAGCTATCCCCGACCTGCAGACACGCTATCCCGATATCGAGTTTGCCTATGTAGACAGCCGCGACAAGATTGCCGACGCGATCGGTGATGCGGATGTCTACATGGGCTGGATGAACCGCGAGATCTTTATCGCGGCCAAACGACTCAAGTGGGTGCAATCATCCAGTTCCGGCATCGACTACTATCTGGCCATTCCCGAACTGGTGCAGAGCGACGTGCTGCTCACCAGTGCCCGGGGTACCCACGGCGCCTGCCTGGCCGAGAGCGCCATGGGCATGATCTTTGCCTTTACCCGGGGCATCCGCGAGGCGATGCGCTGTCAGCAAGAGCGGGTGTGGGCGCTGCGTGAAATCCGTGGCAAGCTGGTAGAACTGACCGGAGCGACGATGGGTATCATCGGCATGGGGGCCACCGGCCGGGCGCTGGCCAAACGTGCTCACGCGTTCGATGCGCGCATCGTCGGCGTGGATCTGTACCCCGATCAAAAGCCCGACTATGTGGATGAGCTGTGGGGGTTTGACCGGCTGGATGATATGCTGCGCGAAGCGGACTATATCGTCGTCATGGTGCCGCGCACCCCGCAGACGATCGACATGATCGGTGAGCGCGAGTTCGCATTAATGAAACCCACTGCGATGCTGATAGGCATCTCCCGAGGGGGCATCATCAATGAATCTGCGCTGATTCGGGCGCTGCGCGAGGGGCAGATCGCCGCGGCCGCACTGGATGTGTGCGCGGTCGAGCCGCTCCCCCCGGACAACGAATTGTGGACGCTGGACAATCTGCTCATCACGCCACATATCGCCGGCGGCACCCAGCACGAGGCCAGGTACGTGCTGGACATCTTTTACGAGAACCTGGAGCGCTTTATGCAGGGAAGCCTGCCTCTGCGCAACCAGATCGACAAGGCCCGCGGATTCTGATCCGCCTGATTCTGATCCGCCGGATTGGAAGCTGCTGGATCGGAATCCGCCGGGATTCATATGAAATGAAAGAGTCGCCACCCGACGACTCTTCATTCCTCATATCGATAGCAGGCCGGGCAGCCCCTGCACGGCTCTCGGAATGAAGGGCATCGCCCGCAATCCGATCCACAGGGGGGCTCGTCGGCGTAGCCTGTCTCCAGGCTGTGCCGGGGAAAGAGATCCAGCAAGCCGTCATCCCGACGGAACATTACCGCCTCGGCTCCCAAATAATCGGGGTTCAGCACCAGAGAGTTGTTCTCCTGGCTGAAATCGCAGTGATGTTGGGCCACCGGCTCCAGCGCCAGCACCACCACTTCGTTGGGGCGCAAACCGCGCGTCATAACGGGCCATACCGGACAGGCGCTGTACTGCGCCAGGAAATCACCCGCCTCGTCTGCCGTCTCGAAGCGGATCACATAGACGCCGCCCATGAAATCCTCGGGGGCGTTGTAGCGGCTCATATCCACCTCCTCCACATGCTGCCGGTCTCACATTAACCGCTGCCATAATGGCCCCATGTGTTACCCCCGTCAAGTGATCGCCGGGGCAAACCAATCGCATACAAAAGCGAGGTGGCTGCAAGCCACCTCGCCACGGTATCCATTCTACGGTATCCATTCTATAGACGATTTCTGCCAGAGGGCGTTATTCCCGCCGGGTCTCCTCGTGATAGCTCTGCAACGAGCGCACGTCACCGTGTCCGGCGCGGCTGGCGGCGATGCCCTTGACCGTGGCCAGTGCCGCGGCCAGCGTGGTGATATAGGGCAGTTTGTACTTGATGGCCGCTTTGCGGATGTATGAATCGTCGATCTGGCTGCGTTTGCCGATGGGCGTGTTGATCACCAGCTGAATCTCGCCGTTGACGATCTCATCGATGATGTTGGGCCGCCCCTCCGTCAGCTTGTAGATCGGCTCCGAGGGGATGCCATGCCTTGCCAGAAAAGCGTGTGTGCCGGCGGTGGCCCTGATCTTGAAGCCCATCTCGGCGCAGCGGCGGCCGACCTCGACCACGGCATCGTTTTTTTCCGCCACACTCAGCAGCACCGTGCCGCTCTCCGGCAGGCGATAGCCCGCCGCCTCCTGAGCCTTGTAGAACGCCAGGGCGAATGAATCGGCCAGCCCCAGCACCTCACCGGTGGAGCGCATCTCGGGCCCCAGCAAGGGGTCGACCTCGGGATAAGAGTTGAACGGGAATACAGACTCTTTGACGCCAAAGTGAGGAATTTTGGCGCGTTCCAGGTTCAGATCGGCCAATCGGACGCCCGTCATCAGCCGGGTGGCCAGGCTCGCCATGTTCAGTCCACACACCTTGGATACCAGCGGCACCGTACGCGATGCGCGGGGGTTGGCCTCCAGCACATACACTACATCATCCTCGATGGCATACTGCACGTTGATCAACCCCACCACGTTCAACTCACAGGCGATGCGTCGGGTGTATTCATAGATGGTCTGCAGGTGCTTTTCGGGCACGCTGGCCGAGGGGATGACACAGGCCGAATCGCCCGAGTGGACGCCGGCCAGCTCGATATGCTCCATAATAGAGGGCACAAAGGCTTCGCACCCGTCGGCCAGAGCGTCGGCCTCGAGCTCTAGCGCGTTCTGCAGAAAGCGGTCGATGAGGATGGGCCTCTCGGGCGTCACATCCACCGCCGCGGCGACATATTCGCGCAGCATCTCCTCATCGTAAACAACCTCCATGCCGCGGCCGCCCAGCACAAAGGAGGGCCGCACCATCACCGGATAGCCGATGCGTTCGGCCACGACCAGCGCTTCTTCCAGCGTGGCCGCCATGCCGGCCTCCGGCATGGGGATGCCCATCCTGTCCATCATCTGGCGGAACAGATCGCGGTCCTCGGCCATGGCGATGGTCGAGGGCGTGGTGCCCAGCACGCGCACCCCCGCCTCTTCCAGCTCCTCTGCGATGTTTAGCGGCGTCTGCCCGCCGAATTGCACGATGACCCCTTCGGGCTGTTCCTTTTCATAGATCGCCAGCACATCCTCTACCGTGAGCGGCTCGAAATAGAGCTTGTCCGATGTGTCGTAATCCGTCGAGACCGTCTCGGGGTTGCAGTTGACCATAATGGTCTCGTAGCCCGCTTCACGCAGGGCAAAGGCGGCGTGCACGCAGCAATAGTCGAACTCGATGCCCTGGCCGATGCGGTTCGGCCCGCCACCCAGGATCATCACCTTGGGCCGGTCGCTGGTAGGCACTGTGTCGGGCGCGTTATAGCTCGAATAGTAATAGGCCGCGCCCTCCACACCGCTTACCGGTACCGGATGCCATCCCTGTACGATGCCCAGCGCCTTGCGCCGCTCACGTACCGCCGCCTCGGATATGCCCAGGATCTGTGCCAGGTAGCGGTCGGCAAAGCCGTCGCGCTTGGCCCGCGCCAGCAGATCATCCGGCGGAAGCTGACCACGGTACGACAGGATCTCTTTTTCTAGATCGACCAGCTCCTTCATCTGCCGGATGAACCAGCGGCCGATGTGGGTCAGGCGGTGCAGCTCGTCCACAGTGGCGCCCTTGCACAGCGCCTCGTACATGATGAACTGACGCTCGCTGGTGGCGTCGCGCAGCAGGTGCAGTAGATCGCCCAGCGACCGCTCATGATAATCTCTGGCGAATCTCAGCCCGTATCGGCCGATCTCCAGAGAGCGGATGGCCTTCTGGAAGGCCTCTTTGTAATGCTTGCCGATGCTCATGACCTCGCCCACGGCGCGCATCTGAGTGCCCAGTCTGTCCTCCACGCCGCGAAACTTTTCAAAGGGCCAGCGCGCAAACTTGACCACCACATAGTCGCCCGAGGGAGTGTAGCGGTCTAGCGTACCCTCACGCCAGTAGGGAATCTCGTCGAGCGTCATGCCCGAGGCCAGCTTGGCCGATACCAGCGCGATGGGAAATCCGGTGGCCTTGGAGGCCAGCGCCGACGAGCGAGACGTGCGCGGGTTGATCTCGATGATGACGATGCGGTCGCTCTCGGGGTTATAGGCGAACTGCACGTTCGTGCCCCCGATCACCTGGATCGCCTCGGCGATGGCATAAGCCTGCTCTTGCAGGCGCTTTTGTACCGTTTCGGGCACCGTCAGCATGGGGGCGGTGCAGAACGAATCGCCGGTATGGACGCCCATGGCGTCTACGTTCTCGATAAAGCACACGGTGATGATCTGGTTTTTGGCGTCGCGCACGATCTCCAGCTCGAGCTCTTTCCAGCCCAGCACCGATTCCTCGATAAGCACCTGGCCGATCAGGCTGGCCGCCAGCCCGCGCGAGACCACCCCCCGCAATTCCTCTACGTTGTACACCAGGCCCCCGCCGGCGCCGCCCAGGGTATAGGCCGGGCGCACCACCACCGGATACCCCAACTTTTCGGCGATGGACTCGGCCTCTTCGATCGTATACGCCGGCGCACTGTGGGGCATCTCGATGCCCAGCCGCTGCATGGTCTCTTTGAATGACATGCGATCTTCGCCCCGCTTGATGGCATCCACCTGGACGCCGATCACCTGCACGCCGTAACGCTCCAGCACGCCGGCCTCGGCCAGCTCGGATACCAGGTTCAGTCCCGTCTGTCCGCCCAGATTGGGCAACAGGGCGTCGGGGCGTTCTTTTTCGATGATGGCGGTGAGGCGATCGAGGTTCAGCGGCTCGATATAGGTGATATCGGCCGTATCGGGGTCGGTCATGATCGTGGCGGGGTTCGAGTTGACCAGCACGATCTCATACCCCAGAGCGCGGAGCGCTTTGCAGGCCTGTGTGCCGGAATAGTCGAACTCGCAGGCCTGGCCGATGACGATAGGGCCGGAGCCAATGATGAGGACTCGCTTGATGTCATCCCGTCGGGGCATATTGATCCTTTCGTCGTCAGGAACCCGACTCTGGCGGGGGAACGCAGAGCAGGGCAAGCCACAGCTTGGTTGTAAACAGGGCCTCGAGCCCGGAAGGTGTCGACCCGCGGAGACACATCGGCTTTGCCGGGCCAGAATCGCTACGATCCTGGCGGTTGAATCGAAGAAGCCGACCGGAGCTCGTCCTGTGCGGCGCTGGACAGGAGGTGGGGCTGTCCCAAAAGCATGCTTGCGCGCGGCGGCAGGTGTTCTTCCGGGAGATGATCCTGGAGAACCCTTGGGGGCGCCCCTCATTCCGGCAGAACGGTGCCGGGTGAGTTATCGCGCGCGGGCCAATTGTACAGGATACACGACCTTGCCCTGCGAGTCAAAGTGAACGATTTTCTTTCGATTCGGCGTTTGACATCCCCTCGCTGCCGCACCTATACTCGGCAGAGCGCTGTCCAGGTGCGATGCCATCTGGCGTTCAATCGTACATTAGAGGAGCGGGGAGATCATGTCGTCATCCATCGAGACCATTCAAGAGGGCTCGGTTACGTCGCCATCCGACTTTTATGCCGCCGGGGTCGCCTGCGGGATCAAAGCGAACAACGTGCTCGACCTGGCCCTGGTTTATTCCACCGGGCCGTGTGTGTCCGCGGCCATGTTTACCACCAACCTGTTCAAGGCTGCGCCGGTACTCTACGACCAGCGCATCCTGGAGCAGAACCCGGCCGGCTTGCGTGCCGTGGTCATCAACAGTGGCTGCGCCAACGCCTGCACCGGCGCCCCCGGTCTTCAGGATGCCGAGGATACGGCGGCAGCGGCCGCGGCCGCCCTGGGCGTTGCCGCTGAGGATGTGATGGTCATGTCCACCGGCGTCATCGGCGCGCGGCTGCCGATGGAGCGGGTGTTGGCCGGCGTCAAGGACGCCGCATCCCGGCTTTCGGACGATGTGGAGGCGGGTCACGCCGCTGCACGGGCGATCATGACTACCGACACCCACCTGAAAGAGAGCGCCGTGCGCGTGAGCGTGGACGATGTCGAGTTCACTATCGCCGGCATGATCAAGGGCGCCGGCATGATCCACCCCAACATGGCCACGCTGCTCTGTCTGCTTACGACCGATGCCCTGATTACCCAGAGTCTGGCCGATCGGGCCTTGCGCGAGGCGGTGGATCAAACATTGCACCGCATCACCGTCGACGGTGACACCAGCACCAACGACACGGCGCTGCTCATGGCCAACGGCCGCGCCGAGATGCCGCCCATCGTCGCCGCCGATACTCAGGTGTATGAAGCCTTTGTCCGCGGCCTGACGCAGGTGCTGGCCGAGCTGGCCAAAGCGGTCGTGCGCGACGGCGAGGGCGCCACACGCTTTATCGAGATCACCGTGCGCGGTGCGGCCACCCGCGATGCCGCCCGACAGGTGGGGATGTCCATCGCCCGTTCATTGCTGGTCAAGACCGCCATCTACGGTCAGGACGCCAACTGGGGCCGCATCATCTGCGCCGCCGGCTATAGCGGCGTGGACTTTTCCCCGGATCGGGTCGGTGTATGGCTGGGCGACCTGGAGCTGGTGCGTGAGGGGGCGCCCTATCACATCGACGAAGCGCGCGCCGCCGAGATTCTGGCGCAGGAGGATATCCCTATCGTGGTGGATCTGGGCCAGGGAGATGCCGAGGCCACCGTGTGGACCTGCGACCTCTCTCACGGCTATGTCGACGTGAACGCCCATTACCGGACATAAATCGTATGGGCCGTTTGTGGGCGGCCCTATCCGAGCGCGTCGAGCGAATATGGCAGATCAATCTATCCTCTGAAAGGAGCACGATATGATCGCCCACCCGTGGCGCGAGGTCGAAATTACCCTGACGGCAGAGGGCGATTACGCGCGCCCGTATACCGATGTGGAGGTGTGGGTCGACTTTACCCATGATGACGGCACCACCCTGCGCCGCCCTGCCTTTTGGGACGGCGGCCGCACCTGGCGGATTCGCTTCGCCTCGCCGGTGGGTGAGGGGCGCTGGGTATGGCACAGCCATGCCTCGGTCGAAGACGCCGGCCTGGCCGGGCGATCGGGAGATCTGATCTGTGAGGCGGGGGCGCCTTCTACGCATCGGTTTTATCGACACGGGTTCTGGCGCATGTCGCCCGGCGGGCGCAACCTCGTCCATGCCGACGGCACGCCGGCACTGCTGGTGGCCGATACCCCCTGGGCACTCCCCTGGCGGGCCACTGTGGAGCAGTGTCGCCTGTACGCCGCCGATCGGCGGACCAAGGGATACAACGCCGCTCTGTTGATGACGGTGCAGCCCGATATGGATGCCCGAGGCCCTCGCGACCGCACCGTCGATGAGGGGTTTGACGTGGGCTTTGAGGATCTTTCCGAAGGGCATCTGAACGAGCTGAACTCCGCCTACTTTCAATATTTCGACCGACTCTGCGACATCCTGATCGAGCACGGCATCGTGCCGGTGCTTCAGCCGGTGTTTCAGGGCTATGGCTGGAAGGGGCTGCGCGTGGCGGGCAACGTGGTGCCGCGTGAGGAGTATGCCCGCTATTGTCGCTACCTGGTGGCACGCTATGGCGCCCGCCCGGCCATCTATCTGGTGAGCGGCGACGGCACCGGCTATGACCCTCAGGTGCCGGCCGGCGGCGAAGAGATAGAGCACTGGGACGCCTACGGTCAGCCGACGGGCATCCACTATCAGCCCCATGGCGACAACCGCGCCTGGCAGGATGCGGCCTGGCTCGATTTTCAATGGTGCCAGACCGGACATAATGGCGAGCATGTGGCCGAGCGCGTGGCCGACATGTGGCGCAATCAGCCCGCCAGGGGCGTGGCCAACGGCGAGCCCACCTATGAGAATATGGGGCGGCCCGGGCGCGGTGCGGGTTGGTGGCAGGGGCACGAGGCCTGGTGCAACCTGACCGCCGGGGGCACCATGGGCGTGGTATACGGCGCCGGCAGTCTGTGGCAGTGGCGTCTGCACAAAGACGAGCCCGGCCATCAGGAGTGGTGTCACGCGGTGGGCGCCGGCTGGCGCGAGGCGCTGGATTTCGAGGGGTCGCGCTATGTGGGGCTTGTCGGGCGCATCCTCGACGGCTTGCCCATTACCGATATGGCGCCGAACTGGCAGGTGACTCTGGGCCGACGCGGGTTGCTGGTGCCCGATCGCCTGTTTATATGCTACACCGAAGAGGGAGGCTCTCTGCCCATCGTCCGGGGCGATACCGTGCCGCGCCGCTACCGTGTAGTGGATCCACGCACCGGGGAGGTGCTGCGTGAGGGCACTCGCGAAGCGGTTAACGGATTGATCCCCGATGACGGCGGCGGGCCACGTGTCTTTATCTGTTGCGATGAGGCGTAGGCCGACGGGCATACGCCTGGCCGTACGCTATCGAAGCATATCATCAATGAACATCACAGCCGATCTCTGACCCGATTCTGATTGTGGCAGAGATCTATCGTAGAAGGAGGCTTGCCATGCTTCCCATTGATGGTCGACTCATGAGCATCGAGCAGTTCAGAGCTCATATCGCCACACTCGACCTGCAGCGCGTCACCAAGGTGGTCATCCACCACACCTACAAACCCGATGAAGGAGATTGGACCCGGCACGGAGGGTGGTCGTACTGGCGGAAGGCGTTACAACGGTATTACGAGGGGCTGGGCTGGACCCGTGGGCCGCATCTGTTCGTCTCGTACGAGGGCATCGGACTGTTTTACGACATGACCAAAACGGGACGCGCGGTGGGCGGCGGTCAGCTCGAAACGGGCACGCTGCACATCGAGGTGGTGGGCGACTTTATGAATCGCCTGCCGGCCGGAGAGACTCTCAACAACGCCGTCCAGGCCGCTGCGGCCCTTATGCGGCAGACGGGCGCATCGCTCACCAATCACAGCAGTGTCGTGGGCGGTTGGGAGTGCCCCGGTACCAAGCTCAAGGCCAACTGGAGCTGGTTCCAGGGGCTGGTGCAGCAGGCACTGGACCAGAGCGATTACCTGCCCCACATCACCGAGGCCGACGTATGGGATGCCCCCATCATCCTGGAGAAGACGCGCTGGTGGATGGAAGAAGAGGAACGGCAGCGCGAGGCAGACAACACCCAGCGGGCCCGGGATATCCGCCTGTCACTGATTCGCTGGATGCTCACCCGGGAGAAGTGGCTCAAAGAGGGCGTGCGTGAGACCGCACTGCCACTCGAGTATGGCGGCGAGTGAGCGCTAAGTAAAGATGTGATAACCGTCGCAAAATATAGGGGGCTCATCGCTTGTCGATGAGCCCCCATTTTCGCCACCAGCAGATCGGCCACACGGCCTGACGAATGAAGGATCGAGCAACGCATCCGCGGGTGCTTTTTGACCTGGAGCGGACTCTAGACGCTATACTATCTACGGAGATGAGGGCGATACCGGTGGTGTGACTCTGCGCGGTAGGAGAGCGAAGTGAGAAGGAGGTGCCTGCACTCAAGCTCGCCCGAGTAAAACAACACGATGGAGGTATTTGCAATGATCTATAAGGATTTTCACGGCTTCAAGATCTCGCAACTGGGTATGGGCGCTATGCGCCTGCCCACCATCGGCGAGCGTGGCCCTATCGATAGAGAAAAGGCCGGGGAGATCATCGAGTACGCGTACGAGCATGGCATCAACTATTTCGACACGGCGTACAGGTACCACAACGGCGAGTCGGAGAGCTTTGTGGGCGAGGTATTGAGCCAGTATCCCCGCGAGAGCTGGTATCTGGCCACCAAGTTGCCGGGGCACATGATGAGCTACACCGATGGCAAGCTGGGGTTCCAGGGCTATCTGAGTGGTTCCGAGGTGAATTCTGTGGCCGAAATCTTGGAAGAACAGCTCCAAAAGTGTGGCGTGGACTATTTCGACTTTTACCTGTTGCACAATCTCTGTGAGACCTCGTATGACTTTTACACCAACGAAGAGCTCGGCGTGGTGGAATACCTGCTCGAGCAAAAAAGAGCGGGGCGCATCCGCTATCTTGGCTTTTCGAGTCACGCTCGCCCCGAGACCCTCGAACGTTTTCTCGATTGGAAAGATTGTTTCGATTTCGTGCAGATCCAGCTCAACTATCTGGATTGGACGCTGCAGGATGCCAGGCGCAAGTACGAGATCCTCGCCGGGCGGGGCATCCCCGTGATGGTCATGGAACCGTGCCGCGGAGGCAGGCTCGCATCTCTGGAACAAGAGATCGATGTCATGCTCAAGAAAGCCCGTCCTGACGATTCT
This sequence comes from Anaerolineae bacterium, assembly GCA_050942995.1. Classification (GTDB taxonomy): domain Bacteria; phylum Chloroflexota; class Anaerolineae; order UBA1429; family UBA1429; genus JBMNOI01. Next base: position 41,006 of record JBMNOI010000007.1, read on the forward strand.
ATTGCATCCTGGGCGTTCCGGTTCGCCAAGTCTTTGCCGGGCGTGCAGGTTGTGCTGAGCGGCATGACAAACCTCGACCAGCTAAAGGACAACATCAGGACTTTTTCGGATCCTACCCCCATCTCGGAGGAGGAGAAAGGGCTGCTGGACCAAGTAGTATCCACCCTTGTAGACCTTGTGCCCTGTACTGCCTGCCGGTATTGCTGCGAGGGCTGCCCTCAGAGCCTGGACATTCCCGGCTTGCTCTCTCTGTACAACGAGATGTCGTTCGACCATTCGCCTGGCATCTACTTTGCCGTCCGGGCGCTGGCCGATGCCGACAAGCCATCCAACTGCGTAGCCTGCGGTGAGTGTTCCCTTGCATGTCCACAGGGCATCGACATCCCCGCAGTGATGGAGAGACTGTCCGAGAAGATTGCCACTATGGCGTAGGCCGAATCGCCGTCTACGCGCGAGATCGGCGAATCCGGATGAGCGCCTGTGCGCCCTTACGGCATTCCAACCCGTCAGAACAATCGCGCGATCAAACCGATACAGATTTAGAAGAGGGAGCTATGAAGGTCATTCTCGTTAACGGAAGTCCTCATCCGTACGGATGTACCTATACCGCATTGATGGAAATGGCAAACACGCTGAATGCAGAAGGGATCGAGACCGAGATATTCCAGATCGGCACCGAGCCGCTGGCGGGATGCATCGCCTGCCAGAATTGCGCGAAAACCGGACGATGCGTTTTCGACGATCGGGTCAATGAGTTTCTCGATATAGCGGGCAGTGCGGACGGGTTCGTCTTTGGAACGCCGGTCCATTACGCAAGCGCGGCAGGGGCCCTCGTGTCTTTTATGGATCGCGCTTTTTACACCGATCTCCGCTCAGGCCGGCAGCTTTTTTACTTAAAGCCGGCAGCCTGCGTTGTATCGGCCAGAAGGGCCGGAACGACGGCGACCTTTGATCAAATCAACAAATACTTTACCATCTCCCAGATGCCGGTGATCTCGTCCAGATACTGGAACATGGTACACGGCCACACGCCGGAGGACGTGAAAAAGGACCTGGAAGGGTTACAGACGATGCGGATTCTGGCGCGGAATATGGCCTGGTTCCTCAAGTGTAAAGAGGCGGGGATCAAGGCCGGGGTCCCGTTCCCGGAGCGAGAAGAGATCACCTTTACCAACTTTATCCGCTGAGAACGCCCGGTTGCTCCATGCGCTTGCCATCGCTCCGGCCATGGGGGTGCGATGGCCGGATACAGGAGATAGAATCGATGAGAATCTCAGAAGTCGCTGAGAAATACAGGCTTTCACCGGATACTCTGCGCTACTATGAGCGGATCGGGCTGATCCCCCGGGTCAACCGTAACGCGAGCGGAATCCGTGACTATACGGAGCGGGATTGTCGATGGGTCGAGTTTGTCAAATGCATGCGAAATGCCGGGCTTCCGATCGAGGCATTGATCGAGTATGTCACGCTGTTTCGGCAGGGCGATGAAACGATCAAAGCCCGAATCGAGCTCTTGACCGAACAGCGCGATCAGTTGGCCGCCCGAATCGAAGAGATGAAAAAGACCCTCGAACGTTTGACGCACAAGATCGATCGGTACGATCGTGTGATCGTTCCGGCGGAGAAGGAGCTGACAAAGAACTGATAGAGACGAGCGGGTGCGCACTGTCATGAGTCCGAGCCGGCCCCTCTCCAGAGGGACACATCTCTCTGGAGAGGGGCTTGTCGCAAGTGGGAGATAGTGAGCGATGCAGTGCATCGCCCCATATGGGGCGATGCACCCATTGCCATACAGCGATGTACCCATCGCCATAATCTGTCGAGTGGGAAGATGAGGATGAACGTGGTAGAATAGTCGATGCGCCTGTCCACGGCGGGCGCAAAAGGCCGACCCGCGCGAGCTCGTGTGGCTTGCGGCGGTGTGTGGCCCGGCAGAGAACCCCATCTGAAAGGACGGAGCATTGTGGCAACGATAGAACTTGGACGTACCGGTTTACGGGTGGAGCAGAACGGCTTTGGGGCCTTGCCGATCCAGAGGGTATCCAAACAGGAAGCGGTCTATCTTCTGCGAAAGGCGCATGATGGGGGCATGACCTTTTTCGACACGGCTCGTGGCTATTCCGATAGCGAAGAAAAGCTTGGCGAGGCGTTCCGGGGGATGTGGGACGGAATCATCATCGCCACCAAGACCCCGGCCAAAAATGCAGAGGACTTTTGGAAGGATCTGCATACAAGCCTGCGCACGCTGAAAACCGATCATATCGACATCTACCAGTATCACAATCCGGGCTTTGTGCCCAAGCCGGGGGATGAGAGCGGGCTGTATGACGCCATCCTCCAGGCAAAGGAACAGGGCAAGATCGGTCACATCGGCATCACCAACCATCGCCTCCACGTGGCGCGAGAAATCATCGAGTCCGGACTGTACGAGACCCTTCAGTTCCCGTTCAGCTACCTGAGCACGGAGAAGGATCTGGAGCTGGTTCAGGCCTGTAAAGAACGGGGCATGGGCTTTATCGCCATGAAGGCCCTTTCGGGCGGGCTGATCACCAATTCGGCGGCGGCCTGCGCGTGGCTGACGCGCTTCGATCATGTCGTCCCCATCTGGGGCATCCAGCGCGAACGGGAGCTGGACGAGTTTCTCTCCTACATAGCCATTCCACCGGTTCTGGACGATGAGATGAGGGCCTGCATCGAGGCCGATCGCAACGAGCTTCAGGGTGACTTTTGCCGGGGATGCGGCTATTGTATGCCCTGCCCCCAGGGAATCGTCATCAACACCTGCGCCAGGGTGTCGCTGTTGCTCAGACGGTCGCCTTCGGCGCGATTGCTCTCTGAACAGGGCCGCGAGATGATGAAAAAGGTCGAGGAGTGCACCGAATGTGGCCAGTGTGCCGCCAAATGCCCCTATGACCTGGACACCCCCGCCCTGCTGAAAAAGAACTATCAGGACTATATGAAGGTGCTTGTGGGGAAGCCGCTGTAGCTCGTAGACGCCGTGAGCCGAAAATTACCCCCGCCCGAAGGGATATCTCTCCGGGCGGGGGTTTGTCGTCAGGATAGATCGACGATGCGGCCCATAAACAGGATGGCGCCCGTCTCGATGTCGTGGATCAGCAGGATAAAGGGGCGATCGACCGACACCTCGATCGGCTCGTCGATGGGGGCGCTCTCGGGCATGATGACGGCGGTGGCCGCGGCCGCCTCGGTGCCCGCCTCATCTACGGCGACGAACGCCCGGTGCACCACGTCGGAGATATACAGATCGGGGCTGCCGGTCATGCCGGAAAAGTCGGCGTTTTCGCCAAAGGCGTCGATCATACCCAGGGCGGTCAGCGCCTTTGCCAGCCCCAGGTTCGTATCCAACTCGAAGCGGGGCATCGACAGCGCCACGCGCTCGAACTGCATCTCCGAGAGGATCTCTTCCACGCGCGCGGCGTCCAGATCGGCCTCGAAGGCATCGAAAGCGCCGGCATCGGGCAGCAGGATGGTCATGGCCAGTTCGTGGCCGTCGTAGGGCAGAGCCACCGCCTGATAGCCCTCGCCCCGGATGTAACGCATATTCGACACCTGGCGCATCATGGGCACCGTCGTATCGCCCGAGTGGCCGTGGAACGTGCCGTCGACGGTGGCGCCCTCCATGAACGGATTGGCCCAGGCGGCGCTAAAGTAGATGGCGTTGGTCAGCACCAGTCGCGTCGAGGCATCCACTGCGCCGGGAGCCAGCAACTCTTCGATGCGCTCCTCGGTTTGCTCGCTCACCCAGTCGTTGATGGTAGCCCGTGCGGCCTCGGCATCGGCGGCGTAATCCAGCAGGCGCATACCGGCCCCATAATAAGCGGCCAGCGTATCCAGAAAATCGTCCAGGAAGGTGTAGCCGGCCTGGCCCCAGATGGCGTTGACGACATTCAGGCGAAAGCCCTGATCGTCCCGACCGGCGGCGCCCTCTCCACGGCGGGCGAGGATCTGGTCCAGGCTGTTGACGGCGGGGTGCAGGCGATCGGGCGGTAGAGTGAAATGCAGCGTGTTGGCCATTTGCCGCGCCGTCTCGCCGCGCGCCCCGGTATAGGTCATGGCCAGTGCCAGCGAGATGCTGTGGGGGGAATAAAAGAGGTTGCCGCCCTCGTGCTCGCGCAGGTAACGGTACAGGTCGAGGGCAAAGGCACGGTTGCCCTGTACCAGCTCGTCCACGTCGGCGTCGGCGGCCTCTGGCGCAGCTATGCGCTCGATCTCAGAGCGGACGTCCTTTGCGGCTGTGCCGGGGGAGGGGCTCGCACAACCCACCAGACTCAGTATGGCGAACAGTAACAATACGCGGGATAATGCGTCTCTCATCGCTCCTCCTCTGTTGTGGCCTGCCCTCCAGAGGTCGTGTGGCGCGACCTTTGGAGGCGGGCCGAACCCCGGCCTGATGGCGGCCGCCTCGCATCTATAGACGCATGGCGGCAGGCAGAGGTTCCATCGGGCATCAGAGCGCGTAGCCATCATCTGAAAAAGGGTTGTTCGGTTGACGCCCGGTGGGCGCGCTTTTACAATCTACCCACTATCCCAGGCAGGGTCATCACCGACCATCTGACAGAGCGACAGGAGGCGGAAGCAATGTATATACTGGGCATCGTGGGGAGCCCGCGCAAGGCGGGCCGCTCGAACGAACTGGCCGATGCCGCACTCGCAGGCGCGTCCGGTGCCGGCGCAGAGACGGCCAAGCTATACCTGGTGGATTACGACATCAAGCCCTTTACCGGACAGGGCGGCTCTGAGGAGGGCGGGCGCTTTTGCCCGGCAGAGCTCTCTGACGCCGTCGCCCGCGCCGACGCGCTGATCGTCACCGCTCCGGTCTACTGGGGCGACATCAACGGCCTGACCAAGGACTTTATGGATAGCGTGCGTCTGTCGCACGCACAGGGCAACGGCCTGCCGGCGCTGGGCGCGGCGGTGGCGGGGGGCAGCGGCAAGGGGCTGCTCTCGGGCGTGCAGAGCATCTACCACTGGTTCTACCACAAACAGATGCGGGCCATCGATCCGACCCCCGTCTCGCGCTTTAACATGGACGAGGCGCTGGAGAGCATGGCGGCGAGCGGCGCGCGCCTCGCCGAGACGGCCGCTCATCGCACCCCCTTCTCCGGAAATACGGCCGACGAGCGCTGGGGCGATGTGGTGGCCTGGTACGCCGGACTCGCCTATCTGCGCGACGGCCCCGCCGAAGAGTTCATGATGCTGGCACGGCAACTGCTCAAAGAGGCCGGGGAGGGCGCCGATCCGCGCGCCCGGGCGCTCTACGATCGGGCAATGGCCGCCCGCGAGCGGGGCGATCTGGCCGAGGCGGGCCGGCTCTCCGTCGAGACCTACCGGCTCCTGTTCCACTGAACGAGAGCGAAGCGGGGGATCGATATACTCGATCCCCCGCCGCCTGTGATCCCCATCCACCTGATTTGGTGGATGCGACCCCGGCACGCTTACTTCACGCGGGCCGAGCTGGGGGTTTCAACCCCCATCCACCTGATTTGGTGGATGCTACAGACCTCCTGAGTGTGTGATTAGTCGGGCCACAGGTTTCAATCC